>JAFGHX010000422.1 GCA_016929905.1 Kiritimatiellia bacterium
CCGAAGCGCTGGGCGTAGGCGGGCTGCGCCCGCCGAAGCGCTGGGCGTAGGCGGGCTGCGCCCGCCGAAGCGCTGGGCGTAGGCGGGTCGTAATCTTTGTCGACCCCGCCGCTGCGGCGGGGGTTCTCGAGCAAGTTCTCGAGTAAGTTCTCGAGTAAGTTCTCGAGCAAGCCGCGCCCGCCGACTTGTCCGCCATAGCTCGCAGAGCGACGGCGGAAGCCAGGAGGCACGACGGCGAAGTCGGGTTCTTGAGGGATTTACACGGGGCCACAGATAGGAGTGCGGTGGCGAGGACGAGGCATGACGGAAGGCATTCCCAACGCGCGTTTTCTCGGCATCGGCCGGCACGAGCCGCGGCTGCCGTGGCACATGGCGGCGCACAGCCATCCGTTTCAGCAGATGATCGTCGTCATGCGCGGCGGTCAGAAGGCCGCCCTGTGCGGGCGAACGCTGGCCGCGACGGAAGGCGGGCTCCTTTTCTATCCCGCCAACCGCGCGCACGAGGAATGGACGGAACCGGGCCAGACGCTGCTCTCCTTCTTCGTGGACTTCGAATGGGAGCTGTGCCCGCCGGACGTGCCGCTGCACGTTGCGGACACCGACAGCCGAATCCGGGTCCTGGCCGGGTGGCTCTACCGGGAGCGGGAGCGGCGGTCGCCGCTCTCCGCGGCCACGAATGAGGCCGTGCTGCAAACGCTGCTGCTGGAGTTCGTGCGGCTGTGGCGCTACGGGGAGGGCGATATGGTCGAGCGCGTCCGCCGCCACGCGCGAGGCCACATGGCCGAGCCGCTGAGTCTGGCGCGTCTGGCGCGACACGCCGGGCTGAGCAAGTATCACTTCGCCCGGAAATACCGGCGCCTCACGGGCCGCACGCCCGTCCAGGACGTCCGGCAACTGCGGCTCGATTTCGCGCGTGACTTGATTCTGACTACATCCCGGCCGTTGAAAGAGATCGCGCCCGAGGCCGGACTGGGCGACGTGTACCACATGTCCCGGCTGTTCCGGCGTTACCTCGGCATCACGCCCGGCAGCCTGCGGCGCGGCGTGTGATGGCTCCCGCGCGGCGCGTGAGAAATCAGCATGCGCCGGTCGCGCCAGGTCATGCGGGACGGGTCGAGCGCGACGCACGGCTCCGGGTCCAGCCCCCACTCGCTCAGCTCACGGCGCAGCACGACGCGCACATACTGCGTCATGTCTTCGACAACCGGCTGCTGGCTCATCGAGCCCGAAACCTGCAGCGGGAGCCGGCACGAGAAGTGCGGGCCGGACACGATACCGCCGAGCGTCCGCGCGACGATCTCGCGCCGACCGGCGTGCTTGCGCGCAATCCTGAGCAGTGCGGTCAGTGCGTGCGTGAAATCCTGGAAGTCGTCCTGCGCGCCGCGCGCCACGTCCAGCAGCAGGTCCGTCGCCGCGCGATCCCCGAGCAGCCCGAGCAGGAACAGGGCCGCGTGCTTCCGTTTCTGCGGCCTGCGCTTGACGTCCGGCTCGGACGTGTCGCCGTGCCGAACGATATCGCGCAGGACCGGCAGCGCCGCTTCGTGGCGCAACAGGCCGAGCGCGAACGCGGCATGCTTCTGAAGGTCCGGATTCGCGGCCTGTTGACTCCATGCGAGCAGCGGCTCGACGATCCGCTCGCCGATCCGGCGGCACGACCAGATCGCCACGCCGGGCGCGGCTGAGGCGAGGCCCTGCCGGATCTCGTCCCGATCCGCGAGCCACGGGGCGGGCGATTCGAACACGCGCGGCAGGCATCCGCTCGCTTCGAGTTTCCGCTTGAGCTTCGCATACGGGACGTCGCGCACGGCGCAGTTGTCGCGAACGGCGAGCGCCGCGGCCACGCCGGCGATCTCGCCGGTCTTCTGCATATCGCGCTGCATCCGAAAACTCTGCGCGGAATCGTGGTCGAGCGAGATGCAGCGCCCCGCGACGAGCAGGCCGTCCACGCCGCGCGGCACGAGCGCGCCGTAGGGCACCTGCGCGAGCAGGCGCCGCCCCCAGAACCCGCAGACGGTCGTCCATTCCCGTGCGACGTCGCTCTCGAACGCCCAGTCCTTGGCATGGTTGTCGTGATGCGAGTTCATCTGCATCACCACACGCTCGCGCGCGCGTTCCCCGATCACGTCGGCAAAGGCGATCGTCTCCTCGCACTCGACGAAACGCCCCTCCCGAATGCCCAGCAACGGGGCCAGCCACAGCAACCGCGCGGGTTCGGCCTCGTAGCGGTCCCGCAGATGCAGGCCATGCCCGAGGCAGATGGCGCGGGACAGGTCCTCCGCGTTGCGCGGGTCCACGTACCCGGCGTCGAAATTGGCATGGCCCACGCTGCCGTCGGTGTTCAGCGTCCCGCGCGGCGCGGAGTAAGGCTGCGGCTGGCCGTCGAATTCGCGGCCCAGCCGGCACCGGCAGCCGGCCGCCGCACAGGCCTGCGCGTCACCGGATGCGTCGATCACAACGCGGCTGCGAATGTTCCGGGCGCCGCGCGCCGTGATCGCCTGCACGCCCACCACCCTCTCGCCTTCCATGAACACGCCCGTCAACTTGGCCCGATAGAGCATGGCGGCACCGGCCCGCCGCGCCGCGTCCTCCAGCACGTACTTCTTGACGTCAGGATGGAACCGGTTCGCCCGGTTGGGGTCGAACGGCGCGTAGCGCGGTTCCAGTTCGCGACAGGCGGCGTCCAGCTCGTCCTGGATGCCGCCCTGCGTGCCCCAGTAGTAGTAATTGATGGCGCCGCCCGTTCCGACCCCGCCCATGAAGCTGAGCGCCTCGAGCCCGACCGCCGTCATCCCCTCGCGCGCCGCCGCAATCAGGGCCAGTGCGCCGGCCGTACCCAGCCCGACGACGGCTACGTCGCACGTCTGGTGAAAGCCGCCCGTCCATTCGCTGCGTACCGCCTCACCGTCCACAAGCGTGCAATAGTCCATGGCCAATCGCTCCGTTTCAGACCAACGCCTCACACTCTGCCGCCTTCGCCGCGCCCGCGGCAAACGCCTCCAACACGTTCTCGAACCGCGCCGACGGCAGCGCCTGCCATCGGTCCGAAGGCGAGTCGACCCAAGCCGGTTTCTCCGCAAGCCGCGTCCCCACCGCCACCAGGTGCCAGGGCCGCAGCCCCGCCGGCCGGTCCATCCAGAACTCGTGCAGCCGCGCCCGGGCCGCCGGCCAATCGGCCTCTGGCGGCAGAGCCAGCGCGAGAAACGCCTCGCCCGGAAACCGGCCTTCCTGCACACGCCAGCCGCCGTTGCAGGCCGCGGCCGGCAACGGCGCAGGCCTGTCCATCCGATTGAGCGTCGCCCCGATCGCCTTGCTTTCGATCCGTACCGGCGCCTCGTGCACGGACACCAGGTGCGTCGTCGTGTCCAGAATTCGGTTCACGCGCACCGTGCGGCGCCCGCCGGCGTCGAACAGGACCACCTCGAACTCAGCGCCCCTGTCGCGCACCTCGAGAACGTCCGTCCAAAACCGGTAGGGCAAGCCCGACTCCTTCAGCCGGTTGAACAGGACCGGCGCCACGGCCGGCAGGTGTACCCGCTCCCCGTCGAGAATGTTGCGAGCCTGCAGCTCACGGCGCAGCTCGTCCGTCTCCATGCCAAGCCCAACGGCCGCGGCCCAGCCGGAACCCGGGTCCATGGCTTCGACGAACTCCCACCCCACCAGCGCGGAGGACTCCACCAGCAGCGAGTCCTCCGGCCGCGCGCAGGCATAGCCCAGCCCCGCGCATGTCGCCCCCACAATCAGCGTGCCATATTCGGTCCCGGTCGCGTCCATCGGCTCTCCTTTCCGGCGGCCCCCGCTGGAGGTTTCAGGTGTCGGGTTCCAGGTGTCAGGATCCGCTGACACCCGACACCCTTCCCACGCGCCAGCCCCCAGAACCGGAGGCGACCGCCAGCCTGTTGAGAGAATACGGCCGTTGACCGCCGGAAACAATGGACACAGCCGCCGATTTTTTATACTATTCTGTCGGAAATGCCCAAGAAAGAAAAATCAATCCCCATCGGGGCCGGCACGCCGTCGACCCGGTTCCTGCGTCTGATCGAGGACGTCGAGGGCGCACTCGGCGTACGGCTGACGATCCACGACCGGCGCGGCGTGTTTCGGACCGCCGACGGCACGTCGCTTGTTGCGCGGCGCGGCCACCATACGCATCCCTACTGCGAGTTGAACCGCAAGCTGACCCCCGGCTGGGATCGCCACTGCTGGGACCACTGCCTGACGTACGTGGAAACGCGGGCTTACCGGGATCAGGCGCCGTTCCTGACCCTGTGCTGGAAGGGCGTGCGGGAAGTCGTGGTGCCGGTGATACGCGACGGCGGCCACGTGGCGACGATCTTTGCAGGGGCATTCCGGGCCCCCGGCGGCAGGGGTGCGCCGGGCGCGAAAGACTTTCCGGCCGCGGTCCGCCGTATCCACGCCGCGCTGCCGGCGCTCACGCGTCGGGCGGCGACGCGCATTGCGCGCATTCTGCACACGCTCGGGCAGGGCTTTCTGAACGTGCTGGACCAGATTCACCTCCTGAAGGAGACGGACCTGGACCGCCGCTCGATCGTTCGCCGTTTCGTCTACTACCATGCGCAGGAACCGGTGCGGCTGGCCGATCTGGCAGGGAGCCTGGACCTGTCGTCGTCGAGAACGAGCCACGTGGTGAAGGCCCTGTTCGGCGTTTCCTTCCAGGAACTCCTGGTCCGCGAACGCATTCAACGCGCGCGGGCGCTGCTGCTCTCGTCGCGCTACTCCGTCGGCGAAATCGCGAGGCGTGTCGGGATTCCGAACGAGTACTACTTCAACCGCCTGTTCACCAGGACCGTAGGCATTCCCCCCGGCCGCTTCCGGCGGCGGGCCGGGTGGCGCCGCTGAGGCTCGGGCCCGGCGTCCCTGGCTGGCCCCCGCCCCCCAGGTTCACCGGTGCATTCGCCTGCCGGTCAGCCCGTTGTGGGGTCGATCCGCGCCGCAGGCGGGCAGCGGGCGCAGCCTGGTTTCAATTCATATTGACTCGCGACCAACCTGCTGGTACCCTCCCCCGCGGCGCAGGCGGCACCGGCCCGGCATTCCCTCTTTTCCGGCGAGTGCGCGGGGGCCGGCGGCACGCCAACAGGCGGTGGTTTCGTCAAGTTCCACAGAAAGGGGGCAACACATGACCGACGCCGCGCAGACGACCGCTCCGGACCCGGAAGAACTGAAAGCGCTCTGGTACAAGACGCAACGAAAGCGGCATTTCGCCAGGAGGTGCATCACGTTGCTGCTTCTGGGCGTCGTGGCCGTTCACGTCGGCCTTCTCTGGGCAACCGTCAAAGACTTCCGCCACAACAGGATCCCGGATTTTGCGGCGGCGATGAGCGCGGAGGCGGCCAACATTTCGCCCAGGTTCGTCGCCGATCTGCAGTCCATGCTGAACCGTCTGAACCCGCACTACATGCGCACGTTCGAGAACATGTTCGTGCGCGACTGGCCGAAGATGAAGGAGACGGCGCTGCGGGAGATGCGCCAACTGGACGTCTACGCCAGGCAACGCTGGCCGCAGATCGAGGCGGGCATCAACGACCTGGTCGTGACGTCCGAAGAGGTGGCCAGGGAAGAACTCGCCAAATTCGCCACACCCGAAGACGTGAAGACCATTTCGGTGGCGTACGGCAAGGCGCTGCACGAGAAATACGAGGTCATCCTCACCTCAACGCTCAAGGACCACGCCGCCGTGGCCGAGGACATCGGGGAGAACCTGGAGAAGATGATCGAGACGGAACCGGACATCCAGCCGCCTGTCGAGATGCAGGAAGCCGTCGGCATCCTTCTGGAACTGGCGGGTCTCGAACTCCAGCAGGGCCTGTAGAAACTCATGTTCATCTTTGAGGAGAATCATCATGGCCAAGACCAAACCCAAGACCGGCGCCGACCCGTGGTCCGATTTCATTGTGGAACAGATCGCGCGCAACCAGAAAGCCATCCGCGCAACCTGGATTGTGGGGATCATCCTGCTCGGACTCGTCACATGCTACATGTCCGGGCTCGTCCTGCTCGTCAGGAGCATGCTCGAACCCAAGACGGCGGCCCGGATGATCGGGATACATGTCGAGGAAAACCTGCCGTCGGTCATGAACGGGTTGGAGGACGCGCTGCGCGACCAGGCGGTCCCGCTCGCCAATTCGCTCAGCAGCGCCATTATCACGACCCTGCCGAACCTGCGCCAGCACGGCGAGAACCAGATCGAGCTGGTGGCCAAAGAGATGCTGCCGCTGTTGCGCGAGGAAATCCGCAGCACCCTACACGCGTACGTCGAGGCGCACGAAGAGCAGATCCGCGATTTCTACCAGACGCACAAGTCGCCGGAGTTCGCGGAAGTCTTCATCGACATGCTCGTGCAGGAGACGGCGAAGTCGCTGAACAAGGAACTGCTTGCCGGCCAGCACGGCCTCAAGCACGTCAAGTCGGCGGCGCTCCAGGGGTTGAAAGACATCAACGCGGAACTCGCGCGGCTGCTGAACATGAGCGCGGAGAAGATGACGCGCAGCGAGCGTCTGCAACGGCGCCTGATCGTCACCTGGCTGCATGCCGTGCACGAGGCGTGCCGCAAAGCGAACGCGGCGACGACGCCTGCCCGGTGAGAGGCGCCGGCTGTCAGGTGTCAGGGCCCTGAAACCTGACACCTGAACACTGAAACCCTATGCGCAACGGGACCATGCCGGCCGGGAGACGGGGACGGCCCCGCCGCATCGCGGTCTGGGCTGTGCGTGTGCTGCTCGTGCTGGCGGCACTCACGCTCCTGCTCCAACATGCGCTCCCGCATCTGCTTCAGAACGCCGCGGTGAAAGCCCTTTCGCGGCCGGGCCTGAACGTCCGCTCCTTGGGCGTGCGGCGGGTCGGACTGGGCGGGCTCGACCTGGCCGATATCGAGGCGCGGGTGGGACCGGGCGTGGACGTGCGGGTAGGCCGCGCATCGGTTGACTATTCGCCCGCCGGCCTCTTGCGCCATGAACTGGGGCCGCTGACGATTTCCGGGGTGGAAGTCGTCATCCCGCTGGACGGGCTCGGAGACGGACCCGGCGCCGGGAACGGCGAGCCGTCCCACCCGCCCGCGCCCCGGCCCGGCAGCGGTGCGGCTGGCGGCTGGCGCGTTGTGCGGGCGCACGTAGATCTGGCGACCCTCGTATTGGCCGGCACCAACGGCACGTTGCGCGTGCCGTTCACGCTGAGCGCGCAGAGCCAGCCGGCCCTTGCGAACGCCGGCGCATCCTACGAGGCGGACATCCGGGCTCAGCCCTGGAATGCGGACATGCGGCTCAGCGTTCGGGTGGCGAGCCAGGCGGCCGCCGGCATGGCCCGTGGGCGGGTCCGGGCCGATGCGGCGGGCAAAGCCCGCGGGATTCCGCTCAACGAGCTCGCCGCCTTCCTCGGGCTGGAATCGACAGGGCTGGCGCCGCACGGGCTGGACATCGGCCTGACGGCCGGCGTGGACCTGCAGGCCGCCCCGTGTGCCGCGGGCAAGATGCAAATCCGCCTGCGTCCCGGCAGGGCGCAGGCGCCGAGCCGGGGCCTTCAGCTCGTCACGCCGCTGGACGTCGACACGGCCTTCGACCTGAAAGCCGGGGGCGACGCGCCCGGGTGGCGCGTGACGGTTACGGCGCAATCGGACGTCGAATTCCTGTCCGGCGCGGTGAAGGTCAGGATGCCGGACACCTCGTTCCGCGGCGATCTGCGGAAGCAGACGGGCCCGCTCTCGGCAGCATGCCGCCTGACTTGCTCCGCGCTGACTGTAGACATCCCGCCGCTGCGCGAGCCGGCCGGGGACTCCGAACCGCCCGGGCCCGTGGTCTTCCGGGACCTGGCGATTCTGCAAGAGATCGATACGGGGCCAGCCGGAACGGTGAGCCGCGGCCCGCTCGACGTCGGCGCCGTTTCCTACGGGGCGCTGCAGTTCAGCGGCCTCACGGGCACGCTGAGCGTGAGCGCCGGCGACATCGCGTTGGCGGGAGCCGGCTCGACACCGCTGCCCGGAGTGCGAATCGACTTCGACGGCACGGTGCCGCTCGCCGCGACGGCGGGCCAGGCAGGTTTTTCCGTTCGCGTTCCCGACACCTGCCTCACGAACAGCGTGTCGCTTGCCGGTCTGCATCCGGCCGTCCCGCCCATCCTGTTCTCGGGGCGCGTATCGCTCGAGGCCGGCCTGCGGCGCACGGGCGACGACTGGCGCGGCACGGGCTGCCTCCGGCTGGCTGACGCCGACTTCGAGTGGAAGGCGCGGCAGGTCCGGGTCAGCGGGCTGAGCACGCGCGTCGAACTGGCCGATCTGCCGGCGTTGCGTTCGGGCCACGACACCGACCTGCGGTTCGACGCGTTGAACATCGGAACCCTCTCGATCAGCAACGGGACCGTCGTGTACGAGATCCAGGACCCGCAAACGCTCTACATCCAGAAGGCCGGGGGCGAATGGTGTGGCGGCACGCTGAGCCTTTCCGGGCTGCGCATCGACGCGGGCAGCGGGGATGCGGAAGGTATGCTCACCTGCGACCGTGTCCAGTTGAGCGAACTGCTTCGCCTGCTCGGGTTGAGCGGGGTGGAAGGCGAGGGCGAACTGAACGGCCGGCTCCCGTTCCGCTGGCGAGGCCGCGATTTCGCCATCGAAAACGGCTATTTCCAAACCACGCCCGGCACCGGGGGCGAGATCGCGGTGCCGGCGTCCGGTTTCCTCACGAAATTCGTGAATAGGCACGCGCCCCAGTACGTCTACGTAGATATCACGGAAGAGGCGCTCAAGGCTTTCGAGTATCAGTGGGCGCGGCTCGACGTGAACCTCGGCGGCGGGACTCTGAACGTGGAGCTCGGGATCCGCGGCCGTCCCAAACGCAAGCTCCCGTTCGAATTCGATCTGGCGACGCAGGCGTTCGAGCGCGTGAAGCCGAAACGGGCGAACGTCAATTTCGATCAGGGGATCGAATTGCACTTGCGCATGCACGATATCCTGCTAAAAGATATCCTCTTCAGCCGCGAGGCGCTCGAACTGATTTTCAAGAGCAAGGCCCCTTCAATCAGTCACCCGTAAACGGAGGTACGCATGCAGGCGCCGGCAGCCCGATTGGCGTGTTGGACGGCAGTTCTGCTCCTGTTCGTCACGGCAGGATGCAGGACCGTCCCGAAAGTCCCGGTCGAGGTGGACGTCAAACCGATCCATGTGACGGTAGACGTGAACATCAAGGTCGAAAAGGTGGACAAAGAGCTGGAGAACTTCTTCTCCGACGCCTATGCCCCGGCGGCGCCGGACACGGCGAAAGCAGACGGCGCCGCACCGAACACCGACCCGGAGAAGTGAGTCGTAGAGAGACGGGGCACCCCCCCGAAAAGGGAGTCACAGCATGAAACGAAACCTGTTCTGGCTGACGACCGTACTGCTGGCCGTTGCCTGCCTGGGCAACGGGGTCGACCTCGACGCGATGAAGGCGCAGTTCCGCACGCGCAAGCCGAAACTCGAGAAGCTCAAGGCGGAGGGCCTTATCGGCGAGAACAACGGCGGCTATCTGGCGTACCTCACCAAGAAACGGCCGCAGGAGAAACTGGTCAACGCCGAGAACAACGATCGGCGCATCCTCTACGCGCACATTGCCGGCAAGACGGATGTGCCCGTGGAGACGGTCGGCAAACGCCGTGCGCTGCAGATAGCCAAGGAAGCGGCGCCGGGCCACATGCTCCAGGACGAAAAGGGCAACTGGTACAGGAAACCGCCGCCGGATTAGCTCGCGTACCGCTGGTAGGCGTCGACGGGGATGCCCTTCAGTTCGGTATCCCAACGCAGGTTCCGGCGCAGCGTCGTGAGGTTGTGGATCGCATCCACGAAGAACGTGCACGCGGCCTTGAAGTGGTCGGTGTTGTAGCGTTCGTCCATAATGAACACGTCATAGTCGCGCAGCACGCCGGCGGTGAACAGACGCCGGGTCGGCGACCGGGTCAGCGTGGCGATCAGCCTGTTGCCTTCCTCGACAATGTCATAGCGCGGCGCACCCAGGTTCAGCAGCCGATACACGTAGTTCTCGTTCATGGTGAGATCGATCTTGGCCGACCGGCCGTCCGCCGCCGTGCCCTCGGAGACAATGAAGTTGCCGTTGATGCTGAACAGCCGGCCCAGCTCCATCAACTTAACGAGCCCCTTCTTCGAAAGCAGCCGGCCCACATTCCGGATCATGTTCACGGGGATGGCATACCACTTCTCGAGAGTGCCCCGGCTGCGTTCCTGGACCTGGTGCTTCGCGGCGGTACCCGCCCCCGCCAGATTGTCGAGGTCCAGCGCCAGACAGATGTTCTTCGCCGTCTGCCCGTCGCCGGCCAGCAGCGTCTCGGCCTGCGTATCGCTCGACATCTCGGCCGTCACGTCCAGATGGCCTCTCGGGTCGAACATCTCGAGCGCGCGGTAGTAGACATCCTGGTACTGGTGCAGGAGGGGCGGCGGAACCGCGACAGCGGCGAACCACTGCCGCTTGCGGCCCGGCGTGACCTCCGTGCAGTCGGCAATGAACCGGTAGCCCTGGTCCTTGATGACGGCGTAGTCCTTGCGCAGCGGAATACGCGAAAGCCAGAAATCGCCGTGCAGGAAGGGGACAAGCCGATAATGCACGGTGAGCCGGGCCACGATGTGCGGGTTGCGCTCGATCGCGTTGCGGATCCGGTAGGCGGCCAGAACCAGGCAGGCGCCCAGCACGGCGAGGACAAGCCGGCCCGGCCATGCGGGATCGGGCTGTGCGAGCCGGCCGAGCACGGGCAAGGTCCCGAGGGCGCGGCCGACGGCCCCGGCCGCGTAGCGGACGGGGCCGAGCGAAGAGAGGAGCAGGTCGGCGGCGATCACGCCGCCCAACACCTTGGCCGCGTACCACGCATAGGTGTCCGCCCGGCGTGCCAGCCGGCGCACGGCGGCGACGATCGCCGGCCAGGACCGCGCATCCGCCCGTGCCTTCAGATCGGGCGCGGGCGAGTGCGTCGGGGCCGAGGCGGAGCCCGCTTCCGGCCCGCCGTCCCCGCCGGCGGCGTCGTTGGGCACGCCGTCGGCCGGCGGCTTCCCCCCGGCCGGATCAACCGGCTCAGCCTGCCGCTCGTCCTGTTGCGGCTGTGCGGCAGGTGCGTGCGGCTGGTCACCCGGGCCGGGCTCGGCTCTGCCGGGCGCGCCAGGTGCCGGCGGCACCGTTGCTGGCGGCGCCGGGCTCCCGGCTCGCCCGGCGGCGGACCTGGCCTCGAGTGTCTTGCGGATCCGGCGTTGCCGGTCGGCCCAGAAGATGATCTCCTGCAACGCCAGGCCGACGCCGAACGCCAGGGGGCCGTTCACGACCGCAGGCAAGCCTGGCAACTCGGCCGCCGCACCCTCAACCGCCTGCGCAGCCCGGCCCACCATGCCGAGGGCGCGGCCGCCCATCGAGCCGCCGGCCAGAACCAGCAGATACTGACCCAGGGTCTGAAATACCGTTCTCATCATCAACCTTGGCTCATACGTCAGTTCAGCGCCGCGATGACAACGATCACCAGGACAATGACGAGCACGGCCCCCGCCACCAGGCCCAGGGAGCCCTTCATCATTTTGCGGCGCACATCCGGCGGGAATTCGCTCCTGGAAATCTTGCCGCATTTCGGGCATTCGAACGCGCCGAACGCGGCGGCAAGCAGGGCGCCAACCAACCCGCCCGCCATCTGAGCACCCTTGCTCCCGGCCCTGCGCACGCTCTCACCGCATCGCGGGCACGCGTAGCTCATCTGCCCCTCCTTTCCTGCCGCAGGGCTTCCGCCCCGCCCACGACATCCAGCAGTTCCCCCGTAATCGTCTCCTGGCGAGCCGCCTGAAACGCCTTGGTGACCTCCGTGAACCGGTCATCGATGTTGCCCGAGGCCGCCGTCATCGAGAGCAGCCGCGCGCCGTTCTCGCTGGAATGACTCTCGATCAGGGCGCGGTAGAGCTGCACGAAGAAATACTCCTCGATCAGCTGGCCCAGCAGGTCGGCCGGATCCGCATCCAGAAGCGGCTCGTACTGAAACAGGTCTTCCCGGCCGCCGCCGAGTCTGTCCAGGCCGGGCGGCAGGACCTGCCGAACCGTGTCCTGGAACCGGCCCATCCCCTCGTAGGCGTTGTAGACGAAACACAGGCTCGTGGCGCTGCCGGCCGAGTAGGCCTCGAACACATCCGCGGCCAGTTCCGGGATCTGGGCCTTGATCCCCTCCAGGCTGGTGGGCGCGCCCACGCTCAGGACCGGCTTCTCGCCGCGCATCACGAGCAGGTCGTGCCCCCGCCGCCCGATGGCGACGAAGTCGACAGGGCGGCCGGCCTCCTGCTTGAACGCCTGCGCCGCGCGCACGACGCGATCGTTGAACGTGCCGCACAGCCCCTGGTCGCCCGCGAACACCAACGCGAGTGTCCGCCCGCCCGCCGGCGTCGCCGCGGCGCCGGCGCCGGCCCGTTCCAGGACGAGGCGCAGGGCGGTCTCCACCGTCTCGCTGTAAGGCCGGGTGGCTTCCAGCGCGGCCTCCGCGCGCCGAACGTAGATCGCCGCCAGGTTCCGCATCGCGTTCACCACTTCCTGCAGCGACTTGATGCTGTCCAGCTTGCGTTCCAGCTCGCGCAACTCCGCCATGGCCGCTCCTGAAACTTGCTCGAGAACTTACTCGAGCACACCCGCCGCAGCGGCGGGATCGACAAAGCTTGCGACCCGCCTGCGCGCAGCGCTACGGCGGGCAAGCGTCGCTTACAGCCTGTCCGCCCGCGGCGGAACAAAGTCTCCACCTCGTTATATCCGGCGCCGCGCAGCGCGCCGCCGGGGATGAAGCGACGGCCCGCCTTCGCCCGGCGGCTACGGCGCGCCAGCCACGCCGCTTCTACTCGCTCCGCCCAAACCGCTGCTTCACCTTTTCGGCCAGGTCACTGATGGCGCCGGCGTCGGCCTCGCCCACTTCCTCGCCCGCCTCAATGCGGGCCAGGAGTTCGGCGAGGCCCTCGCGCGCCGCTGCGCGGAAGGCGGCGTCGAATTCGCGCACCCGCTCCGCGTCCACCCCGCGCAGCAGACCGGAAGTGCCGACGTGCAGCAGCAGCACCTGCTCGGCGAGCGCAACGGGTTCGTGCGCCGCTTGCTTGAGCAGTTCGCGGATGCGGCGGCCCCGTTCCAGGGCGACCTGCGTTTCGGGATCCATCGTGGTGCCGAACTTGGTGAATTGCTCCAGTTCAATGAACTGGGTGTATTCGAGCCGCATCTGCTGCGCGAGCTTCTTCATGGCGCGGATCTGCGTCTTGCCGCCCACACGGCTGACGCTGAGCCCGACGTCGACCGCCGGCAGGAAACCGGCCTGATAGAGCTCGGGGCTGAGATAGATCTGCCCGTCGGTGATGGAGATCAGGTTGGTGGGCACATAGGCGGAGATGTTCTGCGCCTGCGTCTCGACGATCGGCAGCGCGGTCTGCGAGCCGCCGCCGTGCGCCTCATCGTACTGGGTCGCGCGCTCCAGCAGCCGCGAATGGATGAAGAAGATATCGCCCGGATAGGCTTCGCGCCCCGGCGGCCGGCGCAGCAGCAAGCTGATCTCACGATAGGTCTGCGCGTGTTTGGTCAGATCGTCATACACGATCAGCGTGTCGTGCCCCTGCTCCATGAAGAACTCGCTCATCGCGCAACCCGCATAGGGGGCGATGAACTGCATGCCGGGCGGCGAATCGGCTTCCGCCACGATCACGACGGTATGCGCCATGGCGCCGCGCGCGCGCAGGGCTTCGATGAAGCGCGCGACCGACGCCGCCCGCTGCCCGATCGCGACATAGAAGCAAAGCACGCCGCTGCCCACCTGGTTGATGATCGCGTCGATCGCGATCGAAGTCTTTCCCGTGCTGCGATCGCCGACGATCAGCTCGCGCTGCCCGCGGCCGATCGGGATCGTCGCGTCGATCGACTTGATGCCGGTCGCGAGCGGGCGCACGACGGGCGCGCGCGCCAGGATGGCGGGCGCCTCGCGTTCGATCGGATCGTAACGCTCGACGACGATTGGCGGGCCGTCGTCCAGCGGATGGCCGAGCGGGTCGACGACGCGCCCGATCAACCCGCGCCCCATCGGCGCGCGGATGACCTGGCCCGAGCACCGGACGATATCGCCGGCGAACACCTTGGTGTCGTCGCCCAGCAGCACACACCCGATCTCGCCCTCGTCGAGGTCGAACACGATGCCCCTGACGCCGCCGGCGAACCGCAGCAGCTCCCGGGCCCGCGCGCTGGGCAGCCCGGCGATCGTCGCGATCCCGTCGCCCGAGCTCAGCACGCGGCCGATTTCACCGGTGCGCGGCCTGAGCGTCAGCTCGCCCGCCGCACGGCGGACGGCAGCCACCGTCCGCTTTGCGCATTCCGAGACGTTCATGCTTGCCTGGCTCACGCCGCCGGCACTCCTTCGGGCTGCTCCTGCTGCTCCCGGCCACCCAGCGCGGCGACACGCTCACGCACGCCGGCCAGAACGTCGGCCAGCGACGCATCGACAGCCCGGTCTCCGAATTCCACGCGCGTACCGGCGATCAGCGCGCTGTCCGCCTTGAATTCCGGTTCCGTATCGCCGCCCGTGCAGGCCCGGACCCGGTCCGCGATTGCCTGCCGCGCAGCCCCTTCCAGAGCCCTGGCGCTCACCACGCGGACGGGCAGCCCGCCGCCGCCCGCGCCGGGCCGCTTCGGCTGCCCGTCGCCGCCGGCAAGCGCGTCCAACTCGGCGAGCAGCTGCGCGTGCAGCTTCGACTCCACGCCGGTATCGACCAGCTTCTCCAGAACGCGGCCGGCCAGTTCGACGGAGACGCCGGCAATCTCCTCCTCCAGCGCGCTCAGTGCCTCGCGCCGCTCACGCTCGTAGGTCTGCTTGAGATTGGCGACCTCGCGTTCCGCCTCGCCCTTCGCCTTCTCGAGCAGATCCCGGCGCGCGGCATCGGCGGACTGCCGCGTCTCCGACAGAACCTTGTCGCGCTCCTCGTCCGCCGCCGCCAGCTTCCGCTCGTAGTCCTCCCGGGCCCGCCGCGCCTTCTCGGCCTCGGCCGCCGCCTCGCGGCGCGCCTGTTCGATGGCGACCCGCCGCTTCTCGATCAGGTTCAGAAGCGGCTTGTGCAGGAACTTATAGAGCAGCCCCACGAGGATGAGGAAGTTGACAACCGCGAACACAAAAGACAACAGACTGAATTCGAACATGGCGCCGTGTCCCCTACGCGGTTACTTCACGAACAGAATGATGAACGCCATGACCAGGCAGTAGATGGCGGTGGACTCGACCATCGCCAGCCCGACAAAGAGCGTTCTCGAAATGGTGCCGCTGGCATCCGGCTGGCGCGCCATCGATTCCAGCGCCTGGGCCAAGGCGCGCCCCTCGGCGAACGCCGGCCCGATCGAACCGATCGCAATCGTCGCGCCGGCCACAATCAAACGCACCATCTGCAGTGTCGATTCAGCGTCCATCAGGTCCCTCCTTCTGCTCCAGCTTGCGAAGCCTGCTTTTCTTCTTTTCCGGCGACGCGCCGCTCGACCGCGGCGCCGATATACACGAGAGCCAGCACGGTGAAGATATAGGCCTGGATCGCCGCGGTGATCAGGCTGAGCACGGACAGGAACAGCGAAAGCACCAGGGACACCGGGATGAACACGCGCGCGTACCCGTGCAGCACGGAGGTGACCACCCCGATCACGACCATGAGCAGGAACTCGCCGCTCATGATGTTCCCGAACAGACGAATGGCGAGGGAGAGCGTGCGGGTGAGCTCACCCAGGATATTGAACGGCAGCATGAACGGGTTCGGGTCCAGATACATCTTGAGATACTTGCGCACGCCGCGCGCGCGGACCCCGAAGAACGGGACCGAGAAGAACACGACGGCGGCCAAACCGGCCGTGACGCTCAGATCGGCCGTCGGGCTGCTGAGGCTGGGAACCATCCCGGCCAGGTTCGCGACGAAAACGAACAGGAACAGCGTGCCGACCAGCGGGACGTACGGGGCCGGATCGCTGCGCACGATTTCACGGGTCAGGCTGCACATCTGCTCGACCAGCAGCTCGAACACGCTTTGCAGGCGGCCGGGCTCGAGCAGACTCAACCGCCGCACGAGCGCCAGGCTGACCAGCACGAGCACCCACATGACGCCCCAGGTCGTCCACGTGCTGCGCGGAATCAACGCCAGGACGTCGAGCACCTTGTCAAGCGCGTCAGGCATCGCCTTCGCTCCCGATCTTGTCGGGTTTCTTCACCATCCGGCCCACCAGGACACGGGCCACCACCCCGCCGAACAGGCCGAGCAGGAGGGATTCGGCCAGCCGGTAGCCGGGCCCGACGACTTTCAGCACGAGCACCAGCACGACGGCGACCGCGATCAACCGCGCGTACATCAACGCGGGCATGAGCCATTCCGGGCCGCGCTTGTGCACGACATACTCCACCTGCAGTCTCATCGACAGGTAGAACAACCCGCCGATCACGAAACCGACGAGCGCCGCCAGCAGGCCGCCGAGCACGCCGATATGGGAGGGGTCTTTCATATCTTCTCCATCACCATCCGCCAGGCCACGACGCAACCGACCACGAGCCCGACGAGCATAAAGAACACCATGAACACGTGGCCGGCTTCAAGCCGGCCGTCCAGCCACCGGCCGAACAGCACGCCGAGCGCGGTGGGGACGGAGACCGACCAGCCGATGGTCCCCATCATGCCCACGCTCTGCCAGAACGACGAATCGCCTTCGCGTTCGTGCTGTTCCCGCCGCTTGCGGCGGCGCTGCACCTCGGAAACGAATGCCGCTTTCCGCTTCCCGGCCCCCTGGCTGCCGTCGGTCATCACGCCTCCGCTCTGTCGAACTCGAGCACGCCGCGCATGAAGCTGATCCGCATCTTCTCGAAGGCGGCCCGGTTCACGCGGTCCTCCCGGGCTTCCTTCTCGAACCCGGCCACGACGGTGTCCTCCAGGTGCGACAGGTCGCCGCCGGCCACCGCCTGCCGCGTCACGATCTCGACGCCCTCACGGCCCACAAGCATCACGCCGCCGTTTATCGCCACGTAACGATCCCGGCCGCCGGGCGGGCGGGCGACCACGATCCCGGGCACCAGCGCGCTCACCAGCGCCGCGTGGCCGGGCCGCACGCCGAGCGAGCCGGTCACATCCTCTGCCGTGACGTGCACGACCTCTTCGTCCAGAACGACGTCCGTCGGCGTCAGAATGCGCAGCTTCATGGCCCGCTTCATCCCCCGGCCGCCTGCTCGCCGGCCGCGTCCTGCCCGGCCGTCTCTGCTGCCCGGGCCGGTTCGTCGCCGGGCGCGGCCTCGCCACTGCGCGCACGGGCGCGCGCTTCCTCGATGGATCCGATCATGTACAGAGCGGACTCGGCGACCTCGTCGAACTCGCCGCCGAGGATCGCCTCGCAGCCGTCGAGGGTCTCCTCGATGGAGACCAGCCGCCCTTCCTTGCCCGTGAAATGTTCCGTCACGCAGAACGGCTGGGTCAGGAACCGGATCAGCCGCCTCGCCCGCTGCACGCTGCGCTGGTCCTCGACGGACAGCTCCTCCAGCCCGAGCATGCTGATGATGTCTTCCAGGCTGCGGTAGTGAGCAATCGTCTCGCGCACCTGCCGCGCCACCGTGTAATGCCGGTCCCCGACGATCACCGGGTTGAGCAGCTTGCTGGTCGAATCCAGCGGGTCGACCGCCGGGTACAGCCCGCTGCTGGCCATCTGGCGGCTGAGCGTGATGCTGGAATCCAGGTGCGAGAAGGTCTCGGCGGCGGCCGGGTCGGTGAAATCGTCGGCCGGCACATAGACGGCCTGTATGGAGGTGATCGCGCCGCGATGCGTCGAGGCGATCCGCTCCTGCAGCTCGGCCACTTCGCTCGCCAGCGTCGGCTGGTAGCCGACGCGGGAGGGCATGCGCCCGAGCAGGCCGGACACCTCGCAGCCGGCCTGGACGAAACGAAAGACGTTGTCGATCAGGACGAGCACGTCCTTGCCCTGCTCGTCGCGAAAGTACTCCGCGATACTCAGCGCGGAGAACGGGGTGCGGAACCGGGCGCCCGGCGCGGCGTTCATCTGGCCGAAAACCAGCACGGTCTTGCCCAGCACGCCGGCCTCGGACATCTCGTTCCACAGGTCGTTCCCCTCGCGCGAGCGCTCGCCCACCCCGGCGAAGACCGAGAGCCCCGCGTACTTCTCGACCGTGTTGCGGATCAGCTCCATGATCAGGACGGTCTTCCCCACGCCGGCGCCGCCGAACATACCGGCCTTGCCGCCCCTGGCCAGCGGCGCGAGCAGGTCGATCACCTTCATGCCGGTGGCGAAAATCGCATAGCCGGTCAGCTGCTCCGCAACGGTCGGGCCCGGCCTGTGAATCGGGCGCCGGACGGTGCTCTCCCCGCCGACCGGGCCGCGCTCGTCCAGCGGCTCGCCGACGACGTCGATCATGCGCCCCAGCACCGCGTCGCCGACCGGCACGGTGATCGGCTGCCCGCTGGCGTGCGCCCGCGCCCCACGCGCCAGCCCTGCGGTGAAGCTCATCGCGATCCCGCGCACACGCGTGCGGGACAACTGCAGCTGCACCTCGACGACGATCCGGCCGGACGGCCCCTCTATCCACACGCCCTCATTGATCGCCGGCAGGCGGTCGCCGAACTCCATGTCGACGACCGATCCGCGAATGCCTACAACATGTCCTGCGTTCGCCATTCAGGTCCCCTGTCGCCCTCACCGCCGCGGCGCGCGAGCGGTCACGAAGAAGAGGATACCGCCCGGAAGCGGGAAGGCAAGCCAAAGCTTGCGGGAGGTCAGGATCTCGCGACCTTCTCGTACACGTAGAACCGCGCGGGATCGTCCGCGGTCGGGTCCTTGCTGATCCGCAGCTCGTGCACGGTGACGTCGTAGGCCAGGACGGGGTCGCGGTAGCCCTTGACGTACTCCTTCTCCGGCGTGGCGCCGATGCGCACGTCCGCAAACTGCTCGAGCTTCACCCGCTTGTAGGTATTCTCCGAGACGAGCACATGCCCGATCCGGCACTTGGACTCCATCCGGTTGGCAAGATTTGTGGCCTCACCGATCGAGGTGTACTCCAGCTTCAGGTCGCAGCCGATCGCGCCGGCGACGACCTCGCCCGAGTTCAGCCCGATCCGCATTTCGAAAACGGGCTTGCCCTCGGCGCGGCGCCGGTCGTTGATCTCGCGCAGCTTGCGCTGAAGGTCCACGGCGCAGCGCACCGCGCGCCCGGCGTGATCGTCCACCCGCACCGGCGCGCCGAAGATCACGACGATCGCGTCGCCGATGTACTTGTCCGGAAAGCCGCCGTGGCGTTTCACCACGGGAATCAGCTCCGCGAAGTACAGGTTCAGCATCTCGACGACCTGTTCCGCCGTCATCTTCTGCGTAATCGTCGAGAAGCCCGCGAAATCGGTGAACATGATCGTGCAGTCCACCTGCTGCCCGCCCAGCACGAGCCCCTCGCCGGCCGCCCGCTCGGCCAGTTCCTCGGAAAGCAGCTTGGTCAGCGTGTCTTTCAGATTCGCCTTCTCCTTGACCCACTGCATCATGCGGTTGAACACGTCGATCAGGTGCGCGAACTCGTCGCGGCCGGTGCTCGGGACACGGTCGTCGTACCGGCCTGCCATGACGGCATTCGCGCCCTCGACCAGCGCGTCGATCGGGCGGGCAAGCGAGCGGGCCAGATAACGCGTGGTAAGCGCCAGAATCACGGCCAGCAGCAGCGCAACGCCGAGCAGCTTGATGCCCACCCCCCACATCAGCCGCTTGACCTCGCCGGCATCGAAATCGACGGTCAGCACGCAGTAGACCTTGTCGTGCCCCGCCACCTCAACCTGCGTCGTCAGCCAGCCGGTGAACCATGTGCCCCACTCGTCGGTCTTGAAGTCGGGCAGGAAGAAGCGCTTGGGCACCATGACGCGATTGTGCGCGAACCCGAGCCGGCCGCCCAGCTGCGCGTCGTAGGACTGGCGCCAGTCCAGGTTGCGCGTCTCCACCAGACTGAAGAACTCGCCCGGGTACGCGCTTTCCCACCACCCCAGGCTTTCCAGCACGAAGGCGATGTTGTCCCGGAAATAGCCGTCCTCGCGACGGCCGAGGTCCAGCATGATGTAAACGTCGCTGACCGGGAACCCGCTCGCGAGCGCGGATTCGGCCGAGTCGCGCAGAATACGCCTGTAGCGCCGCAACAAAGCGAGGAGCCGGGGCTCGTCCTTCAGTTCATTGCGCCAGAACTCGTACCACCGGCTCAACGCCTCGTAGGTGTACCCCTCGATCTGCACATTCTCCTGCTCGAAGAGCTTCGTCACGTCCTCTTCGGGAAGCAGGCGGTTTTCGTCCAGCAGCATGTTGAACGCCGCGCCGATCGTCTCGTTGCGCTGCGTCCAGTCGCGCCCGTGCAGCTTGGCGGTCACGTCCAACGCGAACTTGCTCAGTCGTCCCAGCGAGCCCTCGTCCAGGGCCGATCGCATGCCCAGCAGGTGTGCCTCCGTCCGGCCGAGCAGAGAGTAAAGCCTTTGCCACGGACGTTGAATCTCCAGACACACGACCGGCACGGCAAGAATGGCTATCAGCAGCAACCCGAAGCAAACCAACCTGCGCCTGAACGACATAGCCTCTCCCCCCCCCCCGGGGCAGCCCGACCTGCCGGCGTAAGCGCCGCGCGAAGGCGGGCCGCGCCCGCCGGCCCGTCGCGCCAGAGTCCCGGGGCCTCTGCGCCCTGGGACGACGGCGTAAGCGCCGGCGCGGGACCCCCGCACCCGTACAAGCAGTCTACTGGCAATCGCCGTGCAATGCACCCAAAAAACTTCACGTCGTGATTCGTCCAATGCGGGCTTCGCCCGCAACCCAGACGGCAGAGGGAAAGACGAGGGAGGGAGCCAACGTTCAACATTCAACGTTCAACGTTCACCGTTCAAACATTCAACGTTCAACGTTCTTCCGTTGAGCGTTGGACGTTGGGCCCAAGAACCAACGGGAGCCGAACATCTGCTTGCACCGTACCGCTGACAGCCGCGTGGAAGCGTCTGTCGGCGCCCGGTGAGGCATCACATTAGGAGATGCCCTTTTCGGCCATGAAATCGCGTATGCGGACGGCGTGGTTCTTGTCGTTGTTGTTCACCTGCTGAACGAGATCCAGGATTTCGTCGTTCGAATCCTTGATCATCGCCTCCCGGTAGTACATCTCCCCGGAGCTCTCTTCCATCCGCACGGCGAACGCGTAGGCTTCGTGCTTGGACGGCGGCCGCCCGTTGAACCGCGCCAGGGCAAATTCGACTTGCCGATTGGCGGCGCGCAGCCGGCCGAGGTCCGTATCGAGGAGGTTGGTGGGGAACAGGCCGAGCGGGGCATACGTCTCATAGAGGTTCGTGACGATGGAGACGTGCTGTTCTTCTTCGATCTGCAGTTCCTGCCAGAACCCGGCATCGTCCCGATAGAGTGCGGCGTACAGTTTGTACAGTGCGGCCATGTTCTTCTCGAACGCGACCGATTCGTCGCACAGAACTTTCAACTCTGCGCCCATGCCCGTTCTCCCGGCCCGCACTGCTTCTACACAGAGGTAGCTTCTCACACTTCTGCACGAAGGTCAACGCAAAATTTGCTTTGCCCCGGGAAGCCGGCTGGTATATGCTGCGGGCAACCGAGACAGACGTCGCAAACGGCAGGAGGAACGGCGATGCGAGAGACACCGGCATGGATCATCGGAGTGTTGGCCGTGTGCTGTCTGGCGGCAGCGGGCTGCGGGCGCAAGAGCCGGGAGCGTGCGGCCGAGGAGCTCATCGAGAAAGCCATCGAGAAGGACACGGGCAAGAACGTCAAGGTCGACATCCGAGAGGACCGGATGGCCATCCAGGCCGAGGACGGCGAGTTCTCGGTGACCTCAGGCAAGAGCGCCAAGCTGCCGAAGGGGTTTCCGGCCGACGTCCACATTTACAAGGGCGCCACGGTGGCCATGGCGATGAGCTCCGCGGACGGCTTCCAGGTCTCCCTGCAAACGTCCGACAAACCGGACAAGGTGGCCGAGGTCTACAAGGCGCGGATGACGGCCGATGGCTGGGCGCAGGAGATGGCGATGGACACGGGCGGACAGATATTGCTGACCTACAACAAGGAGAATCGGTCGGCCGGCGTCATGATCGGCTCGGACGACGACCGGACCCAGATCACGCTCACCGTGGCCAGGGCGAGCAAGTAGGATGATTCCCGTCGGTTCACGAGCGCACGGGACGGGCTGGAAAGCCCGTCCTACGCCTCGGACGTGTTTGTCGTGAGCGTTTTCGAAAACTTGACC
>JAFGHX010000423.1 GCA_016929905.1 Kiritimatiellia bacterium
AGAACCCGCCTTCGCGCAGCGCTACGGCGGGCGCGGCCCGCCTTCGCGCAGCGCTACGGCGGGCGCGGCCCGCCTTCGCGCAGCGCTTCCGCCGTCGTCCCGTGGCGCAAGCGCACCGGGCCTCTGCCGCGACGAGTCGGCGCGCGCAGCCCGCCTTGTTCTCACGCCACGCGGAAGACGCGTTTGCCGGCCATGACCAACCCACAGGCGAGCAGGAGGTATCCGGTGAGCCACGGGGGGATGCCGAGCACGGGGATCCCGGGCACAACACCGAGCAGCCGGCGGGGCGTGAGGACCAGCTGCGAGGCGCACGGCGCCGGCCCCTCGTGCCGGATCACCGCGCGCACGGGGCCACGCCGCCCCACAGGCAACTCGTGCACCAGGCGCCGACCCCGAGCCCGGAAAACCAGTTCCACGAGGCCGTCGTGCTCGGGCGTGAGCTGCCAGGTTGCCACCGCAGCGGACGGGGCGGCCGGGTCGGGCGCAAACGGCCGGATCCAACCGTCGGACGCGTCGAGCCCGTCGGCCGGCACCAGGTGAACGAAGCTCCCGCTCGCCGTTACGGGATGATAGAGCCGTACCTCCAGGGGCCGGCCCGCAACGACGGGAAGAAAGGGCAGGCGTTCGAAGCACCAGCCCGCAAGCAGGGCGACCGGGATGACCGAAGCCAGCAGCGGCCTGAATTCGGCCGCCAGCATCCGCCCGCCGAGCCGGCCGAGCAGGACGCGGCAGCGCCGTGTGGCGTCCCGATCCTGGCGGCGCCTGGCCTCGCGCAACAGCATCCTGAGCCGGCGGCGGTCCGCGCGGAACCGCGCGAGCCGCGACTGGTCCGTCGTCCACCGGCGCAGCCCGACGATCAGCGCCGCGGTCAGCGCCGCGACAACGAGCAGGCCAAGATCGCGCGGGAGAAGGAGAACCCATCCCAGCACGGCATCCATCATCCTGGCCAACACGTTTGCCATCACCAACGCCCCCCACCAACCTTCCAACCTTCCAACCTTCCAACCTTCCAACCTTCCAACCTTCCAACCTTCCACTCTTCCACTCTTCCAGTCTTCCCCCTCTCCCGCGCGCCCGACCGGGCACCGGGCCGGCCGGCCGTCACAACAGGCTCACCGTCCCACGGTTCCCGTCCACGCGCACCACGGCCCCGTCCGCGATACGTTTCGTGGCGCCCGGGCAGACGACGGCGGGCAGCCCGAAATCGCGCGCGACGATCGCGCCGTGCGAAAGCGTGCCGCCCCGCTCCATGACCAACGCGCCGGCGCGGACAAACAGGGCCGTCCAGCCCGGATCGGTCGACGGGCAGACCAGCACATAGCCCGTGCCCGTATCGCAGGCCTGTCGGGGATCGAGAACCACACGCGCGGGCCCGGTATGGACCCCTGCCGAAACGGGCACGCCCGCAAGCTCGGCCGCCGCCTGGAACTCGGCCGGCCTGCCGAACGAGGCCCAATCGCCGGAATCGATGACATCAGGCAGTTCGAGACGGCGGACCGCCTGCCAACGTACACGGCGAGCCGCCAGCTCGTCCTGCAACCGATTCCGATCCTGCTCGAAGCGGCCCAACTCATCGAGGCGCAGAAAGAACACGTCCCGCCAGAGCTCCCATCGACGCCCAAGCTCGAGTATCGCGCGGCGAATCAGCTCGTATCCCATCATGAGGTAGTGCTTCCCGATCTCGCGGTAGGGAAGCAACGTCTGCGCCTCGCGCAGGTCCCGGCAGATTTCATCCTCGAGGAACATGCCGCCGTGCTCTTTCAGCAGGGCGGGCAGGCCCCTCTCGGCGCCCCGTCGTTCGGCAACATGCTCCTCGTGCACCTTCGTCAACGGCCAGCCCGCGGCTGTGCGCCAGGCGGCCGCCATCGCTTCGGGATAGCTGCGGTCCTCCCGCCAGCGCGGTTCGGCCAACTCCATTTCATGGACGGCGCGGTGCCCGTACCGGGCCAGGAACGTGTCCATTGTGGTCTCGCCCCGCGCGACGCCGTACAGACAGCGGTTCTGTTCCACGGTGATATCGCCGTCCAGGCCCATGATCAGGCTCATCGCCAACTCACGGCCCCGTCGCGCGCCGAGCAGCAGCTTCAGGTTCTTCTCAAGCGACGCCAGGGCCATCCCGCCGAAGTAGCCCGGCCTGAGCGATTCCTTGCCGAAATCGGTCAGGACGGCCCTGCGCCGCGCATGCAGTTCGGCCAGTACGGCCTCGGTGCTCAAGGCGTCGAGCGTCACGCCGGCGCACGCCTTCACATAATCGAGGTACGGCGGCAACACGGTGTTCCGAAACCGGGCCGCGGCCGTGGCGCGCCGGTCCCGCATCCGGCGCGCGCTGCGCGCCATGCGCCACAGGGTCCCGGGCACGCGCAGCAGAAACGTGCCGCCTGCCCGGTCGGCATCGAAGACGGTCGGCGGCGACTCGAGCCGCGCCGCGTCCTGACGCAGCGCGGCCGGGTCATACACCAGCGGCATCCCTTCCCAGAACAGTTCGCGGGCGCGCTCCGGGTCCGCATAGATCCGCCCGCCGATCAGTTCCAGGAACCCATCCCGGCAAAACCGGCGCGACGGCCGGTACCCCAGATCGCGGTACATCAGCCCGTACCCGCCGTTGCCGCTCATGAACTCGGAGACGATGTCCCACGTCAGCGGCGTGGGGGCCGGCAGCGTCTCGGCGAGGTTGTGGCGAACCCAGACCCGCCGCCGGTTCTCCGCCAGCCGCTGCAGGCGCGCCAGCTCATCCCGACGCGCGGGCTCAACGTCCAACGCCACGTCCAGCCCGCGGATCGGCCGGGCCTGCAGCAGCGCGAAGCCGCCCTGCGCAAACCCGAACTCCACGTCCATTCGCTCGCCGCTGAGAGACTCCGTCCGCAACGCGAGTTGCGCCAACCTCGCCACCTGGTCGGGTGTCAGGCAGTAGCGGCCCGGCTCATGCGGCGTCCCGTCGCCGAGCGAACGCCACGAACCCGTCTTTCGGCCGAGCTGCGACCGGCTCACCTTGCCGGAAGCCCGGTCGACCCGAAAGGCGTCCGGCGCCACGTCGCCCGAGACGACGGATTCGCCGAGCCCGTAAGACGCCTCGATCAACATCTCGTTCGTCTCCGGCGCATTGGGATCGACCGTAAAAACGACTCCAGCCACCTCAGACGGGAACATCGCCTGCACCGTGACGGCCGTCCCGGCAACGCCGCGGATGTCGTGCTGCCGGCGATACACGACGGCGCGCTCGGAATTCCAGGAGCGCCAGACCGCCTCGATACAGGCATCGAGCATCCGGCGCGGCTCGGCTGGAAAAGCACGGCCGGCGCCCGCCTCGTACAGCTTCACATAGCGCTCGGCCAGTTGCCGGAATCCGGCCTCGTCGAAGGCGGCCCCGCCTACACCCCGCTCGGCCGCCACGGCCGCGCGCTCCGTCTGCAGGTCGCGATCCGGCAAGCCGGCCACGCACCGGCAGACCGTCGCGACAAACCGGGCATACGCCTGCCAGAAGCCGGCAAACCCGGCGCCGGCCATTTCGGGGTTCAGCCCGCAATTGAGGATCGTGTCCATCATGCCCGGCATCGAGACGGGCGCGCCGGAGCGCACCGACACAAGCAACGGCTGCGGCCGCCCGCCGAGCGTGCGGCCGGTCACCTGCTCGAGCCACGCGAGCGCCTCGCCAACGTCGTCACGCAGGCCCGCCGGCCATTGGCCGCTCTCGAGAAAGCGCGGACAGCAGGCCACCGCAATGGTGAATCCGGGCGGCACGGGCAGGCCGGCCGCACTCATCGCCGCCAGGCCGGCGCCCTTGCCGCCGAGCACGGCCTTGTCCGGCGCCTGCTCCGTTTCGGACCCGCCGCCAAACCGGTGTATGGAGTCTGTTTGCATGTCTGGAGCCAACGGTTTCAGTTGTCAGGTGTCAGGTGTCAGGTCCGTCTGGAGTCTGAGATCTTCACCGACACCTGACACCTGTCACTCGCCCTCCGCCGGCCTTGCGCAGACCAGCCCGCGCGTGGTTGCGAAATACAGCCGGCTCCGCGCGACAATCGGTTCCTGTCTCAGCGTCCCCCAGCCTTCCTCAAAAGTCAGCCAATCGACGGCCCGCCCGTTTTGTCCGGGCTCCACACTCGTCCGCACAAGCCCGGCGCGTCCGGCATAGACCACATCGGTCCCGGACAGGATCGGCGACACCTGCACGGGCGCCAGGCGCCGGCGTTCCCGGCCGTCGCGGCAATCCATCAGGAACAAGGTGCCTTCCGTGTTCAGCGCGGCCAGCGCATGACCGTCCAGCACGAGCGGAGCCCGAACGGGCCCCGGTTCCGGCCGCGTCCAACGCACCGCCCCGTCTCGCAACGCGAGGGCGACCAACCCCGCGCCGGTCGGCACGACGAGCCCGTCGGCCAAGAATACCGGCCCCGCCGTCGGCTCCGCCGCAAGGGCCTGGCGCCAGAGAGGCAGGCCCGTCTCGGCATCCAATACAGCCACGCCGTCCGGCCCGGCCAGCGCCAGCGCGACGCGATCGTCCCGGCAATCGGGCGAGCCGACGACTCGCCCGCCGCGGAATTCCCAGAGAACCGCACCCCGACTCCGGCCCGCCTCATCCGCCAGACTGCGTTTCGACACGCCTTGGCCGGCATCCGCGATCAGCAGCCCGTCACCGGCAAGGAGCAGTTCTCCGGACCCGCCGGGTTCGATCGGAACCGACCAGCGCGCGGCGCCCGAACGGCTGTCCACCGCATAGAGGCGCCGGCCGGGCGAGCCGACGTCGCCGTCTGCGAACAGGACGCAGCTCCCGCGCGCGACGGGCGAGGTCTGGACCGGATACCGCGACGCGGCAAACCAGGCGAGTTCGGGTCCCGCGCCGGCTTCGCCCGCCAGCCTCATGCACGCCACGCCGCGTTCCGTCGCCCGGCGGCAGGGCAGGTACAACGAACCGCGCAGCAACGCGAGCGGACCGGTGACCGCCGGCGGCCCGGTTCCGTCCGTCGCGTCCGCCTGAGCGGGCGGCCATGTCCACGCGAATCGCATGCGGTCCGCAAGCGCGCTTTCGTCGGCCAGGCCGCACCGGCCCGGGCCGCCGTTGCGCCCGGACCAGGCCGGTTCCGGCCCCGTCCCCGGCCGCCCGAGACACAGCAGCCCGTCCGCCGGCGAGCCGACGTAGACGCGCCCGTCCGACACGGTCGGCGAGCTGAGAAACAGATCGGTAGCCGAAGGTGCGGACCGAAACAGCGCGATCTCCCACACGGGCCGAAGCGTTTTCGTCTCCAGCGCGTACAGCACGCCTGCGCCCGAAACCGCGTACACGTGCCGGCCCGCCGCGGCCGGCGAGGTCCTGACCGGCGCCCGCGCGTTCCAGCGGTTGACGAGCCGGCCGGACCGCGACAGGCAGTAGACGTAGCCGTCCAGACACCCGAAAAACACATGCGCATCCGTCACGGCCGGCGCACCGAGCACCGTCGCGGGCAACCGGTACTCCCAGATCTGCCGCCGCGTGTCGAGGTCAACGGCGATGACCAGCCCGGCAGGCGCGAGTTCCCGGCGACGCCGCTCGAACGTGGCGGCATCCGCGTTCTGCCTGGCCAGCTTCTTCTGCTCCTCGGCCCACAGCTTGTCGGCGTCCTGAACGAAGTTCCCCGTGCCCATTCCGACGTACAGCACGCCGTCGACGACGGCCGGCGAACCGAAAACCGGATACGGCGTCGCGATCCGCCAGAGTTCCGCGCCCGTGTCGGCCTCGAGGCACACAACCGCCTTCGCGCCTTGTCCCAGCCCCATGTAAAGCCGCCCGTCGTGCGCGACGGGAGAAGACTCCGCGTCGCGGTAGGCCGGCCCGTCCTTGTGCCAGATCAGGGCGGGCCTGCCGTCCGGTCCGGGTTCCAGCGCGAAACAGTAGATCCCGCCCTCATCGCCCGCGCCCACATAGACCTTGCCGTCGTAGATGCAGGGCGAAGACTCCACGTGGTCGGAGGTCGAATACTCCCAGCGCGTCGCGCCGGTACGGCTGTCGAGGCAGATGATCCTTGCGTTCTCGGTGATATGCAGGCCTTCGCCGCTGACGAGGTACGCCCCGCACACGGCGGGCGAGGCGAACGTCGCGCGAAGCCCGTTGACGCGGTCCCGCCACACGCATTCACCCGTTGCGGCGTTCAGGCACACGATCCGGCCCGTGCCCGTGCGATTGAACGGTGTGACGTCCGCGGAGACGGCATAGACGTAACCGCCAACCACCGCCGGCGACGCATAAAAGGTGCGCGCGCCGGCCGGGGCATACTGCCAGTTGCGCCCGCCGCTCGTGGGGTCATCGCCTGCGCCCGTCCAGCCGCGGCGGGCAGGCCCGCCGCGAAACGCAGGAAATTCCATCGCCGGCGAGAGATCCGATGCCCGCCCGCCCCGCGTACGAAGCACCGCGGAAAGCCCGACCCGGCCCGCAACCACGAGCGCGGCCACGACGGCGAGCGGCACCTTCTGCGCCCAGAGCAGCCGCAACAGCTTCAGCATCGTCCTGGGCCGGAACAACGCGAGCAACGCGTTCGCCAGCGCCACCAGCAGCACCGGCAACAGGGCCAGCAGCGCCTGAAGCGGACCGACCAGGACGGGGACTACGGCAGGATGTATCATGGACAGCATGCCTTCCGCGCGGAACCTGCCACCAGCCATGCGCCGTCCATTATGGATGCGCGCCACCTTCCCCGGCAAGCCCGCTCTTCATCCGCGCGCGGTGCTCCGTCATGACCTCTTTCGGGATCACCCGCACGGCGAGCCAAACCAGCACGGGGAGAACGAGCAAATCGTCGAGATGCCCCAACACCGGGACGAAATCGGGGATCAGATCGATGGGCGACAGCGCATAGGCGACCGCGGCGCCCAGCAGCCAGCGCGCGAGCCGAGGGGTGCGCGGGTCCTTCAACACGGCACGGTAGAGATCAATTTCGGCTTTGAACCGCCGCGCCAATCTGGCAAACCGCGCGCTCATGCATCGCCCACTTCCGACTTGCCCAGGCAAGCGCTCGAGCACGTTGTCATCCCCGACAACGGCTCACTCGCCGCCAGCGACCCGGATCCGATCGTCGCCGGCCAGCTCGACCACGCGGCAATCGTTGGCGTAGGTGCGTTCGGGCAGTGCGATCAGGACGTTGGCCGGCTCGTCGTTCACCGTGAACGGCGCGTGGTGCCACACGCCGGGCCGCAACACCGCCATCGTGCCCTTCGGCACACGAAAGACGCGGAACCTGTTCAGCGGCGGCACGTCGCCCGGCGAGGCCGGCCCGACGTGGATCAGGGCATCGTTGTCCAGCGGCAGTATGCCCTCGCCCGTGGCGGTGTGGTATTCGGTCACGTCGATCACCGGCTCCCGCTTCTCGACCCGGCAGGTCGAGTACGAGACGGCCGACGCGCCACCCAGGTCCTGCTGGACCATGTCCCGATAGAAATCGATCGGCGGCGCCCCGATCTTCTCCGCGGCGGGGTCAATCAGCCTCGCGTAGAAGCCGAACGGGAGGAAGGCGTCGGCACTCAGCTCTTCGACTTGGACGGTACGCATCGTGTTCTCCTCGGGTTGTGCGGCCAGGCCGGCCTCAAGCGGGTACGGTAGCGTACCGTACGCGTTTGTGCAACACCGCAGAGAGGGAGCGTCGCCCGTAACCCGGAGGTCAGCAAGTCCCCCGGCGCGCGCGGCTGCGCCGGACATAACCAGGTGGAGCCTCTGTTCCGCCACGGGCAGACAGGCTGTACGCTTGGGCCTGCCGCGCCGAAGCCCTGGGCGTAGGCGGGCGGAGCGGCTCTGCGCCAAAAGAGGCCAACCCGCTGCGGGCGAGGGTCTTCTGGCGCACGGCCACCGCGAAACGCGACAACGATG
>JAFGHX010000424.1 GCA_016929905.1 Kiritimatiellia bacterium
CCGACCAACAGCGAGTCCTGTTTCCGCCTGACGGATGTCCAGCGGACCAACTCGTTCACGGTCACCTTCGCGTGCACGAACTCGCGGGTGTACGGCCTGGAGCTCAACACGAACCTGGTCCTTGGTCCGTGGTCCTTTGTCCCTGGCGAAACGAACAAGTGGGGCGAGGGGGACGGAGAGATGTCGCTCACCGACCCGGCCGACGCGACGCAGCGGAACTACCGCGTGGGTGTGAGCGTTCCCTGAGTGAACGGCAGGGCGGGAAAACCGGTCACCACCGCTTCAGCTTGCGCTTCGACAGGCGGCCCAAGCCGTCCGGGATCCCGTCGTCGTTGCTGTCGGGGTCCTGGGGATTCAAGCCCAGCAGGAACTCCAGTCGATTCCACAAGCCGTCGCCATCGGGGTCGCCGGCCCAATCCGTCCAGTTCCGCGGGTCGAGGCCGCAGGTGTATTCCCAGTCCGTGGGCATCCCGTCCCGGTCGTCGTCGCGCAGGCGGACCTCGACGGCGCCGATGTCAGTTCCGTCGGCCGCATTCGGCACGCGCGCGATGTTGCGCGGCCGGCGCTCGAGGCGCTGATCCTCGCGGTAGCCCATGTGCTTGCCGGCATCGATCACGGGGCTTCCCCAGGCGGGCAGGTGCGTTGGGGTCGGCCCGCCGTAGTCGCCCAGCGGGAGCAGCATCGGGCTGATGTCGTAGAGGTTGCCCGTCGCATCGCCGCCCACATCCGCGATCGCGACCCGTCCAAGCAGGTTGCAGCCGAGCGACTCGAAGGGCCCGCCCACATCAAAAGCTGTGCCGGTCGGCGAACAGTTCTCGGCAATGATCGAGTTGCCGATCTGCGAGGAGCCCGAATGCACGTCGACGGCGGGATCATCGGTTTCTCGCCCATAGCTCGAGATGGAGTGATTATCGACGATGGTTGACGAGACGATGGTCAACTCGCCCTCGCTGTAGATGGCACTGCCCCAGCCGTGCCCCAGGCCCGAGGGCAGCCCCCAGGCATGCCAGCCGGCCGCCTCGTTCCCGCTGATCGTGCTCGCGGAGACAACCAGCGAACCGTAGTTGCATATGCCGCCTCCGTAGGAGTCCACCGCGGCATTGCCGAACCATGAGGAATACGGCATGCCGCCCGCGGCGTTGGCCGTGACCGTGCTTCGCAGCACGAGACAGTATGCACTGGGGCCGTTGTAGATGCCGCCGCCCCAGGATCCCCCGTAGAACCCCCCTGCGATATTGCCAGCCACCAGCGATTCGACAACGCGCAAGGTCCCCCTGTTGTAGATGCCTGCACCACGCTGCACTTCGCCGAAGTCCAGGTCGGCGCTGCGGTCGGCGCGATTGTTCACGACCTTCACGCGCTCGAGCGTGAGGTCCCCCCAGTTGGAGACGCCTCCTCCGCCCCGGCAGTCGACGCCCTCTACAGTCAGGTTGACGGCACGGCATACTGCGCCCGCTGTCACGTACAGGCGCGGCCCCTTCTCTGTGTAATACTCGATCGGGGAAGCGAACGTATCGGGTTCGCGCAGGATGGTGTTCCGGGAACCCACGAGGGTCACGGATTTCGAGATTTCGAGCCGCTGGGAGTAGACGCCGTCCGCGATCGTGATGGTGTCTCCGGGGACGGCGTCGTCGATGGCCGCCAGGATGGTGCGGCAGGGATAACCGAATTCGTCGTCGCACCACGGAACGGTGTTGTTGACGAGCGGAGGCGGCATGGCCGGCGCGCGGTCGCGCCTGAACGGATCGGTTTGGTCCTCGAACTCCCTGAGGTTGCTGCGCCTGTCGCGGTCCGGATCCTGGGCCGCGTCGGCCGGGTCAGACGCGTTGAGGCCGTAGTAGTTCTCCCACTTGTCGCTCATCCCGTCATCGTCGGCATCGCCCGGCGCGCCCTGCGCCAGGAGGGGGGTGCCGATCAACAGCACCAGGGCCAATACCCGGATGCGAATGCTGCCTGCGCGAGATGTCGCTCCTGTACTCATGGGTCCTCCTTCCGCACACACTGATGTCAGTCTAGAAGCCAGATCGCGCGCAGGCCGAGGCTGCGCAATAGTTAATTCCGCAGCAAATATTGTTTTCAGCCTGTGCCAGAACATGCCATATTACTCCGGTATTCGAGCAGAACGCCAAGGAATCACGTGAAAACAACCCTCAAGGACATCGCCCGCGAACTCAATATTTCTACGGCCGCAGCATCGAGGGCCCTGAACGACCTGCCGGGTGTCAGCAGCGAACTTCGCATGAAGGTGAAATCCACAGCCCAGCGCATGGGCTACGCCAAGTACCTGAAGGCCTCGATGCTGAATGCGTATCAACGCAGCATGAAGTTCATTGCCGTGGTCCATGGCCCGGTGGGCGGACACATCATCCACGAGATTCACCAGAGCATCGACGAGACCATCCGGCAGCACGGATTCAACGAATTGCGGTACATGATCGACACGAGCAGGGAGCTGCAGAGCGAGCAGGCGAAAGAGCAGTTCTTCATCAAGCTCGCGGAAGAGCGCGGAGTGGTGGGCATACTCTCCTGCTACCTGCGGCTGTCCGATGTGCTGATCTCGAAACTGAACCGGCGCAAGGTGCCCGTCGTGCTCATCGACAACACAACGGAATTCGGACGCTGCGTGAGCATCGATCACGTGAAGGCCAGCTACCGTGCCGTCGCCCGGCTCGTGGAGCTCGGCCGGAGACACATCGGATGCATCATTCCGCCGGAGGACGCGGCGCAGACCTGGCAGGACAGGCACGAGGGCTATCGCCAGGCGCTGAAGGACAAGGGCCTGCGTTACGATCCCGCGCTGGTGATGTATCCGGACTGGGTCGGCATCAAGGCCGGCGGCCTCACGACGAAGGCGCTCCTGGAACAGAGCCCGAGCGTGGATGCCATCCTGTACGCGAGCGACACGCTCGCCGCCGGCGGCCTGCGGATGCTGCGGGACCTGGGGAAGCGCGTGCCGGAGGACGTTGCGGTCATCGGGTTCGATGATGAGCAGTTCGACGTCGCGCTTCAGCCGACGCTTTCCACGGTCCGTCAGCCGATTCGACGGATGGCCGAAACGGCCCTGCAGCTCCTGCTCGAATCCATAGAGAAGGACGACTTCTCCCACCGCGCGGTCACGTTCGACACCGAGCTGGTGCTTCGCGGGTCGTGTTGCGCTAATGCCGACGATGCTCAATGGCTTTAGCCCGCATGTTGCACGACGCCCCGTGCAAAATGCGCCCTTCGGGCTTAGACGCGCCGCGCTCATGCAATAAGCGGGTTAGCTCAGGCGCCCGTTCGCCGGCGGAGCTCGCGCTCGCTTCAGCTATCACCTGCTGCGCCGTCCGTGGGGGCTGGACACCACGAACGACGGCGCGGCGGGTGCGTCATCGGCGTTGGATGCAGGCCGAGGAACTACGGGCGCCAGACGTCTTCCGGTCCCCGTATCTCACTCCGTGAGAATCCGCTGGGCCTTGTAGAAGTATCCGGGGCTCCGGCCGAGCCGGGCGCCGTCCAGTGTCAACTGCCACACGATCTTGCCGTCGGGCGTGACCTCGAGGATCGTCGATTCTCCCTCGGCCTGCAGGACGGACACCAGCAGCGTGTTGCCGTTGGGCAGGCGATCGGCATCGCGCGTGGTGCGCAGGTTCGGATGGTCGTAGGTCCACACGGTCTTGCCGCTCCCGCGATCGATTTCCGCCACCTCGCAAGGCGCGTCCTTCTGGATACAGCAGACCAGCGTCCCCCCGGGCTGGAGTTCCGGCTCGTGCGGATAGGTCTCGCGCCCGAACCGGCTCCAGTCGTAGGACCATACCACCTTGCCCGCCGGATCCACTTCCACCGTGAGGAAGAAGTTGCGCAGGCTGACGAGCGTGTTCCCGTTATCGAGCCGCGTTACGGCGTTCGCGTGCGTCCATCCCTGGTTGGATATGTCCTTGTAAGGTTCCCTGTAGAAGGCGTCTTTCGCCGACCACGACCAGACCCGGCGGCCCCGCGAATCGATTTCCTTCACCACCGCGTCCCCGGCCTTGTCCTCGTGGCCGAACACGTAGATCGTGTTGCCGTTCGGCAGGCGGTCGGCATCATGGGATATCTGCGAGTCGTCGTGCGACCACACGATGCGGCCGGACGGATCGACTTCGATAAGCCCCTTTCGCGGCAGGACGATGAGCGTGTTGCCGTTCTCGAGGCGCTCTGCGTCGAAACCGGGATGCGTGTACTGGCGGTAACGCTCCGGCAGAACGTATTCCCAGACGACGCGCCCGGCCATGTCCACTTCGACGACGCGTGGCTTGTTCGGGTCGTGGCCGTCGGTGAAGAGCGTCGTGCCCGCGCAGGCCCTGGTCTTGTCCCAGGTCTCGACCACGAGCTTCCCGTCGACCGTCTGCCCGGCCGGGGTCATGCCTTCCCGCCGCGGCCGACCCTCGTCGGGTCGCGGCCCCGGCGCCTTGCGCGGCCGTCCAGGCAGTTGTCCTTCGGCCGCGGCGAAGCACGCGGCCAGAACGAGTATCGTGGCCATCCGGATGATCTTTCGCGTCGTCATCATGACCTCCTTCTCATCCATAGAACGATCCGGGCAAGGATTTGTTGCGCCATGATGCCTGAATGCACGCCTGGCAGGGGTGTTGTCAAGAGGGCTCGTCGGAATTGACGGCGTGACAAACGACGCCCCCGAGGCGTACATCGGCAGCAGGTCCTTGGCGCAACAGGCGGGTCCGTTCCCTACCGCTCCGGCCGAATCCGGTAGCAGCGGGTGGCGGCGGCGGGGGCGGTGTCGGTGATGGTCATCGAACCGCCGGTGAGCTCGAGGTTGCTGTAGGTGCCGAGCTGGTTCCAGTCGTTGCGGGGATCGTCGGTGTACTCGACGACGGCGGACCTGCGCCCGTCGGTGTACCAGTTGATCTCGGCGCCGCCGGCGCCCAACGCCATGCCGTCGAAGCGGATGTACGGTTCGACGAACTTCACGACCGCCGCATCGTCGTCGCCAAGCCGCGTGGGATACAAGGCGTTCGTGGGGGTCCAGGGCGAGCCGCTGCTCTCGGAATACGGAACGAGGTAGATCGCGCCGTATTCGTCGAGGTTCATGCAACTGCTGTAGTCGTGGGCCCCGCCGCCGAAGTAGGTGGCGTAGACGAGGCCCGTGGGCTCCTGCGAGAACACGGCGAAGTAGGCGTCCCGGTACCAGGTGTCCGGGGCTTGCGCCTTCTGCGGCTGGTGGGCGTTGGCCGTCACGGGGAAGTTCGTGGAGCACGTGGCGCCCGCCAGGTAGATCCGCCCCCGGTCGTCGTAGAGCATGTCGATCACCGTGTCATCGTGCGTGCCGCCGAGGTAGGTCGAGTAGGCGAGGCCGGTTCGACCGGTGGTGAACATCGTGAAAAAGGCGTCGTCATCCAGCGTTCCGCTGCCGGGACCCCCGAACGTGTCCTGGAAGGCGTTCGTAACCGGGAAGTCAAGTGAATGCGTATACCCGGCGGCCATGATGCTCTCGTTCGTGTAGAAACCGACGGCGGTCACGTAGGAGCCGCTGCTTCCGCCGAGATAGGTCGAGAAGATCAGGTCGTGGCCGTTGGAAGCGATGAGGCTGACGAAGCCGGTCCGTTGCAACAGGGTCATATGGAGGAAGTTGTTCGTCACCGGGAAGTTGGTCGAGTCGGTGATCCCGCCCAGGAGGATGTCGCGCGTCGCCGGATGGACAGCCACGGAGAAGCAGATATCGATCTTGCTGCCGCCGAGATACGTGCCCAGGAGCAGGTTGCTGAGGCTGGAGTCGAACACGGCCAGAAATCCGTCCGTGTCGGGCAGGTCGTTGGTCTGAAACGCGTTGGGCGTGGTGGGAAGGTTCGTGGAGGACGTGTCGCCCACGATATAGATATTGGTCCGGGCGTCCATGGCCGCGCCGTAAAGCAGTTCGAATCCCGACCCGCCGTAGAAGGTGCCGGCCAGGATCGTGTC
>JAFGHX010000425.1 GCA_016929905.1 Kiritimatiellia bacterium
GGCGGGAATAGCCGCGAAAGTACGCAAAGAACGCAAAGGCGGCGGGAATAGCCGCGAAAGTACGCAAAGAACGCAAAGGCGGCGGGAGTGACGAGAATCGAGAACCGTAGATCGCGGATGGAAGATCGAGGATCGGGGGCCGCAGAAGATTCGCCTCGACTCTCCGGGATGCGGTGGATTTGCCGTCGATGAGTGTCCATCATGTTGCGCTCCTGGAGGGCGAGGCTGCGCCGAGCCGCGGCGTCTGTGACGCGAACGCATGCCGGTGGGTGTGCCCGTCGTGGGGATGGCCGGGGCGCGGGCGGAAAAATCTGCTGAACCCCCAACTATAGGCTCGAAAAGGGTTACTTTTTGTGATAACCTACCTTTCCCGATTGCCCGGATTTCCGGGCCTCGCCGGGGCCGGCGTAAGACCGGTTCCGGCGTGCCCCCGAAGATGGGAGGGAGGCGGCTGGTTCCAGGTGTCAGGTGCCCCTGAAACCTGAACACGGACACCTGAACACTGACATCTGAAACCTGTCTTCTCGGATCGAGCCGAGCGGAAAGGACTACCCCATGCGAATACCGAGCGCGCGTCCCGGTTGGCTGATAATGCTGCTCATCCTTCTGACGCTCGCACCCGCCTCCGCCGACGCCTGGCTCTCCGGCTACGCGCACCGCAAGTCGATCACGATCGACCACAACGCGGTCAGCGGCACGGCCGACCTCACCAACTTTCCCGTCCTGATCAGCGTGACCGACGCCGACCTCGCCACAACCGGCAACGGCGGCGATGTGGAGAACACCAACGGCTGGGACATCGTCTTCACGGCCGCGGATGGGGCGACGCCGCTCGACCACGAGACGGAGCGCTACACGTCGAGCGCGTCCAACGCCTTGTACGCCGGCTGGGTGCGCGTGCCCGTGCTGGACTTCGACCAGGACACCGTCGTCTACATGTACTACGGAAACCCGTCCATCAACGCTTCACAGGAGAACGTCGCGGACGTGTGGGTGGCTGACTATCTCGCGGTTTGGCATCTGAACGACGATCCGTCACAGGGAACAGGCTGTGTGCGGGACAGCGCCGCCGGCAGTCATGACGGGACCCCGAATGCGAACATGACGGCGGACGATCTCACCGAGGGTCTCGCGGGCGCGTGTCTGGAGTTCGACGGCGATGACCACATCGAGATTCCCGTCACGGTCGGAGACCGTGCGGCGTACACGATCAGCGCATGGTGGCGGACGGACGCGGAACAGAGCAGCCGGTTCTTCACGGAGAGCGGGACGAACGCGATCAACCACCTGACCCTGGACGACAACGACCTGGACGAGCTGGCGTGGCAGACGATGGGCGATGATACGAATCCTTGGGGCGGCGGCAATTCCGGCGACGTGGACGCCACAAACGGGATGTGGCGGTTCGCGGCCGCGGTTTCGCACAGCAAGAGTCTGCGCGTCCTGTATGTGGACGCCGTGCCGCGGCTGACCAATTCGAATACGTTGGGCACGCTCACGATCACGAATGCCTGTATCGGGGTGTGGACGGACCACCCAGCCTGGCATTATGTCGGCCTGCTCGACGAGATACGGGTCTCGTCGGTTCCGCGTTCCGCCGATTGGCTCGCCACCTGCTACACGAATCAGGCGGCCCCGTCCGCTTTCTACGCCGTCGGCAGCGCGGAGGACGTGCCCGTCGGCTGGCGTTCGGAGTATGGCTGGCGCAAATCGCTCGCGATCGACGACGCCCTCGTCAGTGGAACCGGCAACCTCATCGATTTTCCTGTCCTCGTCAGCCTGACGGACCCGGATCTGCGCAGTGTCGGCAGCGGCGGCCGCGTGCAAAACACCAATGGCTACGACATCGCCTTCACCTGGGTCGACGGCGTCACGCCACTCGATCATGAAGTGGAGCGGTACGTGCCGGCCACCGGCGAGCTGATCGCCTGGGTCCGCCTGCCCGCGCTCAGCGGCTCGGCTAACACGACGTTCCATATGTACTACGGCAGCGCGTTCGTCGACAGCCCGCGGGAGAACCCGGCCGGCGTGTGGGACGCCGGCTACGTTGGGGTGTGGCATCTGAGCGAAAGCGTGGGCGAGCAACGCGATTCAACGGCGTTCGGCAATGCCTGCACGCCCGACGGCGCGCCCGAGCAGAACTCAGCCGGCATCATCGACGGTGCGACCGGTTTCGATTGTGCGGATGACTACCTGGAAGCCTCGGCAAGCCCCTCCCTCAACGCCTACGGCAAGACGCATCTCTCCGCCGAGGCCTGGATATTCGCCGCGAGCGCTGGCGAAAACACCTATGGCCGGATCGTCGACAAGGGCTCGGGGACGGCCAACCTGACGGCAGGCTACACGCTGTATGTGAGGGACCAGGTTGGCGACACGATCAAGTTCGCCGCGCGTGTCGGGCACACGATTCTGGAGGCGCAAGCCATGACCAGTGACGCCGCCACCACCGGCACGTGGCATCATGTTGCCTGCAGCTTCAACGAGGATGGTGACAGGCGTCTCAAGATGTATCTGAACGGCTCACTTGCCGCTCTCGCGACGGACACTGCGGGCGACGGCGTGACTGGCGACGATTGCGCGATCAGCCTCCGGATCGGCAGCCATGCCGGCGATACCACTCGAACCTTTGACGGCGTGATTGACGAAGTGCGAATTTCCGAGACCGCGCGTTCCGCCGACTGGCTCGCCACCTGCTACACGAACCAGCTCAGTCCGAACTTGTTCGTGGGGGTTGGCGACGAGGAGGAGGGCGAGACTACGGTGCAGTTCGCCGCCGTGGCCTCGAGCGGCCTGGAATCGGCGACGAACGTTTCGGTCGCCGTCGCGCTGAACGTCGCCTCCACCAACACCGTCACGGTCGACTACGCCGTGACCGGCGGCACGGCGAGCAACACGGTCGACTACACATTGAGCGGCGGCACGCTTACATTCGAGCCTGGCCAGACCACGAAGAACGTTGCGATCGCGGTCGAAAATGATGAAGCGCTCGAACAGTCCGAAACCATCGAAATCGGCCTGGCAAACCCGGTCAATGCGTCGGCCGGCGCCGCCTCGACGCACCTGTACACGATTCTGGACGATGAGACGCAGTGGCAGAACGGCTATGCGCACAGGAAATTGATCACGATCGACCCTAACGCGGTCAGCGGTTCGTCCGATCTCACCAACTTCCCTGCCCTGATCAGCTTCACCGACCCCGATCTGCGTACGGCCGCCGCGGGCGGCTCTGTCTTGAACACGAACGGTTACGATATCGTCTTCGCGGCTCCGTACGGCGCGAGCCGGCTCGATCACGAAGTGGAATGCTATACCCCCTCAACCGGCGAGCTGGTCGCCTGGGTGCGCGTGCCGGTGCTGGCTTGCGAGCAGGACACGACCCTGTGGCTCTACTACGGCAATCCGACAGTCGACTCGTCGCAGGAGCAGCCCGCGGGCGTCTGGGACGCCGACTACGTCGGCGTCTGGCACATGAACCAGGACCCGAGTGTGTCGCCGCTCATCGACTCGACCGCGTACACGAATCACGGGACACCATATTGCTTCAACGCGAATGACGCGACCAATGGCATGATTGGAGCGGCGGTCCGCGCAAGCTCGTCAAACGCATTCATCGACTGTGCGTCCGATACGGAGTTGGACGATATAGCGAATCTGACCATCGAAGCGTGGATCCGGCCCAATAGCCTGCCGGGTGGAACTTTGCCGAGAATCGTCACGAAGGGCACGCGGTCGTTTTACGCCTACAACGCGATGCTGTACTTCTATCAACCCAGGAGTACGATGGGCGGCAGGTGGCGCGTCACGTCGCCGACTCTGACGACCGCCGCCTGGCAGTACGTGGCGCTGACCTACGATTCCAGCGCGGAAGCCAACGATCCGGCGCTCTACATCAACGGCGTGGCCGAGCCGGTTGTGGAAACCCAAACCGGTTCGGGCAGTGCGAGTTCGGACGCGTCTGGCAACCTGCGAATCGGCGCGCCGGCCGAGGCGCTGGTAGGCGTGCGGGATGAAGTCCGAGTCTCCAGAATCGTCCGTTCCGCCGGCTGGCTCGCCACCTGTTACACCAATCAAACGGCCCCATCGGACTTCTTCAGCGTCGGCGGCGCGGAAGACACGCCCGCCGGCTGGCATTCGGCGTACGGCTACCGCAAATCACTCACGATCGACGACGCCCTCGTGAGCGGATCCGACAACCTGGCGGATTTCCCGGTCCTGGTCAGCCTGACGGACCCCGATCTGCGCGATGCCGGCAGCGGCGGGCGCGTGCAGAACACCAACGGCTACGACATCGTCTTCACCTGGCTCGACGGCGTCACGCAGCTCGATCATGAACTGGAGCGGTACGTGCCGGCGACCGGCGAGCTGATCGCCTGGGTCCGGCTGCCCGTGCTCGGCGGCAGTTTGGACACGACGTTCTACATGTACTACGGCAACACGCTCGTCAACAGCCCGCGGGAGAATCCGGCCGGCGTCTGGGACGGCCACTATCTGGCTGTCTGGCACATGGCCGAGAATCCGAGCAACACGGCGCCGCAGGTTCTGGACAGCACGACGAATAGTTGTGACGGCATATGCCAGGGCGGCATGGATGAGAGCGACCTGCTCGCCGCGGCGGTTGGCGACGGGCTCGCCTTTGATGGCACGGACGACTGGATCGACGTAGGGGCGGTGGTGAGCAACCGCACGAGCTTCACCATCTCCACCTGGTTCAAGACAACGAGTGCGAACAAGTGCCGGTTCTGGAGCGAGGGGTACTCGGTGGACCAGGTCGACGACCCGTTGCTGTCGCTGATGATCAACGAATACATCAACATGGACACGTACACCACCGGTGACGTCAGTTTCGCGGTCGTCGAGAGTTCGCTTTGGTACGAACCCCGCTACGGGCCATGTACGAACGGCGTTCCGCTCAACAATGGGGTCTGGCACCATGCCGTCGCCGTCCGCGCGGACGGCGCGTACACGGCGCTCTACGTCGACGGCGTCTTGCGCGACAGTCGCGACTCGCCCGGCGCCGCGCTGACGTTGGATTGGGGGAGCATCGGCTGCCTCAGATGGAGAGGCGCGTCCGCCACAGGTTTTCTCGATGGCCTCGTGGACGAAGTGCGTCTGTCGGACACCGCCCGCTCCGCCCATTGGATCGCGACCTGCTACACGAACCAGCTCAGTCCGAGCCTGTTCGTGGGGGTTGGCGACGAAGAGGAGGGCGAGACGACGGTGCAGTTCCTTGCCGCCGCCTCGAGCGGCCCGGAGACGGCGACGAACCTGTCCATCGCCGTCGCGCTGAACGTCGCCTCCCCCAACACCGTCACGATCGACTACGCCGTGACAGGCGGCACGGCGAGCAACACGGTCGACTACACATTGAGCGACGGCACGCTGACGTTCGAGCCCGGGCAGACCGCGCGGACCGTAGCGATTGCCGTCGCCAACGACGCGTTCTATGAGCCCGCCGAGACGATTGTGCTGTGCCTCGCGGACCCGAGCAACGCGTTGCTGGGCGCTGTCTCGAGCCACACCTGCACGCTGCTCGACGACGAGACCGCGTGGCGCGCCGGCTACGCGCACAGGCGGGCCGTCACGATCGCGGCGGGCAATGTGAGCGGTACGTCGGACCTGACGAACTTCCCCGTGCTCGTCAGCCTGAGCGCGCCGGATTTGCGCTTCGCCGCCGACGGCGGCGGCGTCCAGGACCCGACCGGCTACGACATCCTCTTCACCACGTACGACGGCACGACCCAGCTCGATCACGAAATCGAGTGCTATGCCTCCGACCCGACCGATGCGTCCTATGTCGGCTGGGTGCGGATCCCCATCCTGGCTCACGACACGGACACGCTGCTCTACATGTACTACGGCAACCCGAACGTCTATGCCTCGCAGGAAAACGCCGCTGGGGTGTGGGACGCGCACTATATGGGCGTGTGGCACCTGAGCCAGACGCCGGACCAGGATGGCGGGACCGCCGAAATACTGGACAGCACGGCGAACGGCAACCACGGCTCGTGCAGTATATCCCCGCCGGTCGCCGCTCAGCCGAGCGCCCGGATCGACGGCGGGCTCGCGTTCGGCGGGAGCGGCGCCGAAGTCGCGATGAGCGATTCCGCTTCGCTGCGCCCAGCCCAGGTCACCCTCTCGTTGTGGGTGAACAGCGATTCGCCGACGAACAGCCAGATTCTGGCCACGAAACGGTTCGACGCGGTGAGTGATCCCTGGAACAGCTTCGTGGTGGATACCTGGAACGGCTGCTTCAAATGGTGCGTGAGCAGCGGAGCACCCGGCAGTCAGGTGGGAGTGGCCGCGACCGCGCCGGTCACCACGCAGTGGCAGCATGTGACCGGCACATACGACGGGGAGCAGTTGACCCTCTACGTGAACGGGCAGGCCGAGACGAGTGCCGCCGTGTCCCTGACTCTGGGCTATTCCGGGGAGCCGTTCAGGCTTGCCAACTACGGAGTGGGCTGGAGCCTCGACGGCGATCTGGACGAAGTGCGCGTCTCCGACCTCGCGCGGCCGCCCGGCTGGATCGCGACCGGCTATGCGAACCAGAGCGCGCCGGGCGCCGTAGGCCCTGAGCCTGTCGAAGGGGCGTTTTGCGCGATCCATGATGCGGAACACGCGGGCGTCGGCTGGCGTATGGGATGCGCGTTCCGCAAACTACTCACCATCGATCACCAGGCGGTGAATGGATCGGATGCGCTGCTGGATTTCCCGGTGCTGATCAGCCTGACGGATCCCGCGCTGCGCCACACGGGCAGCGGCGGGCACGTCTCGAGCGCCGACGGATACGACATCCTCTTCACGGCGCCCGACGGCACGACCCAGCTCGACCACGAAGTCGAGCGGTACACGGCCTCGACCGGCGAACTGATCGCGTGGGTCCGCGTGCCGGTCCTGTCGTGCGACCGCGACACCGCGCTGTACCTGTACTACGGAAACGCGTTTGTCGGCGATTCGCAGGAGAACCCCGCCGGGGTTTGGGCCGCCAACTACCGCGCGGTCTACCATCTGGCCGAACAGACGGGCGACTTTGCCGACTCGACGCAGGACCCGGCCGGGCACGACGCCGCCCCGTCGGGCGGCGTCACACGGGAGGCGCCCGGCGTCATCGACGGCGCGGTCGGCTTGGACGGGCTGGACGACACCTTGACGCCCGGCAGTCCGGATCCGGGCTTCTTTCACGACGCGTTCACGGCAAAGACCTTCTCCGCCTGGGTCACGTTGGAGGCGGATCCGTCGCCAGGAACACTGGTCCTCTATGAGGAAGGCGCGACGACCCATGGGCTGGCGGTCGGGTACGACACCTCGAACAGTTGCCTGCAGTATGCGATCATGCACGGAACCACCCAGGAAGTCCTGCGATCCGCCGCCACCGTTGTGCCCGGTTCGAGTCAGCCGTTCCTCGTGAGCGCGACCTATCTGAACGGTACGATGAGCATCTACCTCGACGGCGCGCTCGACACGAACGCCACGTTTGACGCCACGATCGGTTCGCACAGCGACGAGCCCGGCCTTGGGCGTGTCAATGGCTCGTCCTCCTTCAACGGCGGCGAGGAGGAGTGGAAGGGGACACTCGACGAAGTGCGGCTGAGCGATACCGCGCGATCGGCCGCCTGGCTCGCGACCAGCCACACCAATCAGGCCAGTCCCGGCACGTTTGTCAGCGTCGCCGGCGAGGAGCCCGCCTCGTACGCGGTCGTTCAGTTCGAGCAGGGCGCGTCCATCGCGCTGGAGTCGGCCACAAACGTCTCGATCAACGTGATCCTGAACGTGGCGGCTGCCGAAACGCTGACCGTGGACTACGCCGCGACAGGCGGCACGGCGAGCAATACGGCGGACTACACGCTGAGCGCGGGCACGCTTACGTTCGACCCCGGGCAGACTTCACAAAGCGTGCTTCTCAGCCTCATCGACGACGCGGATTTGGAGTCGCCCGAGACGGTTGAGCTCACTCTGAGCGGCCCGGCCGGCGGGGTGTTGGGCAGCCTGACGCAGTACGTCTTCACGATCGTCGACAACGATGCCGATGGGTGGCCCGGCTACGAGCGCCGCAAGCAGCTCGTGATCGATCACACTGCCGTCGGCTCGACGGACCTGACGGATTTCCCGGTGTTGATCCATCTCACGGATCCCGACCTGCGCGGAACCGGCAACGGCGGCCGGCTGCACAGCACGAACGGGTTCGATCTCGCTTTCACCGGCTCGGACGGGACCGCGCAGCTCGACCACGAACTGGAACGCTACGATTCGGCGACCGGCGAACTGATCGCCTGGATCCGCGTGCCGGTGCTCGTGGCGGCCTACGACACATGGCTCTACCTCTACTACGGGAATCCGGCTGTCGTCGAATCGCGGGAAAATGCGGCCGGAGTGTGGACGGCAGGCTACCGGGGCGTCTGGCATTTCGCCGAAGACCCGTGCGCAGACGGCTGGCCCGTACTGGACAGCACCGGGTACGGGAACCACGGCGATCCGTACGGGATGACGAATGACGACCTGCTCGCCGGCCAGATCGGGGATGCGCTGGACTTCGACGGGCTCTCCGAGTACGTTGCGGTGCGCGATGCCGCCAGTCTCGACATCACCGGCGAACTCACGGTTTCCGGCTGGCAGAAGATCGCGGACCCGAACGACTTCACCTACCTGCGCATATTGTCCAAGAAGCAGGACTGGGGCTCGGACAGCGGGTATCACCTGGAGCACGCGCCCTATGCGAATCTCATGAAGCTCATGGGCTCCGGCAGCGACTGCGCGCAGGCCGCCAATGTCGATATCGACGCAACTTGGCATCATTTCGCCGCCACGATCAGCGGCGCTGTGGGCGCCATCTACATCGACGGCACGAATGTGACGACCGATTCGACCGTATCGCCGCTCGACGACGTGAACAATTACGCCCTGCATATCGGCGCCGATGGTGACCTCCCTGGATCCTACTTCTATGGAGCGCTCGACGAACTGCGGCTTTCGGCCGTCGTGCGGGACGCCGCCTGGATCGCGGTGTCCTACACCAATCAGGTGGCGCCGTCGGGCTTCTACTCGGTTGGCCCGGAAGATGCCGGCCCGAACGCGGTCCAGTTCGTTGGCCAGCAATCGGTGCTGGACGAGTCGGAGCCGCAGTTGTCCGTCGGCGTCATCCTGAACAGCGCGACCGGCGTGACGGTCACCGTCGACTGCGTACTCGCCGGCGGCACGGCCACGAGCGGCGCGGACTACACGTTCGAGCCCGTCACCCTCACGTTCGCACCCGGCGAGACGCAGACCAATATCGCGATCGACATCGCCGAGGACGGCGCGGCCGAGGCGGACGAGACGGTCGTCGTGGCGTTGACCAATGCCGCCGGCGTCGCGCTCGGCGCGCTGTCGACCTTCACCCTCACGATCCTCGACAACGACGGCTTCGAGCCCGACCAATTGGCCGGGCTGCAGTTGTGGTACAAGGCCGACACGCTGACCGGGCTCGCGGACGGTGAACAGGTGGGTACATGGCCGGACTCGAGCGGGTACGGCCGGGATGCCTGGACCACGACGTGGTCGAAAATGCCGGTCTGCCGCAAAGACCGCTTCAAGGGCCTGCCCGGCCTGCACTTCAGTGGCTCGCCGCGGCAGGCTTTCTCGATCCCCCAAATCCCCGACACGTTCACCAACGCGGCCAGCATCTTCCTGCTGCTGGAGCCGTACACCACGCTCAGCGACCGCTCCGCGTTCGAACTGAACTGCAGTACGGGCAGCGAAAGCGCCCAGCACTATTTCGGGTTCTGGCTCTACATGAGCGGGACCGACCCGCGCATGTGCGCGCGCGGCGGCAGCCTCACCACCGTGCAGGCCAACAACAAGAATGCGTTCGGCCTGCACCTCTGGTGCCTCGAGAACGAGGAACTTGCCGCGCTGCGGCTGTACAAGGACGGCGTGCTCGGCACCGAGAAACCATCCGACACGTTCGACAATCGCTGGAACTACGACGGCAAGATCGGCTGTAGCGGCATGTTCGACGATACCTACCACCTCGACGCCGATTACGCCGAGATCCTGGCCTACAACCGGATTCTGTCCGATTCCGAGCGCGAGCAGGTCGAGAACTATCTCAACCGGAAATACGGGGTCTATGAACGGACGCCGGTCGTGTTGACCGAGCCGGTGACCGCGCTTGGCGCGACGAACGCTCAACTGAACGCGTCGATCCGCTGGGACGGCGGCACACCGGTCCTCGCCCGCGGGTTCCTGTGCGACACGTGTCCGGACCCGAATTCGGCCTACCCGGCGCCGGGCGCCGATGTGGGCGATTACAGTTATGCTTGGACCGACGGCGCGCCCGGCACCCGCTATTTCTGCACGGCTTACGCGAGCAACGCCGTCGGACTCGCCTGCGGCGCCACGAACGTATTTGTCACCACCTCGCCCTTCCTCGACGGTTACCTGTACCGCAAGCCCATCACCATCGATCACACCGCGGTCGGCCCCCCGACTGGCTCAGAACAGGCCCTCACCAACCTCCCGCTGCTCGTGCGCCTGACGGATCCCGATCTGCGCAGCACGGGGAACGGCGGGCAGGTCGAGAGCGCCGAGGGTTACGATCTCGCATTCACGTCCTGGGACGGCACCACGCGGCTGGACCATGAAGTCGAGCGCTATGTGCCCGACACCGGCGAGCTTGTTGCGTGGGTGCGGGTCCCCCTGTTGCTGTGCGACTACGATACGACGCTTTACCTCTGTTACGGCAACGCGGACGTCACGAACACCCAGGCGAATGCGGCCGGCGTGTGGAACGACGGCCTGTTCCGAATGGTCCATCACATGGAGGAGCCCGACGCGGCCGTGAATGACTCGACCTCCTGCGGGAACGACGGTACGCGGTCCGGCGCCGTCAGCACGAACGCCGGGCTCATCAACGGCGCCCTGTATTTCGACGGGGACGCTGACTACGTCGAGGTGGCCGACCAGACGAATGCCGAGCGCTACGTACAGGCCGAGGGCAGGCTCTTCACGGTCAGCGCCTGGGTCCGCGCCAGTTCGGACGGATACGTCGTGCACAAGCTCGAGGAAAGCCTGAACGACTTCTACTGTCTGCGGGTCTCGAGCGGTATGCCCGTATTCCAGTTCCATTGCGCCGCCGACACGCAGCCGGCGGTGACCGGCACGACATTCGTGGCCGACGGCGAATGGCATCACCTCGTCGGCCAGCGGATCGGCAGCCAGGTGGCCAAGCTCTGGGTCGACGGCGTCGCGCAAGCCGAGAGCGGACCGGGCGGCACGTCTGTTGGCATACAGGGCGCCGGGCATATGCGGATCGGTACCGACTACCACGGAAACAACGGGTTCGGCGGCTGCATCGACGAGGTCCGTTTCGCGCTCGGCGGCGCGGCCTCGACGCAGGAGACCGCGGAAGTCCGCTCCGCCGGCTGGATCGCGACCTGCTACACGAACCAACTCAGCCCTAGCACGTTCTATGCCATCGGCGGGCAGGAGACGCACGCGCTCAGTGTGCGGTTCGCGCGGGCGTCGGAGGCGGTGGACGAAGCGGCCACGAACCTGTGGCTCGACGTCCTGCTCACGCTGGCGCCGACGAACATCGTGACGGTCGACTATGCCGTGAGCGGCGGTTCGGCGAGCCACACACTGGACTACACGCTGGCCGAAGGCACCCTCACCTTCACGCCCGGCGCGATCTCGAATGCCGTCCAGATCGGAATCCTGCCGGACGACCAGGTCGAAGGCAATGAGACGTTCGCCGTCGCCCTGCTCAACCCCGCGAACGCCGTGCTGGGCTACCCGCACACCTACACGTGCGAAATCCGCGACGACGACAGCGGCTGGCTGGCGGGCTATGCGATGCGACGTGTGCTGACGGTCGATCACAGCGCCGTGAGCGGCGCGGCGGACTTGACCGATTTCCCCGTACTGATCAGTCTTTCCGGAGCCGACCTGCGGACCGCCGCCGACGGCGGCGACGTGCGGCACAACAGCGGCTATGACATCGTGTTCACCGCGTCCGACGGGTTGAGCGTGCTCGATCACGAGACGGAGCTGTACACCTCCTCGCCGGCCAGTGCGTCTTACGTCGGATGGGTCCGGGTGCCGCTCCTGCGCCACGACCGCGACACGCGGCTCTACATGTACTACGGCAACCCGGCCGTCGGCGCATCGCAGGAGAACTCGGCCGGCGTGTGGACGAACGCATACCTGGGCGTCTGGCATCTGGGTGCCACCAACGCGGCTGGCAACCTGCCGGACTCGACCGGCGGCGGCCACGCGGGCGTGAATGCCGGATCGGACAACGTATCCGGCCAGATCGGCGACGCGCAGGACTTCGTTGCGGGCAATGCCGACTACGTCGAGGTGCCGGCACAGGCGTTCTCGTCGCTTTCGCACTGCGTGACGATATCGTTCTGGCAATATGGTGATCCCGCGTTCCATCCGCAGAACGACTACATATTCAACAGCACCAATTCCTTGGGTACCCGAATGCTGAGTTGTCACCTGCCCTACGGGGACAGCGTGGTGTACTGGGACGCCAATTACGTGTTTCCCGAGGATCGCGTCGAGAAGTCCGCTTCCGAGACCGAATTCGAGGGGCAGTGGCAGTACTGGGCGTTCACCAAGGACGCGATCGCCGGCGCGATGAGAATCTACCTGAACGGCGTGGAATGGGCGAGCGAAACGTCGGGACGCACCAATACGATCGAGGCGATCACTGGATTCCGGATCGGGGCCACAACGTACGGGGCAGGTCATTACGACGGGAGCATCGACGAGTTTCGCCTCTCGAATGTCGAGCGTTCACCTGGATGGCTCGCGACCTGCCACACGAACCAAGCCGCCCCCGCCGCCTTCTGCGCGCCGGGCGCGCCCGTTGCGCTTGCGCCCGCGGCGGCCCTGTTCCAGACGGGTTCGCCCTGCCTCGAGGACGGCGGCGCCGCGACGGTGACCGCCGTACTGCCGTATCCGTGCGTTGACGCGGTGACCGTCTCGCTGGCGTTTTCCGGCTCAGCCACCTTCGCGGAAGATTACACCGCCTCGGCCACGAACATCGTGATTCCCGCCGGCAGCCTCTCGAATTCGGTCACCGTCACGGCGCAGGACGACGGCGCGTCGGAGGGTTCCGAGACGATCGTCGTCGATATCGACAGCGTGGTGAACGGGACCGTGGGTCAGCCCGCGCAGGTGATGCTCTCGATCACCGATGACGAAGCGCCGTGGCTCGGCGGCTACTCGCATCGACGGGTCGTGCTGGTGGACGCCGCGCAGGTCGCCGGCTCCGCTCCGCTCACCAATTTCCCGCTGCTCGTCGACGTGACGGACCCCGACTTGCGCGGGGCCGCCGCCGGCGGGCACGTGACGCACGCGGCCGGATACGACATCGTCTTCACCGACGCCGGCGGTACGGACCGGCTCGACCATGAAATCGAACGCTACTCGGCGGACGACGGCCGGTTCACGGCCTGGGTCCGGATCCCCGTCCTCCCACACGACGCCGACACCGTCTTATACATGTACTACGGGAACGGGTCGGTCGCCGACTCGCAGGAGAACCCGGCCGCACTTTGGTACCCGGACCACGTCGCCGTGTGGCACTTCAAGGAAGCGGCCGGCACGACGGCCTACGACTCGTCGACCAACGCGCATCACGGCGCACTCGCCAATACGAATGCCGGTACGTGGGGCGCGACGGACAACGTGTTCGGCTCCGCCCTGCGGCTGAGCGCGGACCCCGGCGACGATGACCACGTCTCGGTCAGCGACGCGCCGGACCTGGACCTGGCCGTTTCGAACTACACCGTCGAGGTTTGGTACCGCCCGTACTCGGCCGGCACGGCGGTGCGAATGCTCCTGGCCAAGGACGGCCAGGGCGGCGCGGGCGCCGGCTGGTCCGTCGGGCAAGGCGCGGCGCCGGGATTCGACGAGGCGGCTACCTTCTTCCTCGGGACCGGTTCGGGCGAAACAGGCCTGTCCGCGCAGGCGCGGCTGCCGCTGGGGCCGTCGGGCAGCATGCTGCGCGAATGGTGGACGAACGTGACGGGTACCTCGGTCGCGGCGCTTACGAGCAGCCCGGACTACCCGGCCAATCCCGCCGGAACCGAGCAGACGAACACGTTCGAGGGGCCGGTCAATTGGGCGGAGGAGTACGGCACCCGGTTCCGCGGGTATGTGCATCCGCCGCTCGACGGGTCGTACACGTTCTGGATCAGCAGCGACGATCAGAGCGAACTGTGGCTGAGTACCGATCGCGACCCGGCGAACGCGGTGAAGATCGCCTACGAAGACTCTTGGAGCGGGTCGCGCGAGTGGCAGACGGGGCCCGAACAATCCGCACCCGTGCTGCTGGAAGCTGGTCGTTCGTATTACATCGAGGCATTGCACAAAGAGAATACTGTCGGCGATAATATCGCCGTCGGCTGGACGCTGCCGAACGCCACGACGAACCGCCCGGCCACCTGCGCGTTCTTCTCCGCCTACGGCAGCTCGGGGCCGGGCCCCTGGACCTACGCGGCGTGGGCCTGCGACGGCGGGACCGGCGCCTGGTTCGTGAACGGGCAGACGTGCGGGACCTTTCCGAATATTTCCGGCCCGCTCGCCAACGCGTCGAACCTGCTCATGGGCGTCCGGCACGATCTGACCGGCGATTTCGACGGCCTGCTCGATGAGGTCCGCATTTCGAGCGTCACCCGCGGCGCCGGCTGGCTCGCGACCTGCGCGACGAACCAGGCGAATCCGGCCGCGTTCCTCTCGCTCGGCGCGGAGGAGGGCCCGCCCTCGGCCGCGCTTGCGGCAGACAGCACCCATCTGTTGGAAGGCGGCGCCGCGGTGAGCGTAGCGGCGGTTCTCTCCCACGCGCACACAGCCGATGTCACCGTCTGCCTTACGCTCGCCGGCACCGCCGCGACGAACGACTATGTCGTGTCGGCCACGAACATCGTGATCGCCGCTGGGGCGCTCAGCAACTCGGTGACCGTGACGGGTACGGCGGATACGCTGGCCGAGGGTGCGGAGACGGTCGTCGTCACGATCGACGCGGTGCAGAACGGAAGCGCTGGGGCTGCGGACCAGGCGGTTCTGGTTCTGATCGACACGGACGCCGGCTGGCTCGCCGGCTATGCGCACCGCCGCGCGCTGGTCGTCGATGCGGAAGCGCTCGGCGGCACGGCGCCGCTCACCAACTTCCCGTTGCTCGTCCGCGTGACGGACCCTGAATTACGCACGGCCGCCGACGGCGGCCAGGTGATGCATCCCGCTGGCTACGATATCGTCTTCGCCGACGCGTCCGGTACGAACCGGCTGGACCACGAAACCGAATCCTACGCGTCCGGTCCGTCCGAGGGTTCCTATCTCGGCTGGGTCCGCGTGCCGCTCCTCCCGCATGATGCACACACGCTCGTGTACATGTTCTACGGCAGTACTTCGGTCACGACGAGTCAGGAACAGGCCAGCAGCGTCTGGGACGGCGACTTCAAACTCGTCTGCCACCTGGGCGAAGCGAGCGGCTCGAATTACACGGACTCCACCTCGTACGCGAACGACGGCATGAGCGTTGACCCGCCGCTGCCCGTCAGCGGCGTGATCGGCGGCGGCCAGGACTTCGACGGGCTGTCGGATATGATCGATATCGGCAATCCGGCATCGCTGCAGATCACGAACGCGATCACACTTTCCGCCTGGGTCCGCACGCACACCAACGCGTCCGTCGGCCGGATCGTCTCGAAACGCGGCGGCGTGGGGGACAGGAGTTGGGAGTTGAACCAGGAACTCGACGTCTATGTGGGGACCAACGTATTTCAGATGCGCATCTCGCCGACGGTCGATACGGATATCGAGGCTCGCAGCGACGACGTCAGCGAACGGGTCGACCTCTGGACCCACGTGGCCGGCGTGTTCGAGCCCGGCGTGGCGGTGCGTCTCTATATGAACGGCTGCCTTGTCCGGTCCGTGACGGATTCCGTGCCGGACACACAGTATAACAGCACGGTCAACGTCCGGATCGGCGCGCGCGGCGACGGAGTCTGTCCGTTCTTCGGCACGATCGACGAGGTGCGCGTCGCGAATGCCGCGCGAAGCGCCGCATGGATCGCGGCCTGCCACGCGAACCAGGCCAACCCCGAGGGGTTCTGCGCCGCTGCCGCCGGCGAGTGCCGCGCCGTCAGCGTCGCGTTTCAGACCGCGGGCTCGGCCGGCGGCGAATCGGCAACGAATGTGACCGTCCCTGTTGTGCTCGGCGCGCATTCGACCAATACCGTCACGGTCGGCTTCGAGGTGACCGGCGGCACGGCCAGCAACACGGTCGACTACACGCTGGCCGGCGGTACGCTTACGTTCGAGCCGGGCACGACCCTCTTGAGCATCCCGTTCACGGTCGTGAACGACGATGAGGTCGAGGTCAACGAGACTGTCACGATCACGCTCGTCAACCCGCAGAACGCCGCGCTGGGTACCCTCTCGAACCATGTCTACACCATCGTCAACGACGATATCCCCTGGGCCGACGGATACACGCACCGCCGCGCGATCACCGTCGAGTCCGGCGCCGTCTGCGGGCCGGCGGACCTCACCAACTTCCCGCTGCTCGTCAGCCTCACCGACACCGACCTGAGGAGTCTGCCGCACGGCGGTGACGTCCGGAACACGAACGGATACGACATCGTGTTCAGCGACGATACCGGCACGAACCAGCTCGACCACGAGATGGAATGCTATGACGAAACGACCGGCCGGTTCGTCGGTTGGGTGCGCGTCCCCATCCTCGCCTGCGATGCCGATACGACGATCCTGATGTACTACGGGAATAGCAGCGTCACCAACTCGCTCGAACAGCCTCCCGGCGTTTGGGACGCGGGCTACAAGGCCGTCTGGCACATGGCCCAGAACCCGGCCGATGGCGTGCTCGACAGCACCGCGAACACGAATCATGGCGCCGCGTGCGGCGCCATGGACGCTGCCGACCTCGTCGCCGGGCAGGTCGGCCCGTGCCTCGATTTCGACGGGACGGACGACTTTCTCGATTGCGGGAAGAATTCGAGCCTCGATATCACCCAGAAACTGACCGCCACCTTCTGGGTCAATGTCGATACGGACAACAATTTCGGTGTCCTTGGGCGTCACGCCCTCGGCAGCTACGGCTGGACGGTGCGTCGGCGGGCCCCGACGAACTTTGTGAACTTTGCGCTTTCGAGCAACGGCTCGAGTTGGGCGGACAGAAACACCGCGAACGACGTTTTCCCGACGGGCGTCTGGGGACAAGTCACGTGCGTGTACGACGGCACTTTCATGCGCGTGTACGTCAACGGTGCCGAACATGTCGGGGGCGACTTCCCGGCGAGCTACACCGACAAGATCAACGCGTCGACCAACACTCTCCAGATCGGCCGCGACGGCTACACTATCTCATGGCTGGTCAAGGGGCGCGTGGACGAAGTGCGTCTGTCCGACGTCGCGCGTTCCCCCGCCTGGATTGCCACCTGCTACACGAACCAGGCGGCGCCGTCAGCCTTCTATGCGCTGGGCGTTCCGGAAGCGAAGGACCTCACGGTCCGGTTCCGCACGGCGGCGTCGGCCGGCGGCGAGGCCGCCGGCAGCGCCTGGGACACGGGCTATGCGTACCGCAAGCGCCTGACCATCAGCGCCGAATCGGTCAGCGGCTCCGCGGCCCTTACGAATTTCCCGGTCCTGGTCAGCCTCACCGACCCCGCCTTACGCCACGTGACCGCAGGCGGCGGCGTCGCCAGCGCGGACGGGCACGACATTGTGTTCAGAGCCGCCGACGGCACGACGCCGCTCGACCACGAAGTCGAATCGTACGCCGCCGATTCGGACGCGGGCGCCTGGCTCGGCTGGGTCCGGCTGCCGGCGCTCGACGCCGAGCAGGCCACGATGTTCTACATGTGTTTCGGGAACCCGGCCGTGACCGGCGCGCAGGCGAATGCCGCCGGTGTCTGGCAGGACTACGTGGCCGTCTGGCATCTGGACGCCGCCGACGGCATGTACGTCGATTCGACCGGCCACGCCTATGACGGCTATGGGCGCGGCAACGCGACCTGCACCGACGCCGGCAGGATCGGCCGCTGCGTCACGTTCGATGGCGCGGGCGACTACATCCCGGTCAGCAACCTGTACTACAACACGGCGGGCGGTATCACCGAGATCATGGTCGAGGCATGGGCGAAATCGGCGGTCGGCGTGGACCAGACGATCGCCGCCTGGGACCGCAGCGAGACGTGGCGGTTCGCGCTGAACGACGGCCTTGGGCTGGGCGAAGTCGGCTGGGACACGGCGCACACGGGCGGTATCAACGACATGGGCACGACGAATTCGTATTGCGACGGCCAATGGCATCACGTCGTCGGCTGGTTCAAGAACGGGGCCTCACCCGACAAAGCCCTGTTTATCGACGGTGCCGTCGTCGCCAGCGCCACGATCGGCTCCCCGATCGGGACGACGCTGACCCGCTACGGCTACATCGGTTGTCAGTCGGAGGCGGGCTCGTTCGATCCCGGAGTCGGCGGCGGCCCGATGAACGGCCAGATCGACGAGGTGCGCATCTGCGCCGTGGCGCAAAGCGCGGATTGGATCGCCACAACCTACGCGAATCAGACCGCGCCGGAAACGTTCTGTTCGGCGGGCCCGACCGAGAGCATGGGGTTCGATCTGGCGGCTGTGCTCAGCGAACCGGCCTCGGAACAGGTCACCGTCGAGTATGCCGTCTCCGGCGGGACGGCCACCGGCGGCGGCGTGGACTTCGCGCTGCCGGCCGGCACGCTCACCTTTGCGCCGGGCACGACGGTGGCCATGCTGCCTCTGGCGATCGTCGACGATGCCGAGATGGAATCCGACGAGACCGTGATCGTGACGCTCAGCAATCCGGCCGGGGCCGGGCTGGGTGCGATCGCGGCGCACACCTACACCATCGAAGACAACGACGCACAGTTCGTTGCCTACAACGATCTGGCCTGGTCGGCCGGCGAGCGGACCGCCTACATCACGCTGTACACGCGCGGGCAGGCCGGGTTGCTGACGGACTACCTCACGGGCGTCGATACGCCGGTCACGCTCAGCGTCGGCGCCGGCGGCGCCGGCCCGATCGACGGCGCCGGCGCGAACGCAGCGGCCGGTACGGACGCCTATGGCGTCTTCGACGGAATCGTCGACTGCACCGGCTGCATCACGAACGGCACGAGCGACCTGGTCCTGACCTTCAGCGGGCTGAACCCGAGCCTGCGCTACGAGCTGGCCTTGTACGGGAACCGCGATGTCGCCGTGTACACGGCGCACAAGACGCGCACCGTCCTCTCCGGCGCGGACGGGTTCGTCAACCGCAGCAGCGGCGGCGCGCAGATCGGCACCAGCGTCACCGACGCCGACACGACCACGATCGTGACCGGCTGGAACACGCCGAACGGCTACGTCGCACGCTACACCCAGATTCAGCCGAGCGCCGGGGGCGACGTGCAGGTTACCGTCAGCGGCGCCAACGCGGAGTTCTACATCAACGCGCTCATGCTCAAGACCGTGCAGGGAGGACGTCTCTACGACGTGCGCGAGCGCGTCACGGCGGCTGCCGCCTACTCGGCCAACGGCTCGAACTGGACGAACCAGGACGAAGCCTATCTGCCGGTGTCGACCGGGTGGGACGAGCCGTACGGGTGCGGGTCGTTCCGCCGCGCGACCCACTCGGTCGGCGGCCAGCAGAAGTCGACGATCAACGCGCACCCCGACTACTACGGCACGTCCGGCGCGACGGTCGGCGAGTTCACGATCGCCTCGCCCGTCCGCCTTTCCACCTACTACGGGCTGGCCGACGGGCAGACCGTCGGCAACGTGCGGTTCGTGATCCAGGTGCGTGAGGGCGCGACGTACACGACCATCCTCGATTCGGTCGTTGCCGATAGCACGCGCTGGCGCTACTTCGAATACGATATGACCGGCTGGCTCGGCAGCCTCGTGACCGTGCGGTTCGTTACCGACCCGAACGCCGGCACCGCCGAAGACTGGGCGCACTGGGGCGCGCCGCTCATCTGGGCGGAAGAGGGGCCAAGCTTGACCGTGGCGGGTTATCCGGCGCCGCACGGCGTCTCCGCACCGTGCGGCTACGGCGTGAACGACATGATCCTGGCGGGCGCGACGATCACCAATTCCGTCGCGACGCCGGCCGACGAAACGAACGGCGTGCGCTACGCGTGCACCGGCTGGACGGGTGCAGGCAGCGTGCCGGCCACGGGCGCGGACAACACGGCCGTCTTCACGCTCACGGCCGATTCGGCACTCACCTGGCTCTGGGCGCCCGAGTACTTCCTCGATACCGGCGTCTCGGGCAGCGGCAGCGTGGATGTGGCCGACGGTTGGTACACGAACGGCGCGGAGGTGACGATCGCCGCCACCCCGGCCGGTGACGGCCGGTTCGACGGCTGGCAGGGCGACGTGCCGGCGGGCGCCGGCATGGACAACCCGCTCACCGTGTGCATGGACCGCGCGCGCAGCGTGAGCGCGCGGTTCGTCGGGATCGTCTATGTCGATTGCGATGCCGGCGGCGCCAACAACGGTACGTCCTGGACCGACGCCTATACGAACCTGCAGGATGCGCTTGCCGTCGCCGCCGGCCAGACGGAGATCTGGGTGGCCGAGGGTACCTACGTGCCCGGCTCGAACCGTACGGACACTTTCCAACTCCACCCGAACGTCGCGCTCTACGGCGGGTTCAGCGGTGTGGAATCGAACCGCAACGAGCGGGCCTGGGCCGCGTACCCCACGGTCCTGAGCGGCGACGTCAACGGCGACGACGTTGGCTTCACGAACAATGCCGAGAACGTCTATCATGTCGTCTGGGGCACGGATGACGCCGTTCTCGACGGGTTCCGGATCCGCGGCGGCCGGGCGGACGGCAGCAGCGCGGACGCCTATGGCGGAGGGATACTGTGCCTCACGAACCAGTCACCGAGCGTCGCGAACTGCGTGCTCTGCGAGAACTGGGCCGGCGTGTGCGGCGGCGCGTTGTTCTCGTATGCGCAGTGCTCGCCGGTCCTCTCGAACTGCGTGTTCTGCGCGAATTCCGCGGACCAGGGCGGGGGGGTGTCCGCCGGCGGCATGGGGAATGCCGCGCTCGTGAACTGCGTACTGAGCGGGAACGAGGCGCGCGGCGCCGGCGGCGGCGCCTATTTCTACTCCTGTTCGCCGCGGATCGCAAACTGCACATTCAACGCGAACCAGGCCGCGTCCTGTGCCGGCGGCCTGTATGCGGGCTTCGCAACCAGCGCGTCCGTTTGCGACAGTATCTTCTGGGGCAATACCGCACCGGCGGGCGCCCAGATCTTTCATTCATCGGCGGACAGCACCGTGACCGTCAGCTACTGCGATATCGACGGCGGCGTGATCGGGATCGTGAGTTCCAACGGCGCCGTGTTGATCGACGGCGGCGGGAACATCGACACCGACCCCTTGTTCGCCGATCCGGACGGGCCGGACGACATTCCCGGCACTACCGACGACGACCTGCACCTGAAATCGGCGTACGGGCGGTGGACGGCTGCCGGCTGGACGAACGACGCGGTCACGAGCCCGTGTATCGACGGCGCGGCGCCGTCGACTTCCTATGCCAATGAGCCGGCGCCGAACGGCGGCCGCGCGAACATCGGCGCGTACGGCGGCACCACGCAGGCCGCCAAGAGCCCGCCCGCCGGCTGGCTGGCGCCGTACCGCTACCGCAAGGTGCTCGCCGTGGCCGCCGCGATGGTGGCGGGCGAATCAGGCCTGACCGACTACCCGTTGCTCGTCGCTCTCACGGATGCGGACCTGGCCGACGCGGCGCACGGCGGCGACGTGGCCTCGACCAACGGCTACGATATGGCCTTTGCCGGCCGTGACGGCACGACTCAACTCGATCATGAACTGGAACGGTACGATGCCGCCACCGGCCAACTCACGGCCTGGGTGCGGATGCCATTCCTTTCGGCCAACTCCGACACGCCGCTCTACCTGTACTACGGTGACGCCGGCGCCACCAATTCGCGGGAGAACGCGGCGGGCGTGTGGCAGAACGAGTACGCCGCCGTCTGGCACCTGAGCGAGACGGCGGGTACGAACCGTGACTCGTCGGCCAACACCAACCATGCCTGGGCGGTGGGCGGCGCGCAGCCGGACGCCGCCGGCCTGGTGGCCGGCGCGGCCGCGTTCAATACGGATCTCGGCGAGGACGACAACCTGCACGCCGCGCATTCGGCTAGCCTCGCGATCACCGATGCGCTCACCCTCGAGGCCTGGGTCCGCCCGCTGGCGCGTAACCAGGACGCGCGTATTGTCCAGAAGCAGCAGAACGTCAACCTCTCGACCTACGGGCTGCTCGTCGGCGAATTCGGCGAGATCCAGTTCCGAACGACCGATGCGGGATATGCCCTCCAGACCCTGCACGGCACGGCCGGCCGGGTCCTGACCGGCGCATGGTCCTATGTGGCGGCGACCTATGACGACGCTGCCGACACCGCCGCGCTTTACCACGACGGCGCGCTGGACGTGACGACGAACTACACCGGCACGATCGATCCGTACGGCACGCTCTGGGTCGAGATGGGCGGGGTCGAGGGCCGCGACGAGCGCGGGTTCAAGGGCTCGATAGACGAGGTGCGCCTCTCGCGCGTTGCGCGGTCCGCCGATTGGCTCGCGACCGGCTATGCGAACGTGAGCGCGCCCACCCAGTGCTGCGTGGTCGCCAGCGAGATCAGCCTGCCCGACGTCGCACTGACCGCCGACCGCGCCACGCTCGGCGAGCCGGCCGCCGTCGCATCGCTGATCGCGACGCTGGCGCACACCACGACGAATGACGTCACCGTCTGCCTCGCCTTCAGCGGCAGTGCGGATACGAACGACTTTTCCGCGTCGGCCACGAACATCGTGATCGGCGCCGGCAGCCTGACCAACGGCGTCAGCATCGCCGTCCTGGACGACGCCGCGGCCGAGGGCATGGAAACGCTCGTGGTCGCCATCGACTCGGTCGTGAACGGACAGCCCGGCGCGCCGGCCAGCGTGCAGTTCAGCCTGCCCGACGACGACACCGCGTGGACCGGCGGCTACGTGTACCGGCGCGCGCTCGTGATCGAGGCGGCGCGAGTCCCGAGTTCCGGCACCCTGACGAATTTCCCGGCGCTCGTTCAAGTCGCCGATTCCAGCCTGCAGGGGGCGGGGTATGGCGGGCACGTCGTCAACCCGGACGCCTCCGACCTGATGTTCACCACCGAGGACGGTACCACGCAACTCGATCACGAGATCGAATCGTATTCCCCCGCGGACGGCACGCTCGTCGCCTGGGTCCGGATCCCCGTGCTGGACGGCACGGCGGATACCGTCTTGTACCTCTACTACGGAAACGAACTGCTCGCGCAGCCGCAGGCGAACCCGGCCGGCGTCTGGGACGCTCACTATCGGGGCGTGTGGCACCTGAAGGAGAACCCCGACTCGCCCGATACGCCGTTCGCCGACAGCACGGCCTATACGAACACCGGTTACGCGTACTGGGACATGACTGCCGACGACCAGGTGACGGGCATGGCCAACGGCGCGGTCGAGTTCGATGGGAACTGGGATTGGATCGAGATGCCGGACAGCTCGAGCCTGAGCGTCGTCGGCGCGCTCACCCTCTCGGCTTGGTATAAGTATACGGGGAAGCAGGAGGATTGGGGCCGGATCGTCTCGAAGGCATGGTACACGAACGACGACCCCTGGATCTGCTACGGATTGGGCACCGACGACGCCCCGCTGAACAGCCAGCGGGTTCGGTTCCATGCGGCGAAAGGCCCCGGCTACAAAACCACCGTAACCGCGCAGACCACGCTGCAGGTCGGGAACTGGTACTATCTGACCGGGGTGTATGACCCGGCGCACTCGAGCGCCGCCCTCTACGTGAACGGCGTGTGCGAGTCGAACGCGCCGTGCGTGAATCTCTCGATCGAGGATACGACCACCCGGCTTCGAATCGCGAGCGATGAGGCGTCCCTGCAAGAGGCGAAGGGTGTGATCGACGAGGTGCGCGTCGCCGCCACCGCGCGGAGCGCCGACTGGATCGCGACCTGCTACGCGAATCAGAGCGCGCCGTCCGCGTTCTGCATGCTCGAACCCGAGCAGGTCGGGCCCGTCGCCGTGCAGTTCCTCGCCGCCGCGTCGTCGGCCGGGGAGGGGGCGGGCGGCTTCTCGATCGATGTGCGGCTCAATACGCTGTCGACCAACGCGGTCACGGTCGATTTCCTCGTGACCGGCGGCACGGCCGGCAACACGCTTGACTATATCGTGACCGAGGGCGCCTTGACCTTCGAACCGGGCGAGACGGCGCGGCAAATCGACGGCGCCGTCATCGACGACCCGATCGACGAACTCGACGAAACGCTCGTGCTTCAACTCACCAACGCCGCGAACGCCGTGCTCGGGCCTGTTCCCGTGCATACCTGCACGATCATCGATAACGACGGGTTCGCACCCGACCAACTCGCCGGGCTCCAGCTCTGGTATAAGGCCGACGCGTTGACCGGATACGCCGACGGGGATCCGGTGCTTACCTGGCCGGACGCCAGCGGCTACGGGCGCCACGCCTACACCGCCACCGCCAGCCGCGCGCCGGTCTACACGACGAACGCATTCGACGCCGGACTGCCCGGGCTGACGTTCAACACCAGCGCCTCGCGCAACCGGCTGGACATCCCGAAAATCCCAGACACGTTCACCGACCAGGCCAGCATTTTCCTGCTGCTCGACGCGCCGGACAGCGGGCTCGCCAACCGCAGCGCACTGGAGATCAACTGCGATACCGGCACGGAGGCCGGCCAGCATTTCTTCGGGCTCTGGTTCAACTTTAACGAAGGCCGCACCCGAACTTGGTGCGGGAGTTCGGCGCAGATGACCGTATGGGATCCGAGTGGCAAGCATATGTGGTGTCTGGAAGCCGGGGAGCAGGGCGTGTTTCGCTCCTACAGAGACGGTGTTGCCGGTCCGGAAAGCACGGTCGGGACGTTTGACAACTACTACGACTACTCCGGCAAGATCGGGTGCAGCGGGCGGTTCGACGACACTTACTATCTGCAGGCCGACTACGCTGAGATCATCGCCTACAACCGCTGCCTCTCGGATCACGAGCGCGAGATGGTCGGGGAGTACCTGAACTACAAGTACCGGGTCTATCCACACCTCCCGGCCGTGAGCACGGCGCCGGCCACGGATGTCGGTTCGGTCGGCGCGACGCTGCACGGCGCGCTGCTGTGGGACGGCAACACGAACCTGCTCAGCCGCGGGTTCCTCTGCGACACCAGCCCGGCGCCGGCTTCCGTCTACGAAGTCGAGGGCTCGGCGCCCGGCAGCTACGCGTACGTGTTCGGCGCCGGCACTCCGGGTGAGACCTACTACTTCGCCGCGTACGCGAGCAATGCGCTGGGTATTGTCTACGGCGGCACGAACCAGTTCTCGACCGCGACCGGTTTCCCGGCCGAGTACGCCTATCGCCGTGTGTTCACGATCGGCTCCGATTTCGTGAGCGGGACGGCCGATCTGCCGGACTTCCCTGTGCTTGTCCGCGTGACCGATGCCGAACTGGCGGCCGTCCCCTACGGCGGGCGCGTCGAACACACGAACGGGTACGACCTCGCCTTCAGCGCGATGGACGACACCCCGCTCGATTTCGAGATCGAACGCTACGTGCCGGACACTGGCGAACTGGTCGCCTGGGTGCGCGTTCCGCTCCTCGCGCACGACAAGGACACGCATGTGTTCCTCTACTACGGCAACCCCGCCGCCGATGCGCCGCAGGCGAACGCGGCCGGCGTATGGGACACGAACTACGTCGGGGTCTGGCATCTGAGCGAGCCGCCCGGCCGCCGCGACGACTCGACAGCCTGTCAGAACCATGCGTGGCCGAGCAACGGCGTTGCCCAGCATGCCGCCGGTCTGATCGCGGGTGCCGCCGACTTCGACGGCGTCGACGACGGGTTGTGCATCGACGACGCCGACAGCCTCGACGGCATGACCGGCCTGACGATCGCGCTGTGGGTCGACCCGGACACGCTGGGCGATTTTGACCATCTCGTCGACAAGGACCAGGGAAGCTGGACCGGCGGCTGGGGCTCGCACTCCGGGGCCGGCGGCGGCCTGTGGTTCGGCGCGGCGGTGGCCGACAGGGCCGCGGTGTCGAGCGGCGCGCTCGTGACCGGGCAATGGCAGTACGTGACCTTCACCTACGAAGCCGGCGGCGACTGGCGCATCTACCGCAATGCCGAGCTGATGACGAACAAGGCCGCCGTGGCCGCCTCGATTCCCGCCACTGAGCACCCGGTCGAGATCGGGCGGAACGGATGGGACGGCCGCATCGACGAGGTGCGCATCGCCGCCACCGCCCGGAGCGCGGACTGGATCCTGACCGCCTACACGAACCAGGCGAACCCCGGCGCATTCGCCGCGATCGGCTCGGAGCAGGCGCGGCACGTGCGGTTCGCCGGTTCCGGCTCGGCCGCACCCGAGTCCGTCACGTCGGCCGGGCTGCCGGTCACGCTCAGTGCGGCATGCAGCAACATCGTCACGGTCGATTACCTCGCGGCCGACGGTACCGCGCTCGGCGGCGCCGACTACGCGCCGGCGAGCGGTACGCTGACCTTCGCGCCGGGCCAGACGAACGCGAACATACCGGTCGCCATTCTCGACGATGCGCTCGCGGAACCGGACGAGCTGTTCAGCGTCACCCTCTCGAACGCCGTACGCGCCGCGCTCGGCGCGTGCGCGACCCATACATACCGCATCGAAAACGACGACGACGCGGAGTGGTACACACCCTACGCCTACCGCCGCAAGATCAGCCTCGACGGCGCGGCACTCGGGCTCACGGGCCCGCTCGCGGACTTCCCTGTGCTGGTCGACATCACCGACCCCACCCTGGCCGCGGCCGGCACCGGCGGCGTCGTGCAGAACACGAACGGCTACGACATCGTATTCACCGACTTCGACGGCACGAACCGGTTCGATCACGATATGGAACTGTACGAACCGGCCGCCGGCCGCTGCGTGGCTTGGGTCCGGCTGCCGGTCTTGGCGGCCGATCTCCCGACGGATTTCCACATCTACTACGGCAACGCCGAGGTCTCGAACGCGCAGGCGAACGCCGCCGGGGTCTGGGACTCGGACTACGCCGGCGTGTGGCACCTCGGCGACGGCGGGGGTACCGCCGCCGACTCCACCGCCGCCGCCCATCACGGGACAAAGAAGGCGGCCGCGAACCCGGCCTACACGCCCGCGGGCAAGATCGCGGGCGCGCAGCAGTTCGGAACGAACGACCACATCAGCCTGCCCGCGGCCGTCATGGGGCTGTCGAACACGCTGGGCGCCGTCGCGTTCTGGTTCAATACCGACCGCACCACGACGAATCCCGCCATGCTCTTCTACGGTTCGCCCATGACGACGGGCAACGGGTGGGGCGGCGAGTCTGAGTTTCATGTCGACATCGGGGTGAATGGCGCGCTCAACGCCTTTTCGGAAGGCGGCGCGCTGCCCGACACCGACGTCTCGACCCCCGCGGCGGGCTACAACGACGGGCAGTGGCACCACGTCGCGGCCACCTGGGACGCCGCGGACGCACTCGCGCTGTACGTCGACGGGGAATGGGCGAACGCCGCCGCGCACAACGGGTTCGCGTTCGCGCTGAACAGCGTCCTGTATCTCGGACGGCCGGGGGCGGAAGAGCGCGTCTACGACGACGGGCGGCTTGACGAGGTGCGCCTCTCGCGCGTTGTGCGGTCCGCCGACTGGATCCGGGCCTGCTACGCGAATCAGGCGGCGCCGACCAACGGCATGACGCTCGATGCCGCGCGCGCCTCGGAAACGTACGTGACGCTGACGAGCGATGCCGCCTACTGCAGCGAGACGCTCGGCCAGGCCGCGCTCGCGATCACCCTGTCGCAGCCGTGCACCAACACCGTCAACGTCGCGCTCATGCTGGCCGGCAGCGCGGAAGCGGGCATCGACTATACCTGCACCGCCACGAACGTCGTGATCGAGGCCGGCACGCGCTCCAACATCGTTGTCGTTGCCGCGCAGAACGACGGCGAGGTCGAGGGGCCGGAATCGGTCGTGGTCGCGCTCGACGCCATAGAGGGCGCGCAGCCCGGTATGCCGGATGAGGTGACGGTCACCATCCTCGACGACGATACCGGCTGGGTGCCCGGCTATGCGTACCGCAAGGCCGTGATGCTCGATCCGGACCAGGTGGCCGGCAGCTCGGACTTCACCAACTTCCCGGCTCTGATCAGCCTGGTCGAACCGGACCTCAGATCCGTTTCGTGCGGCGGGCGCGTTGCCAGCCCGGCGGGCTACGACATCGTCTTCACGCCGGCGGGCGCCACGAACCAGCTTGACCACGAGATCGAGGTCTATTCCGAGAGCGACGGCCGGTACGTGGCCTGGGTGCGCGTGCCGGTCCTGGCCGCGGAAGAACCGACCGTGCTCTACCTGTACTACGGACAGGCCGGCGTGAGCGGATCGCAGGAGAACAGCGCGGGGGTGTGGACCGACGGGTTTGTCGGCGTCTGGCATTTCAAGGAGGGCGCCGGCACGGCGGTCGCCGATTCGTCCGGGCACGGGCACGACGGCGCCTGGCAGAACACGAACGCGCTCACGTGGCAAAGCGCGGACACCCTGTTCGGCGGCTGCGCGCGGTTCAGCCCCGAACCCGAGGACGATGACCACCTGCAGATCCCCGCCGCGGCCGCGCTCGATCTCACCGTCTCGGACTTTACCATCGAGGCGTGGTATCGGCCGGGTTCCGCCGGCGTTCGCGTCCAGCATCTGCTCGACAAGGGCATGGACAACAGCGCCACGGCCGGCTGGTCGTTCACGCAGGGACGAGCCGACGACTTCCTCGACGCCGGTACCTTCCAGCTCGGCGCCGCGGGCGGCGGCATCGGGCTGTGCTCCATGGTTCAGCATGAGGGAAGCTGGGGCTCGATCCTTTACGAGTACTGGGCCGGGATAGCGGGCACGACCGTCGCGGAACTGACCGGGCATCCCGACTACCCGGACAGTCCCGCCGGGGCCTGGTACCTCACGACATTCGAGGGGCCCGTCGACTGGTTCGACTCGGGCGGCGCGCGCATCTCCGGCTACGTCTATCCGCCGCTCAGCGGCGAGTACATGTTCTGGATCAGCAGCGACGACCAGAGCGAGTTGTGGCTGAGCACGACGGAGGATCCGGCCGATGCCGAACGGATCGCCTTCGAGGACTTGTGGTCCGGCTCGCGCGTGTGGCAGACGGGCAACGAGCAATCGAGCAACATCACGCTGACCGCCGGCCAGAAATGCTACATCGAGGCCGTCCAGAAGGAGGGGTCAGGCAGCGACAACATCGCGGTCGGCTGGTCTATTCCCGACGGCACGACGAACCGGCCGATTGCGGGGCAGTATCTCTCCCCGTGCGGTGTCTCGGAGACGAGCCGCTGGACTCACGTTGCGTTCGTCTACAGCGCCGGCAGCGCCGCGTGGTACGTGAACGGCGAGCCGGCCGCCGCCTGTTCCGGCTTGCCCGGCCCCGTCGCGACCGCGTCAAACCTGCTGATCGGGATCGCGCAGGACATGGAGGGCGATTTCGACGGCGCGATCGAAGAGATCCGGATCTCCGACACCGCGCGGTCCGCCGGCTGGCTTGCGACCAGCTATGCCGGCCAGCAGGATCCAGCCGCGTTCCGCGCAACGGCGCCGGCCGAAGAGACGCGCGAGTACATTGTCGCGAGCAGTCCGCCGTGCGGCACAGCCGAGCCGTTCGGCTACGGCAGCCACCGCGTGCCGGTCGGCGCCATGATCACCAATGCGGTCCTCAGCCCGACCGCGTCGACGAACGGCATACGCTACGCCTGTACAGGATGGACCGGCACGGGCGATGTGCCGGCCGGCGGCGCGGACACCGTCACGGTCTTCACCGTCAGCACGCATTCGGCGCAGATCTGGCTGTGGGAACCCGAGTACTTCCTCGCCACGGCGGCCGGCGAGGGCGGCAGCATCGATCTCGACGACGACTGGCACCCGCACGATTCGCTCGTCGAGATCACGGCTACCCCGGCGAGCAACAGCTACTTCGCCTATTGGGACGGCGACGTGCCGGCCGGCTCCAACACGAACAACCCGCTCACCCTCTGCATGGATCAGCCGCGCGCGATCGCCGCGCAGTTCGTCGACCGGCTCGACGTTCGCCACGTCTCGCCCGCCGGCACGCACACGCCGCCGTTCCTGACCTGGGCGACGGCCGCCACCAACATCCAGGCCGCCGTCGATGCCGCGGCGGCGGGCGATACCGTGCTCGTTACGAACGGAACCTACCTGCTCAGCTCCCAAATCGGAATCCCGAGCGTGGTCGCCGTGCGAAGCGTGAACGGGCCGGACGTCACCGTCGTCGACGCCGGCGGGAACAGCCGATGCTTCTACCTCATGCATCCTGGCGCCGTCGTCGACGGGTTCACCATCACCGGCGGCAGCGCCGTCGACGGCGCCGGCGCGTACTGTCCCAACGGCGGGACGCTCAGCAACTGCGTGGTTTCGGGCAACGCCGCCACGGGCGACGGCGGCGGGGTGTACGGCGGCAAGGCGCTCGACAGCACGATCGCCAGCAACTCCGCCGACAGGGGCGGCGGGGTTTTCGGCGCTACAGTGCTGAACAGCCGGATCTCGGATAACTCGGCTGCCGGCGGGGGCGGAGGCGCCTACGCCAGCACGCTCGGAAACTGCGCGGTCCTCGGCAATTCCGCCGGAAGCTCCGGCGGCGGCACGGCGGAGGGGACGCTGCGCAACTGCACGGTCATGGACAATACCGCACAGCTCGGTGGCGGCACGTCGCTCGGCAAAGTCTACAATTCGATTGTCCGCTACAACACGGCGTCCATGCCGCTTCAGGCGAACTATGCGAATCTGGACACGTACGAGTACAGTTGCACGGTGCCGGTCCCGGCCGGCAGCGGGAATATCGGGGACGACCCGTATGTGCTCGGCCCGCGGAACCCGCACCTGGCTTCTGTCTCGCCCTGCATCAATGCCGGGTACAATGCCCACCTGCCGACGCAGTCGGCTTTCGACATCGACCGCGACCCGCGCCTCGTAGACGGCATTGTCGATATCGGGTGCGACGAGTACGTGGCAGGCGCCGTGACCGGCGAACTGGCCGTCGCGATCGTCGCCGGCTACACCAACGCGGTCGTCGCGAGTACGCTCGAGTTCTACGCGGCGATCGAGGGCCGGATGACTTGGTGCTTCTGGGACTGGGCCGACGATGCAGGCACGACAAACCAATTGACTGCCGCGCATACGTTCACGAATATGGGCGACCATGCCGTCGTCTTCACCGCCTACAACGACGAGACGAGCGCGACGGCCACCGTCGACGTGCATGTCGTGGCCGGATTCACCAACTACGTCTCGCCAGGCGGCGGCAACACCCCGCCCTATTCCAGTTGGGACACGGCCGCCTACGTCATTCAGGACGCCATTGACGCCGCAATCGTCGGTGGGTGCGTCATGGTCACGAACGGTGTCGTCTACAACACCGGCCAGTACCTGCACGAGGGCATGCCGGGCCGGATCGGGCTGTACAAGGCGGTCACCGTCATGGCTGCCTGCCGGAACCCGGAAGATACGATCATCGAGGGCGCCGGGCCGTGCGGTCCCGGCGCCGTGCGCTGCGCGTATGTCGGCCCGCGGGCGAGACTGATCGGGTTTACGCTCCGGAACGGCTGCACGAAGACGATGGGCGACGTGGCAGCCGAACAGAGCGGCGGCGGCGTGTGGTGCGATGAAACGGGGATCGTCTCCAACTGCATCATCACCGCGAACGCGGCGCAGTCCTGCGGCGGCGGCGTGTGCCGGGGGACTGTCCAAGACTGCCGAATCGGGATGAACAACGCGGAAGACTCCGGCGGCGGCGCGTACAATGCGAGCCTGGTGAACTGCCTGCTGACGAGCAACTCCGCCCAGTACGGAGGCGGCGCCTACGAGTCAACGCTCGAAAACTGTACCGTCGCCGGGAACCACGTCACCGCCTTCGGCGGCGGTGCGTACGGAGGGTTCGTCCGCAATTCGATCGTGTGGGCGAACACCGCCGACTGGCTCGGCGAGAATTATGATCAGGCAACGTTCTCCTATTCCTGCACCACGCCGCTTCCGGCGGGAGGGGAGGGCAACACCAACGCCGCGCCGCAGTTCCTGGATCCCGACGCCGGCGACTACCGGCTCGACGCCGATTCCCCCTGCGTCGACGCCGGCGTCAACATGGAGTGGATGTTCCAGGCACGCGATCTGGAGGGGCACCCGCGGATCCTGAACGAACGCGTCGACATGGGCGCGCACGAGCTGATGTTCGGCGCCAGCCTCTATGCCTTCCTCCAAGGCCCGTACGACGGCGCGCTCGGGCGCATGACCAACGCGTTGCGCCAGAGCGGCGTACTGCCGCTCACCTCGCCCTACGCCGCCGACCTGCGCACCGCCGACCTGATCCCCGGCGACGCCATCGACTGGGTGCTCGTCCAGTTCCAGGCCGCGACGAACAGCGCGCCGCTCCTCTCGCAAAGCGCCTTCCTGCTCGAGAACGGCCAAATCGTGTCGATCGGCGGGGACAGCGAGATCCCCGTCGAGGTCGTGCCGGGCGGCACACTCTACCCGGTCGTCAAGCACCGCAACCATCTGGCCGCGCTCGGCGCCACGCCCCTTACCTTCACGAACCGGACCGTCGCCTACGACTTCACCGCCGGCGCGGACCGCTGCATGGGCGGCAGCAACGCCGCCGTCGAGGTCGCCGCCGGCGTGTGGGCGTTGCCCGCCGGCGACGCGGACGGCGACGGCGAACTGCTCGAGGCCGACCGGCTCATCCACGAGACGGAAACCGAGCGGCTCGGCTACTGGCGCGCCGATTTCGACATGGACGGCGTGGTCTCCAATACGGACGTGAGCGTGTGCTGGAGCAACAATGCCGGGCGCGCCACCTTCGCGCCGGATGGCGCCGTCAGCCTGTACCCGAGCCTCCAGCTCGCGCCCTCGCGCAAGACCTTGTTCGAGCAGGAGACCCTCACGCTGTATGCCGCCGGCCAGACCGGCGAGGTGCACTGGGCGTTCGTCCGCAACCCGAGCGGCGGCTCGCTCTCCGGCACAACCGGCACCAGCGTGCTGTACCAGGCCGGCACCACCTCCTCGTGCATCGACGTCGTCGAAGCCTGGGACGACGGCGACCGGCTCGGCCGCGGCTACCTGAACGTGATCAGTACGGCCGACGCCGCCAAGGCGGGCAGGGCCGTCATCATCGCCGGGCGCAAAAACGAGGCGGACCCGCTCTGGCCCATCACCGACTACCTCGCCGACGCCGCGTTCCATACGCTGCTGTACAAGGGCTATTCGAAGAACTACATCCACTACCTGAACCCGGTCACGAACCAGGACGTGGACGGCAACGCGGAGTTCGACGATATCGATCTGGAAACCACCTATGCGAACGTCGAGTTCACGTTCACAAATTCGGTCGCCGGAACCACCAACCTGTTCGTCTATCTCGTCGACCACGGCAGCCAGTCAGAGGGGCACGGTTACTTCCGGCTGAACCCGGACGACACGCTGCCGGCCACGAACCTGTGCGTGTGGCTCGACGAGCTGCAGAACACCTACACCACGCACGTGACTGTCGTCATCGACTGCTGCAATGCCGGTAGCCTGCTGGGCGACCTCACGAACTACACCGGCGTCGCCGACCGGATCGTGATCGCCTCCTCCGGCGCGGACGAGCCGGCCCATTTCATCTCCGGCGGGCTGGTCAGCTTCTCCGACGCGTTCTTCAACGGCGTGCTGCGCGGCTACGACGTCGAACAATCCTTCGGCGTGGCCTCCAACGCGATGAGTACCTTCCAGGGCGCGCTGTACGGCGACAGCGGGGACGGCTCGCTCGCCGCCGGGCTCGAGCTCGGCGCCGCGTTCGTCGCCGGCAAGGACATCCCGCAGATCGGCAAAGTCTGCGGCAATCAGTTGCTCGACGGCAGCACGAAGGCCACGCTCTGGGCCGACGACATCTACTCGGTCTACGCCGTCACCCGCGTCTGGTGCCATGTCGTGCCGCCCAACTACGATCCCGATCCGGCACGGCCCGTCGAGGCCATCCCCGAAATCGAGCTGCCCTACGACCAGAAGAACGGCCGGTACCAGACCGAATACAACGGGTTCACCGAGCAGGGCACCTACAAGGTCATCTATTACGCCAAAGACGAGTGGAACAGCGTCTCGCTGCCCGAACAGCGCTACGTCTTCCAGGAAGGATTCGACGAACGCGTCGTGCTCGTCAACGGCGGCACCACCAACCACCATGCCTGGTCCATGATGCACGAGATGGCCGGCCACGCCTACCGCGTGTTCCGTAAACGCTGGCTCGCGCGCGACAATATCTTCTATATGAGCGCTTCCGACGACCGCGACAGCGACGGCGACTACGTCAAGGACGCCTGCGAGTACTTGCCCAGCCGCCAATGGCTGGAGCACGCGCTCACCGTTTGGGCGCAGCCGGCCCACAAGCTGACTGTCTACCTGATCGGCCCCGTCCATGCCGGCAAGCTGCGCCTGAACGAGGACGAAACGCTCGACGCCGCCACGCTCGACGATTGGCTCGACACGTTCCAGACCTCGAACCGGCCGGTCACGCTGATCCTCGAGTTCGACGGAGCCGGCGACTACATCGCCGATCTGGCCGCGCCGCCGGGGCGCGAACGGATCCTGATCGCCAGCACCCTCCCCAACAGCCCCGCAGTCTGGGGCGGCGATCTCGCGCAAATGAGTTTCTCCTACGGCTTCTTCACGCGCATCTTCTCCGGCTTCAGCGTCGGGAGCGCCTTCGACGGGGCCTACGCCCATATCTACCGAGGGTCCGGCGTGCGACAACAGCCCCTGCTCGACGACGACGGGGATTGCTACCCGAACGAACAGGACGAGGACGGGCGCGTAGCCCGCTCCCGCTATATCGGGACCGCGTTCCTGACCGGCGACGACCTGCCCGTGATCGGGCGCGTCACGCCCGACACCGAGATCGACGACCTCACCAACGGCCTCACGCTCTGGGCCGAGGACGTGACGGATATGGACGGCATCGCCGGCGTCTACTGCCTCATGACCCCGCCCGACTACGAGCCGGGCACCGCGCTGCCCGAGCTCGACCTGGCCTGGAACACGAACACCGCGCGCCACGAAGTCCTTTGCACGAACATGGCCTTATTGGGTAGTTACACGGTCACGTTCTTCGCCACCGATGCCAGCAACGCGCCGTCCGTCCCCGTCCAGTGCGAGATCACGCGGGTCGTCGCCGATACCGACGCCGATACGCTGCCCGACCTCTGGGAGTTGGAATACTTCGGCGGTACGAACGCCGAACCCGGGGTCGACAACGACGGGGACGGGCACAGCAACTACCAGGAATGGTTCTGCGGGACCGACCCGACAAACCCCGGCTCCGTGTTCGGCGTCTCCGGCTTCGACCCGCCCCAGGCCGGGGCCTGGCCCGTCCTGCGCTGGCCGAGCCTCTCGGGCCAGCTCTATCACGTCGACTTCACCACCAACCTCGTCACCGAGCCGTTCGCCCCGCTCGTCACCAACCTCCCGGCCACCCCGACCGAGAACGTCTATACCGACGAACAGCACCAGGCGGAAGGGACGCTGTTCTACCGCATCCGGGTCCAGCGGGAAGAGTGAGGCGCGCGGATTGACGATTGACGATGGCCGGCACGGACCCCACCAACGCCGCCTCGCGCCTGCTGACCGGGCTCGACCCGGTAACGGGCGCCACCGTGGACCTGCTCATCGACGACAGCATCACCGGGCGAGTCTACGATGTGGAGTACTGCACCAATCTGGTCGAAGCCAACTGGCTCGAATGATTACGAGAATGATTGATCGAGAAACGTCCAACTTCCAACGGGAGAAGCCGCCACGGAATGCACGCTTGCCCGGCGTTCCGTGTCACGTCCTGATTTCCGTTTGACACGTCGTCGGTTCCAGATCGGACGACGATTTGTTGAACGTTGAGCGTTGAATGTTGGACGTTCGCTCCTTCCTTCGTTCCTTCCTCTTCGTCGTTCCTGTTGTCTGCCGAACCGGCATTTCCCGGGAAGAATTGCCCCCCCTCCCGCGACTGCTTAACAAGGCGCTGACAAATACGGGGGGGAAGAACAATGAAGACGAACCGAATCTCCGTTGACAGGTTCCTGAGTGTCGCGTCGATGACCATGTTCGTCGTGTCGCTCGCGCTGCTGGCGTGCGTGTTGGTCTGAACGGCTCACCGGCGTGCGGCCCAGCCCATCGGCGGCGCCCGCCCGGGCGCCGCCCCGCTGCCTCGCCCCACCTGCTCCCAAAGGCTCTCTGGAATGCTCCGCATTCCTCAGTGACCTGCCCTTCAACTGCCCTGATCCGTTGGGTAGCAAAAATACCCAATGTTCTCAGATTGTCAAAAACGAGACGGAAGGACCGTGCCCGGTGGGCCATACGGCTGCCCGCACAGGGGCCGAGCGTTTCGGAGATGTCCATTTTTCCCAGATAAATCGTACGTCCTGAGCGAGAACAAGTGACTGGGGTGAATCGCCGCGACGTGACCGGACTTGGAACGAATCTTGCTCTGTAATACCGATGTTTCTGAGGGTTCGGTTTCTCGTCCCGGATCATTGGCACGCACACGTGCGTCGCTTCGGCAGGTGTGCCGGAAGGCAGGTGAACGGTGAACAGACATGGCGCACACGCTCGTCTGCTGTTGCTGCTCTTGCTTAGTGGGCTTTGGGCCGGAGAGTCGCGTTCCGTGACGCTCGTGGCTCAGTCCAGCATTTGGCGATATCGGAAGGGAACCGGGGAGGCGTCGAGCCCGGTGAGCGCCTGGCGCGCGCAGGCATATGACGATTCGTCATGGATCTCCGGCCAGGCGCCGATCGGGTATGGCGAGGTGACGATCAATACGACTCTTATGGACATGCAGGGGGGGTACTCGACCGTCTTTTTGCGCAAGAGCTTCGTAGTGTCCGACCTGGCCCCCGAGGACCGCCTGCGGTTGAGCGTGGATTACGACGACGGGTTTATCGTCTGGATCAACGGGATCGAGGTGTTGCGCCGGAACGTCACGGTCGAGAACCCCGCCTTCGACTCCCTGGCGGCAGACAACTACGAATCGACCACGTACGAGGATTTCGACTTGGCGCTCCCGGCGGCGGATCTCCTGCAGGTCGGCGACAATGTGTTGGCCGTGCAGGTGTTTAACCGCACCGTGGATAGTTCCGACTGTAAGATCGACGCCGAACTGGTCAGCTACCGCCGCGTGGCGGACACGACGTTCAGCCGGGAGCGCGGCTTCTATGACAGCGCCTTCAACGTGACGATTGCCACCGTGACGCCGGGCGCGACGATCCGGTACACGACGACCGGGACTCCGCCGACATTGACCTACGGCACGGCCGGGGGCACGAATGTCGTCTTTGCCGTCAACAGGACCCTGTGCCTTCGGGCTGCCGCGTTCAGGTCGGGCTACGAACCCACGGACGTGGCGACGGCGACGTACGTCTTTCTCAATGACGTCTTGACGCAAACCAGGCCCAGCGGCTACCCGTTGGCCTGGGGTACCAACTCAATCGCGGCCGACTACGACATGGACCCGAACGTCGTGAACGATGCGGCCTACAGCGGGGTGATCGAGGCCGGGCTTGAGTCGATCCCCACCCTTTCGATTGTCGCGACGATGACCGACCTGTTCGGCAGCCAGGGCTCGGGCGCGGGGATCTACGGCAACGGCAGCGATGCCGGCGGGAACGAAGCGGAGATCCCCGTATCCGTCGAGCTTCTCTATCCCGCCGGTTATCCCGGCGGAACCGGCGGTTTCCGGATCGATGCGGGGCTGAAGGCGCATGCGAACCCGTCGGCGAAACGGTCCCTGGAACTGGTCTTCACCGGCACGAACGCGCCGGCGGGGCCGCTGGTCTATCCGGTCTTCGAGAGTGCGGTGGCGCATTCGGATTCGGCGGCGGGCTCGTTCAAGCGGCTCGTGCTGCGCGCGGGCGAGAACGACCTGTGTTTCCGCAGCAACCAGCTATCGGCGGTCACCTATGCGCGCGACCAGTGGGCGCGCGATTCGTTCTTGAGCATGACGGGCTTCGGCGCGCGCGGCACGCACGTGCATCTGTACCTGAACGGCCTGTACTGGGGCGTCTATACGCTGGTCGAACGCCCGGACCACACCTTCTCCGCCGCGTATCGCGGCGGGGACGACGACGACTGGTTCGCCGCCGACTACCACTGGGAATGGGGGCCCGCGCTCGAGAGCTGTCTGAATGGCGACTCGACCCGCTGGAAGTACCTGCACAGCGCGCTGCGCCAGAGCGACCTTTCGATTTCGGCGAACTACAGCCAGCTCCAGGGCTACCTGAACGTCACGCGATTCTGCGACTACGTGCTCTTGCATTGGTATGCTGGCGCGTCGTTCTTCCCGCCGAAATGGTTCGCCGCGCATCGCACGGACCCGATCGGGCCCGCCGACTACCACGCGTGGGACCTGGAGCAGTCGTGGGCGGACAGCGCGGTCTGGGGCCAGACCGGCTATTCGCATGACGGCGCCTGGGTGCATCCCGCATTCTTCGATGCCGGCAATCCGGGCTACGCCAGGGACGTGCCGAGCCTGTTCCGCGCGCTTCAGGCGAACGCGGACTTCAAGGCGCTGCTCGCCGATCGGATCTACCGGCACGGCTACAACAACGGCGCGCTCGACGCGGCGAACGCCTCGAACCGGTGGCTGGCGATCTGCACCCATATCGAAGGCGCGATGATCGGCGAATCCGCGCGCTGGGGCGACGGCCACGGCTACGGGTACCTCTGGACCCGCAACGATCACTGGGCCGTCGCCCGCGACTACGTGGCCGCGTTGATGGACGGCAACGGCGGGCGGCTGCGCGACGAGTGCCGCACTCGCGGGCTGTATCCCGTCCTCGATCCTCCCGCGTTCCACCAGCATGGCGGCGCGATTGCCGCCGGGTTCATGCTCACGATGGTGAACCCGAACGGCGCGGGCCTGCTCTACTATACGAGCGATGGGACAGACCCGCGTCTCTCGGGCGGCGGCATAGCCGGGACCGCCATCGCCTATGGCGGCGCCTTTGCGCTCGCCAAGACCACCTACGTGAAGGCGCGTGTGTACAAGAGCAACTCTACATGGAGTGCCGCCCATGCCGCGACCTACAATTACACGGCGCACTACAGCAAGCTCCGCATCACGGAGTTGATGTACAACCCGCCCGGCGACGCGGACGACCTCGAATTCGTCGAGATCAGGAATACGGGCACCTCGACGCGCGGCCTGTCGGAGATGTACGGGAAGGGGATCGCCTACACGTTTGAGCCCGGCGCCGAACTCGCGGCCGGCGAATTCGCATTGCTCGTTCGCGACGAGGCGGCCTTCACGAACCGGTATCCCGGCGTCAGGGAGTCCGTCGCGATCTTCGGGGTGTACGCCGGCAAACTGCACAACGGCGGCGAGAAGGTGGCGCTGCTCGACTGCGAAGGGCGCACCGTTGTCGCCGCGCCATTCACGCGCGATTTCCCCTGGCCGGGCGAGGCGAACGGTTTGGGCTATTCGCTCGTGGCGGTCAACCCGGACGCCGATCTCTGCGACCCGTCGAACTGGCGGGCCAGCAACCTGATCGGCGGCTCGCCCGGTTACGATGAAGGCGCCGCGTGCCGCGTGGTTGTCAACGAGGCGCTGACCCATACCGACTTGCCATACATCGATGCCATCGAACTGTACAACGAGGGCGCGGCTTCCGCCGACATCGGCGGCTGGTACCTCAGCGACAGCGCGGCCGATTATTGGAAGTTCAGGATTCCCGACGCGACCGTCCTGCCGGCCTTCGGGTACCTCGTCTTCGACGAGGACGACTTCAACACGGATACCAACGATCCGGCCTGCTTCGGGCTCGGCTCGCACGGCGACGAAATCTATCTTACGCGCTGGGACGCGAGCAGCAACATGCTCTATCTCGCGCAGGTCGAGTTCGGCGCCGCGGAGAACGGTGTGTCGTTCGGTCGATACCTCAGGAGCGACGGCGTCGCCGATTTCACGGTGCAGACCACGAGGACGCTCGGCAGCGCCAACGCCGACCCGAAGTTTGGGCCGGTCGTCATCAACGAAGTCATGTACCATCCCGCGGACGGCGAAGACGAGTTCATCGAGCTGCACAACAGCTCCGAAAGCACCGTGAAGCTTTACGACCAAAGCATACCCTCGAACACGTGGAAGGTGGCGGGTGGGGTGGACTACGTGTTCCCCGCCGGGATAGAACTGGCGCCGGGTGAAATTGCGCTGGTCGTCGGTACTTCCGCGGCCGCGTTCCGTACCAAATACGCGATCCCGCCGGAGATCCGGATCTTCGGGCCTTACACGGGCGTGCTGGACAATGCCGGCGAGACGATTAGACTTCAGCGGCCCGACTACCCGGACGTGGAGGGGATTCCGTGGATCGTGGTCGACCGGCTGGCCTACAGCGACGACACCCCGTGGCCGAAAAGCGCGGACGGCGACGGCCCGTCGCTCGAGCGGCTGGACGCGGACAGCTACGGCAATGACCCCGTGAACTGGTCCGCAAGCGCCGCATCCGGCGGCACGCCCGGCGCCGCGAATTCCGGCGCCCTGGTCCCGAAGGCTGCGGGCTGGAAATATCACGACAGGGGGCAGGATCTCGGCACCGCCTGGCGTCAGCCCGCCTACGACGACAGCGGCTGGTCGCTCGGCCATGCGCCGTTGGGATACGAGGTGCCAGACGCTCTCAATACCGTGGTCTCCTACGGCGATAACCCCGAGAACAAGCACATCACGACCTATTTCCGCAAATCGTTCACGCTCGCCGCTGACCCGGCAAACGTGACGAACCTGACGCTCCAAGCCCGCTACGACGACGGGTTTGTCGCCTATCTGAACGGGCAAGAGGTCGTAAGATCCGCCATGCCCGGCGGGACCGTGAGCTACACGACGTGTGCCTTCTCTCATTCCCCCAGCGATCACGAAGCCTTCGACCTGAGCGCCCAGGCCGGTAAGCTGACCACCGGCGTGAATGTACTGGCCGTCGAACTTCACCAGTCCGCACCGGCCAGCGCCGATCTGTTCATGGACGTGGCGTTGACGTGCGCCGTCAGTCACGGCACCCCGCCCGCCGCACCTGTGAACCTGACTGCCAGTGCCGTGTCCAGTACGCAGATCAGCTTGATCTGGACCGACTGCAGCAGCAACGAGACCGGATTCAAGATCGACAGGCGCCAAAGCGGGTTCTCCGACTGGGTCATGGTGGCCAGCGTGCCCGCGAACCAGACGGCCGTCAATGATACAGGGTTGCCGCCGAGTACCCTCCTCTACTACAAGGCCAAGGCATACAACAGCGACGGGAACTCGCCCTACTCTAATGTCGATTCCGCCACTACGTACGACGGGCCGCCAACTGCACCCAGCGGCCTCGCAGTCGCCGCACAATCCACCACACGTGTCGTGCTCTCCTGGATCGACAACAGTGCGAACGAGACGGGTTTCAAGATTGAACGCAGCCCTGATGGCAGTTCCAGTTGGCAACTGATCGACACGGTCGGTTCGAGTGTCGTGACGTACGGCGACGTCGGCCTGACGGCCGCAACGTCGTACTACTACCGCGTGCGCGCATACAACGGTTTCGGCGACTCGGATTACAGCAACGTCGACGGCGCGACCACATGGACGTTGTGTGTCCTGTTCGCGACGTCCGCCTCCACCGGCAGCGAAGCCGTCTCGCCCCGGAACGCCGACGTCGTGCTTAGCGACGGTTCGGCCCAGGCGATCACCGTCGATTACACCGCGACCGGCGGCACCGCGACCGGGGGCGGCACGGACTATTCCCTGTCGAGCGGTACCCTCACCTTCGCGCCGGGCACGACTAACCAGAGCGTCGCCGTCACCATCGTGGACGACCAATCGGAGGAAGGGGAAGAAACGATTCTCGTCAGCCTGAGTAGCCCGGTGAACGCGACGCTTGGTGCGTACGCGACACACACGCTGATAATCACCGACAACGACGCCGGGTTCGCGGCCTACAACGATCTGGCCTGGACCGCCGACCAGACCTCGACGAACATCACGACCTACACGCGGGCAGAAAGTGGCCTGCTGGTCGACTACAACACGGGTACAAATACCGCTGTGACGCTGACCGTCAACGACGGGGGCGGCGGCCCTTACTTCGAGCAGGGCACGAACGCCGCTCCGGCCACGGACGCCTATGCCGTGTTCGACGGGATAGTCGACTGTGCCGGACTTGTCTCCTATGGGAGCAACCTCGTGCTGACGTTCACAGGACTGGATCCGAGCCTGACGTACGAGCTTGTGTTGTTCGGCAACCGGCACAGCGCCAGCTATACGGACAGAACGACGCAGATGACCATTTCCGATGTGGATTCGTGGGAGAATACCAGTACGCCCGGTACGGAAATCTACACGACGACCGCCGCCAACGACACCACGCGAATCGTCAACGGCTACAATACGGTGAATGGATACGTGGCACGGTTCTCCAGTATCGACCCGGGGACTGACGGCGACATGTGCGTAACCGTCGGCGACAGTGACTCAAAGTTCTATCTGAATGCCCTGAAGTTGTCGGCAAGCGTCCAGATCAGCACGGTTGCGACTCCTGTCATCGATCCCCCGCACGGCACGGAATTCACGAATTCGGTGCAGGTCACCCTCTCGACGGCCACCGCGGGCGCGACGATCTACTACACAACCGACGGGACCGAACCGTCCAATACGTCCTATTCCGGCTGCGGCGTCAGTCCGCGGGTGCTGATGCTCTCATTTACGACGACGATCAAGGCGCGCGCCTACAAAGCTGGATGCAACCCCAGCGCCATTGCCGCGGCTACGATCAGCGCGGTTGACGCGAGCGATGCGGACGCGGACGGCATGCCGGACGCATGGGAAGTGGCGAACTTCGGCAGTACGGCCGCGGATCCCGCCGCCGACCCCGACAGCGACGGGTTCACCAATCTCGACGAATATGTCGCCGGAACCGACCCGGACAACCCGGCATCATTTCCCGCGCTCGACCTCGATGCGTCGGGCAGTGATCTGGTCGTTTCGTGGTTGGCCGTGCAGGCGGCGGGAACCGGGTACTCGGGAATGACGAGGCGCTACACGCTGGAAAAGGCCGATGATCCGGGCGCATGGAGTCCGGTTGCGGGATACTCCAACATCCTGGCATCGGGCCAGACCGTTGTGTACTCGAACGCGCTCGTTTCCGCCGCGCGGTGGTACCGCTGCCGGATCTGGCTGGAGGACGGCCCGTCAGTGGCCGAGGTCTTCGCCGTCGCCGTCAATGATCTGGACGCCGACGCCGACGGCTTGCCCGATTGGTGGGAGGGGCAACACTTCGGCGGTATGGATACCGAGCCGCAGGCGGATCCGGACGGCGACGGACTCGACAATCTCGGCGAATACGTGTGCGGTACCGACCCCACAGACGCGGGTTCCTGCTTTTGGGCGGCGGACTTGGCCGTTGACCCCGCGAGCGACGGTGTGGTTCTGCGTTGGCCGAGCGTGGCCGGCCGGACCTATGCGCTGGAATGGGGCACCAATCTCGCCGACGGCGTGTTTGTTGTGGGCGCGACCGGCATCCCCGCCACCCCGCCGATGAACACGTACACCGACGTGTTGGTCAGTGCCCGGCAGCAGATGTTCTATCAAATCCGGACGGATTTCGGGACGAACCACGCGTACAGCGTGAATGGGGTGGGCTACACGAGGGTGGACTTGACGCCGGACGAATACAACCCGATCGCCTGTCAGTTCGACGCGTTCTACGGCATGCCGGTGCTCACGAATCTGATCGGGTCGCCACTCAGCGCGGGCGACAGGGTCGCCATCTGGGACGCCGTGCTGCAGGACTGGTCGTACGATACGTTCACCAATGCACCTTCTCCGCATTGGGTTGACGGGAGCGCGCTCCTCGAGCGCGGGGAGGCGTTCTACTTCCGCTCCTCCGTCACCACCAACCTCTATCTCGTCGGCGACGTGCCGAGTACGGCCGTCGGTATCACCTTGCTTGAGGGCCTCAGCCTCGTGAGTTACCCGTATCCCGCGGCTGTCTTGCTCCAGGACACCACGCTGCCCGCCGCCGGCGCCTACGGCGCCATGTCGCAGATGTCAGCCGACAATATCATGATCGGCACGATGACGAACGAGCCGCCGGTATCAGCCGACATGCACGACTACTGGCTCTTCGACAGCGGCGGCTCGTATCCCGCCTACGACAACAAGTGGATTGACGCCGACATTGGGGACATAGCGACGAAGAGCCTGCAGCCCGGTGAGGGCGCGTGGTACTTGCGCAGGGGCTCGGGCAGCTTCGAGTGGGACGAACCGTGCCCCTATTCCTGGCCGCCGGCCACCGCGTCGAACCCACCCCCGCCCACGGTCAACTTCGCCAGCGCCGCATCCGAGGGCCCGGAATCCTGCGCCGCTCCGCTGCTGACCCTCTCGCTCGACGCCGCGTCGGTCAATTCGGTCAGCGTCGGCTACGCGATTGTCGGCGGCACGGCCAGCCATGCGGCCGACTACACCGTGGCCGGGAACGTTGTCTTCCTGCCCGGCCAGACCCAGGCGAGCATCCCGATCACGATCGCCGACGACGCCGAACTCGAGGCCAGCGAGACGGTCGTGCTGCAGCTCACGAGCGCCGTGAACGGCGTGCTCGGTACCAACACCCAGCACACCTACACGATCCACGACAACGACCTGCTGTTTGCCGCTTACAATGACCTCGCGTGGACCAACGGCCAGGTTGCGGTCAACATCACGACGTTCAGCCGCGGGCAGAGCGGGCCGCTGCTCGACTACGCCACAGGCGCCAATTTGCCCGTGACGCTTGCGATCAACGACGGCGGCAGTGGCCCGTACCAGCCCTATGGCACCAACGGCAGCGGCGACGCCAGCGCGGTCTTCGACGGCATAGTCGACTGTGCCGGCTGCATCTATTACGGCACCGACCTCACGTTCACGTTCAGCGGGTTGGACCCGGCCCTGCGCTATCAGTTCGTGTTGTTCGGCAACCGCGGGGAGCCTTCCTACACCGACCGCCAGACCAGGAGCGTACTGTCCGGCGCCACGAGTTTTGTCAACCGCAGCAGCGGCGGCGCGCAGGTGACAACCACGGCCGTTCAGGACGACACGACCACGATCCGCAACGGCTGGAACACGGACAACGGCTACGTCGCCAAGTATGACGAGATCTGTCCCGGGCCGGACGGCGAGATCGTGATCACCGTCGGCGACGCTGATCTGAAGTTCTACGTCAACGCGCTGATGCTCAAGGCCATGCCCGCCGCGCCGGGCTACGAGCCCCGCGCCGAAGTCCTGGCCGCGACCGTCTACTCGGCCACCGGCTCGAACTGGGCAAACGTGGACGAGAATTACGTGCAAACGGCCGATGGCTGGACGCAGGCCGACGGAAAAGGCTGCTTCTTGCAGGCTTACCAGGCGGTCGGCGGCCAGCATCGCGCATCGCTGCGCGCCATACCGGACTACAACGGCACTCCCGCCGCTACCGTCGCCGATTACACGATCCTCGCGCCGCGCAGCCTATCCACCTACTACGGGCTCGCCGACGGGCAGACGCTGGGCAGCGTTCGGTTCGTCATCCAGGTGAAGGACGGCGCAACGCGCACCAACATCCTGGACGCGGCGGTCAGCGACAGCGACAGTTGGCGCTATGTCGAGTGCGACCTGAGCGCATGGCAGGACAAGGAAGTGGTCGTCCGCTTCATCACCGACCCGAACGGCCCGACGGCCGAGGACTGGGCGCACTGGGGCGAGCCGAAGATCATCGTCGCAGAGGCCGTCTCGCTGCTCGTCGCCGGCAGCCCGGTCGAGCACGGCACCTCTTCCCCGTACGGCTATGGCTATACGCCGGTAATCGAGCCTGACATGGTCGTCACGAACGAGGTGAACTCGCCGGCCGACGAGACGAACGGCACACGCTACGTCTGCACCGGCTGGACGGGCACGGGCAGTGTCCCGACAAGCGGCGCGGGCAATGCCGTCACGTTCACCATGACCGAGGACTCCACGCTCACCTGGCACTGGCAGACCGAGCGGTTCCTGGACACGCAGGCCGACCCCGGCGGCAGCGTCAACGTCGCGGACGGCTGGCACACCAACGGCGCGCTCGTTTCGGTCACGGCGACCCCGGACGCGCACGGCTGGTTCGTGCGCTGGACCGGCGACGTGCCGGGCGGAATGGAGACGGACAATCCGCTCCAACTCGCCATGGACAGCCCGCGCGCGGTCACCGCCGTGTTCGGCAGCCCTGCCGTCGCGCGCGGCGCGACGTGGCGATTCCGGCCGGGAACGGAGGAGGCCTCCACACCCGCCACGGCCTGGCGCGAGATCGGTTTCGACGACGCGGGCTGGAGTGCCGGGCCTGCTCCCTTGGGCTACGGCGACGGCCCGTACGGGACGACATTGACCGACATGCTCGACACGTACAGCTCCCTCTTCCTCCGCCGCGAATTCACGGTCGCGGATCCCGCGGCAGTCGACGCGCTGCGCTTCTGGGTGTGCTACGACGACGGGTTCATCCTGTGGCTCAACGGCGAGGAGATCACGCGCCAGAATGTCGCGGGCACGAACGGTGAATTTGTTGCCTACGACGGGACCGCTTTGAGCGTGGTAGATCCGACTGAATGGTCGAATACGCTCGCGCGCGGTGAGTTCCCCGTCCTGAACGCCGGCACGAACGTGCTGGCCGTGCAGGGGTTCAATGCGACGGTGACCAGTAGCGACTTCACGTTCGATGCCGAACTCGCGGTGATCGAGGGCCAGGAGCAGCCGGAACTCGTGGTCGCCGGCGCACCCGCCGAGCACGGGGTCTGCGCGCCGTACGCCTACGGCACGAACTACCCATGGGCCGGCTCGTACCTCGAGTGCAGCGTCAGCGCGACCGCCGACGAGACGAACGGGACACGGTACGCCTGCGCGGGCTGGACGGGTACGGGCAGCGTGCCGGCGGGCGGCAGTTCGAACACCGTCTCGTTCACCATCGCCACGAACTCGATCCTCACCTGGCAGTGGGGCACGGAGCGGCTGCTCACTGTCGCGGCGAGCGGGAACGGAACCGTCGACCTCGACGACGGCTGGTACACGAACGGCGCGCTCGTCAGCCTGACGGCCCTGCCCGGCTCGAACGCCGTGCTCGCGAATTGGACCGGCGACGTGCCAGGCGGCAGCGAGACGGACAACCCGCTCGCGCTGACCATGGACCAGGCGCGCGCGGTCACCGCCAACTTCGAGCCCGCCAGCCCGGTCGCGCTGCCGACCCTCGCGCCGGCTGGCGGCGACTTCTACGTATCCGTCGACGTCACGATCGAGACGACAACCCCGGGCGCAACCCTGTTCTACACGACGGACGGCGGCGAGCCGACCACGGGCTCGGCCGTGTACGCGGCGCCGTTCACGCTCACGAACACAACCACCGTGCGCGTGCGCGGCTACGCGTTCGAGTACGGGCCCAGCGACGTCGCGCTCGCCGCATTCACGAATCGGACCCCGACTGTTTCGTTCGCGGCAGCGGCGGCCCAGGGCGGCGAGCCCGCCAGCCCGGTGAACGTCGCGGTGGCGCTCAGCGGCAGCTCGCCGCAGACCGTCACCGTCGACTACTCGGCCGGCGGCGGGACCGCGACCGGCGGCGGCGTGGACTACAGCCTGGCGGCGGGCACGTTGACCTTCGCGCCGGGCCAGACGAACGTGAGTTTCGCCGTGAGCGTCGTGAACGACGTGCTGGACGAAGAGGACGAGACCATCGTGTTCGCGCTCGACAACGCCGCGGGCGCCTATCCCGGCAGCCCGAGCGCACACACGTATACGATCCTCGATGACGAGACCTTTCTCGTCGCCTATAACGACCTCGCCTGGGAGAGCGGGCCGCTCACGAACAACATCACGTTCTACACCCGCGCGGAGAGCGGACCGCTGCTCGACTACAACACCGGCGAGAACTCCGGCGTGACCCTCGCCATAAGCGACGGCGGGGTCGGCCCCATCTATGACCAGGGCGCGAACGCCGACCCGGGCACCGCCGCGCACGACGTATTCGACGGCAAAGTCGACTGCGTGGGCCTCATCCAGTACGGGGCGGATCTGACCTTCACGCTGACCGGGCTCGAGCCGTCCGCCCGGTACGAATTCGTGCTCTTCGGCAACCGCGCCAACGCCGCGTACGCGGACCGCTACGCGGTCAGCACCATTTCGGACGTCGACTACTTCGAGAACACGAGTTCCGGTACGAACTACGCCGGGCCGACCGACGCCACCGTCTCGATCTGTACCGGCGACAACACGACGAACGGGTACGTGGCGCGGTTCTCGAATATCGATCCCGGCCCGGACGGCGACATGCAGATCACCGTCTCGGACAGTACGACCCGGTATTACGTTAACGCGCTGATGCTGCGCGTCACGCAGCTCTCGACGAACGTCCAGTTCCAGGTTGTCGGCAGCCCGGCCGAGCACGGTGCGTCGGCTCCGTACGGCTACGGCGTGCATGAGGTGGCGCCCTCGACGCTGATCGCCGAGTCAACGCCGAGCCCGGCGGACGAAACGAACGGAACCCGCTATGCCTGCGGGGGCTGGACCGGAACGGGCGACATCCCGGCCTCCGGTTCGTCAAACAGCGTCGAATTCACGATTGCGACGAATTCGACGCTGACCTGGCATTGGCTGACGGAACATGAGCTCCAGACCGCGGCCGGGCCGAACGGCCAGGTGGACGTTTCGACCGGCTGGCACACGAACGGGTCGCTCGTCGCTGTTACGGCGACCGCCAGTGTCGGCTACTGCTTCACGTATTGGACCGGCGACGTGCCGGCGGGCGCCGAGACGAACAATCCGCTCTCGGTCCTGATGGATGCACCGCGCTCCGTCACGGCAAATTTCGCCGAGGCGGCCGGGGTGCGCTATGTCTCGCCGGGCGGCGCCCACCGGATGCCGTTCCTCACCTGGGCGGATGCCGCGACGAACATCCAGGCGGCCGTCGACGCCGCCGCGGCCGGCGACACGGTCCTGGTGACCAACGGCGCCTATGCGTTGGCGGCGCGCGTCGTGGTGGCCAAGGCCGTGACCGTCCGCGGCGCGGCCGGTCCGGACGCAACGGTGGTGAACGGGGCCGGTCTGTGCGGCTGTTTCCGGCTGGCGCATCCGGATGCGATGCTCGAGGGGCTCACGATTACCGGCGGGAGCGCAACCCGGGGCGCGGGCGTCGAGTGCACGGCGAACGGGACGGTGACCAACTGCATCCTGACCGGGAACGCGGCCGCCGAAGACGGCGGCGGCGTCTATGGCGGCACGGTTCTGCATTCGACCATCGCCAGCAACTCGGCCGAATGCGGCGGCGGCGTCTACGGCAGCGCCGTGCGCGCGTGCGTATTGGCCGGTAACGCTGCTTCCGAGGACGGCGGGGGAGCGTACGGCGGCATCGTGCAGAGCTGCATGCTGTGGGGGAACACGGCGAAGTACGGCGGCGGCGCCTGCGAGAGCGAACTGGCGAACGCGACCGTAACGGGCAATACGGCGAAGTACGGTGGCGGCACGTTCGGCGGCACCGCGCGCAACACGATCGTGTACTTCAACACCGCCACGAGTGCCGGCGCGAACTACGGCATGGCGAGCTATCAGTACTGTTGTACCACGCCGAATCCCAGCGGGGTCGGCTGCATCTCTGATGAGCCCGGGCTGCTGAGCGTGAGCAACCCGCACCTGCTCTCGGACTCGCCCTGCCTGGATGCCGGCAATAACGCGGACTCGCCCGGCGGCACCGACATCGACGGCGAGACCCGGCTCTCGGGCGGCGTGGTGGACATCGGCTGCGACGAGGTGATCCAGGATAACGTGACCGGCCCGCTCGCGGCGGAGATCGTGTGCGACTACACCAACGCCGTGGTCGGCTACGCGCTCGGGTTCGAGGCCGCGCTCGAGGGGCGCGTCACACACTGCGCCTGGCACTGGAGCGACGGCTCGATCATCACGAACCGGACGAGCGTACGGCGCGCGTTCACCAATGTGGCGGACCATGCCGTGATTCTGGCTGCCTGGAACGATCAGACGAGCGTCGCCGCCACCGTTACCGTTCACATCGTGGCCGGGTTCACCAACTACGTCGCGTCCGGCGGCAGCGCCGAAGCCCCGTATACGAGCTGGGCGACGGCCGCCACGCGCATCCAGGACGCCGTCGATGCGGCGCTCATCGGCGGGGTGGTGCGGGTCGCCCCGGGGACGTACGACTCCGGCGAGTATGTGGGGCCCGACGGCCGTTGCCGGGTCGGACTCTACAAACCGGTGTCGGTCCAGGCCACGAACACGAATCCGACCGCAACGCTCATTGTGGGCGCTGAGTCGAGCGGCGGGACGAACGCCGTACGCTGCGCGTATGTGCGCGATGGCGCCGCGGTAATCGGGTTCACTCTGACGAACGGGTGGGCCGACAGCTCAAGCGGAGACCTCGACGGATGCGGCGGCGGGGTGTTGTGCGAAGCGAATGGGGCGGTCTCGAATTGCCTCGTTCTCGGTTGCGCAGCCGCCCAAGCGGGTGGCGGGATCTACGGCGGCACGATCTGCAACAGCCGGCTGGCGGGCAACGATGCGCTCTACGGCGGCGGCGCCTATTGGAGTGAGCTCGCGAACTGCCTGCTGGTCGACAACACGGCTAACTCCGGCGGCGGGGCGTACGAGTCGTTCCTCGAAAGCTGCACGGTCAGCGCAAACGACGCGACCGATTTCGGCGGCGGCGTCTATGGCGGCTTGATCCGTAATTCGATCGTGTGGGCGAACACAGCCGGCTGGCAGGGCGAGAACTACGACCAGTCCGAACTGAGCTACTGTTGCACCACGCCCGACGCCCCCCTGGCGGAGGGGCTGGTGACCAGCGAACCGCTTTTCATGGACGCGGGGGCCGGCGACTACCGCGTGCAGGTCAGTTCGCCCTGCGTGGACGCCGGCGTGAATGTCGCCTGGATGTTCGGCGCCGCCGACCTGGCCGGTACGCCTCGGATCCTGAACGGGAAGGTCGACATCGGCGCGTACGAGCTGCAGTTCATGGCCAGCGTGCACGCCTTTCTCGAGGGCGCCTACGACTCCGGCACCCATGCGATGCGTGCCACACTGAGCGGAAACGGCGCCGTCCCGCTGACCGCACCCTATGCGGCGGACCCGCGCACGGTCGGCGCGATCCCGGCCGGGGTCACCGACTGGGTGCTGCTCGAGCTGCGGCAGGGCACCAATGCGAACCCCATCATGGCGCGCAGCGCGTTTCTGCGCCAGGACGGCGCCCTGCTGGCCGTGGACGGAACCGAGAGCCTGGCCGTCGAGGCGTCGCCCGGCGTCGCCGCGTACCTCGTGCTGAAACACCGCAGCCATCTGGCCGCGATGTCGGCAGAACCGCTGACGTTCACGAACCGGACCTTGAGTTACGACTTCGCCGGCAGCGCCGCCGCCAGTTTCGGGGGCAGTAGTGCGGTGAGCGAAGTCGAGAGCGGCGTCTGGGCGTTGGTCGCCGGCGATGCGGACGGCGACGGCGAAATCCTCGCCGTGGACGCGCTCATCCACGAGACCGGAACGAATGCCACCGGCTACCGCCGCGGCGACCTCGATCTTGACGGCATCGTCACCAACGAGGATCTCGCCGTCTGCTGGACACCCAACGAAAACCGGGCAACGGCCGTGCCGGACGGCGAAACGATGCTGACGCCCGGCCTCCAACTCGCGCCGCCGCGCGTGACGCTGTTCGGCGGGCAGACCAGAACTTTCTACGCCGCGGGTTGGACCGGAGTCGTCTCCTGGGCTTTTGTTCGCAACCCGAGCGGGGCGACCTTGTCCGCGCTGGACGGCAGCAACGTGCTCTACGAGGCCGGTGTGACCTCCTCCTGCATCGACGTGATCGAGTGCTGGGACGAACAGGGCCGGCTGGCCCGCGCCTACGTGAACGTGATCGGCGCCGAAGACGTCGCCTCCGTCGGCAAGTCCGTTATCATTGCCGGCCGCTCGAACGACGCGGACCCGTTGTGGACCAACACCTGTTTCCTCGCCAATTCCGCCTATAACACGCTGCTCTACAGAGGGTTCTCCAAAACGAACCTCCACTACCTCAGCCCGGAACTCGACCAGGACGTCGATGCCGACGGCGCGTTCGATGACGTCGACGCGGAAACGAGCTACGCCAATGCCGCCTGGTCTTTCACCAACTGGGCGAACGGCGCGGACAATCTGTTCGTCTATCTCGTTGACCACGGAACCGATCAGGAGGGGGAAGGCAGCTTCAAGTTGAATCCCGACGAATCGTTGCCGGCCTCGCACCTGGACGCCTGGCTCGATGGCCTGCAGAACGCCTACAATACGCGCGTGACTCTCGTCATCGACTGCTGCTACGCCGGCAGCCTGCTCGACGAACTCAGCTATGCCGGACCTGCCGAACGGATCGTGATCGCCTCGGCCGGAACGAACGAACCGGCCTATTTCGTTGCCGGTGGGCTCGTCAGCTTCTCCGACGCATTCTTCAACGGCATGCTGCTCGGTTACGACGTGCACGACTCCTATCTCATGGGGCAGGAGGCGATGGGCCCCTATCAAACGTCCCTCTACTACGACAACGGCGGGGGTACCCTGGCCCAGAATCTCTACATTGGCGCCACGTTCGTTGCCGGCAAGGACATTCCGCTCATTGGCAGCGTGTGCGGCAACCAACTGCTGAACCAGGGCACGACCGCCACGCTCTGGGCAGGCGACATCCTCTCCGAGTACGCGATCCAGCGCGTCTGGTGCCATGTCGTCCCGCCAAGCCACGAGCCGGATCCGGCCGTGCCGGTCGACGCGATCCCGGCGGTTGAACTGCCCTACGACGAACAGGCCGGCCGCTATCAGATCGCCTACGACGGGTTCAGCGAGCAGGGCAACTACAAGATCATCTATTACGCCATGGACGAATGGAATAGCGTCTCGCTGCCCGAGCAGCGCTACGTCTACCAGGAAGGCTTCGACGAACGTGTCGTCGTGCTTAATGCCGGCAACACCAATTCCTGGAAGTGGCCGGTTATGAACGATATGGCCGTCTATGCCTATCATACCTGTCTGCAGCGCTGGTTCCGGCCCGAGACGATCTTCTACATGAGCGCAGAGGAGAACCAGGATGTACGCAACGACGGGACCAACGACTGGGACGCGCTGCCCAGTCTGGCCAACCTCGGCTATGCCATCACCAATTGGGCAAGCCCCGCCCAGAAGTTGACCCTGTACGTGATCGGCGAAAACGAAAACGGGCACCTGCGCCTGAACGACTCCGACCCGCTCAGTGCCGCCGTCCTCGACCAATGGCTCGATCTGTTCCAGACCGCCGACCGCCAGTTGATCGTGATTCTCGAATTCGCCGACTCCGGCCTGTTCCTCGCCGATCTCGCGCCGCCGGCGAACCGCGAGCGGATCACGATCGCCAGCACCAGCGCCAAGAGCCGGCACTACAATCTGTGGGGGAAAGACGGCTGTACCAGCTTCTCCGGTTTCTTCTTCCCGCACATCTTCAACGGGTTCAGCGTCGGCAAGGCCTTCAACGAGGCGCAGGACGGCGTGCGGCGCGAACTTCGCGGCCAGAACGCCGAACTGGACGACACCGGCGACGGAGTCGCACGCAACGACGAAGACGGCAGCGTGGCCGAACGCCGCTATATCGGCGCGGCGTTCCGAACCGCGGGGGAGAGCCCTGTGATCGGCGCCGTGATGCCGGATGCCGCCATCAACGAGAACACGAACTCCGTCTTGCTCTGGGCCGCGCAGGTCACCGACAGCGACGACATCACCAATGTGTGGTGCGCCGTCTCGCCGCCCGGCTACGCGGGCGACTCCGAATTGCCGGAAACCAATCTTGTCTGGAACGCCGCCGAGGACCGGTACGAACAGCTCTATTCCGGATTCACCGAGTTCGGAACCTATACGATCACCTTCCACGCCCAGGATACGCTGCTCGAACGGTCGATCCCCGTCCAGGCGGACGTCGTACGGCTGGAACAGGACTCCGACGCCGACGGCATGCCGGACGTCTGGGAGGAAACGTACTTCGCAGGCACAACCAACGCCGACTCCGACGCCGACTCCGATTCGGACGGCTACTCCAACTACCAAGAGTGGCTTGCCGGCGCCTGTCCCACCAGCGCGGCTTCCGTGTTCCAAATCGCGGAGGCCGACCCGCCGTCCGCTGCCGCCGGGCCGCTCGTGCTGCGCTGGACGAGCGTATCGAACAGGGTTTACAGCGTCGACTTCCGAACGAACCTGCTTTCCGGCGAGTTCGTGCCGCTGATCACGGATATGTACGCCACCCCGCCGGTCAATACCTTTACCGATACCGTGCACCAGGCCGAGGAACTCATGTTCTATCGCATTCGCGTCGGACCGGCGGACTAGGCGGATCGCGGGCAGAGGGGACGGCCGCGAAAGGGCGCAAAGGACGCAAAGGGGTGCATCTCGTTCACAAAGGCGCGGCATCGCGGCCCGGGGTGGTGGATATGTTCGCACGGCGCCACACGTTTTGCCGAATAACGAATAACGAATGCCGAATAACGAACCCGGGAAGACCAGGGCACCGGGCTGCGACTGTATGTAAACGGGTCAAGAGAGGGGTGCGTTCCCTCCCACAGTCTCCCGGAAAACAGGGGCCGGGCCGCCCGGGCGGCCTGGCCCCCCCGGAAGCCGGCCGCGAGTTGAACGCGGATTTTCGTTGGTTCTGACCAGATACTCATGGTAGAATTTTCACCTTACGATGCGTGCGGAAACGAACAGGAGGGCGATCATGCGCGGGCTCGCGAGCCGATTGGGTTTCGGACTGCTTGTGCTGGCGGTTCACACGGGTATGGCGGCGGAGTTGCCGGTGACGGAGCAGAACGCGTCTGTCGAACGGCTCAAGACGCTGGGCCGCGAGTATCAACGTGCGGGTGAGCCGCTGATGGCCGCCGCGGCCTACGAGCGGCTGGTCGAAAAGGACCCGACAACGCGGATGGTCGTCTGCCCGCTACTCGTTCAGATCTACGCGAAGGCCGGCCAGCGGGCGGACGCGCTGAAGTGGGCAAAGGACGTGATCCAGCGCAATCCGGACCCGCAGGCGTATCTGGCCGGGGTGCACGCGATGCTGGGCGAATACGACGAAGCGAAATCCATCCTGAAAAAAGAGATCGCGGCCGAGAAACACGCGCGGCGCAACTTGACCTTGTACTGGCAACTCGCGGACGTGCACGAAGACGCGGCTGAATTCCAGATGGCGGAGCAGGCCCTGCGCAACGCCATGCGCTTCGCCGAGAATGATCACGAGCGCAAGGCGACGGAACGGCGGATCGAGAGCGTACGCAGGAAACGGGCGGAACACGACGCGAAGCCCGCGGCGCCCGAGGCTGAGGCCGTTCAGGACAGCGGCGTGCCCGGCGTTTCCGTCACACCGTTGCCTGCGTCCAGGCCGCCGGCCGGCGCGGAGTAGCATCGGGTTCGGGAGGATGTGCACGATGAAAGGTGGCGCATGGCTGAAATGGCGAATGGCGTGCGCGTGGGTGGCTGCCGTGGCTGTGCTGAACCTGGCTCGGCCCGCCGCCGCTGCGCCGGACGTCTACGAGCCGGACGACACGAACGCGACGGCCGTCGCGTTCGAGGTCGGGACCACCCAGACACACAGCTTCCACAGTGCCGACGACGAAGACTGGGTGAAACTCTTCTTTGTGGGCGGGGACGACTACGAAATCGAGACCACGCATCTGGACTCGAATCTGAACACGGCCGTTCGAATCTGGCACGAGAAGCCAACGGGTGAACTGGAAGAAATCTGGTTCGAAGACCTCTGCGGCACGAACGAGGGGGAGTTGACTTGGATTTGCGCGGCCACGGACCCGGTCGGTGTCTACTACTTGCAGGTGCTGATGAGTCCCGAGTTTACGAACGAATTCGCCGAGGGCCAATACGAGTTGAGAATCACGGGCCCGACGATTGGCGGCGGCTTTCTGGTCGTGGCCGGCATGGACATGGTGGGCGGTGTCGGCGCGCCGCCGGGCGCGGTGGCGGTCGTCGATGGACCGGCCGGCGTGTGCACCCAGGAGTTCAACGGAGCGATGACGGTCGATTTCGGCTCGCTGACGGCCACCTGTCATCAGGTGAGCGTCCCGGCCGTGCCCGGCTATTGGCCGGTCGAGGACCCCGTGCTGACGGGCCAGGTCGCGAACGCGGACTCGGAACTCTACGGCAACCCGCGCAACAAGATGCTCGTGGACGATGCCTGGCGTTGCACCGCGTTCATGTTCTATCCCATGGTGCGCGTGCAGGGCGTCGTGCGCGACGACAGGACCGCCGGGCTGATCGAGGGCGCCGCGCTCCTGTTCGAGGCGAAAAGCGGCACGGTTTCCGGTACGGTCTACACCGCCTACCAGAACACCGCCTGGGGCGCGAAATGGGCGACCGACGCCGATGGGTCGTTCCCGGACGACCAGGGCGGCGAGGGCGTCCTGCTGCCCACCGCCGTGTACGATCTGACCCTGTCGAACCTCAGCGGCGGCCTGTTCACGATCACCAACGCGATCCCCGACATGCCGGAGGCGGGCACAACCACGAATCTGGGCACCATCCAGTTGACGCCCGTCGATGGGAACACCAACAATATCGCCGACAGTTGGGAAGAACAGTATTTCGGGGCCGGCACGAACGTGGTTGGCACCGAAGACGCGGACAATGACGGGATCGACAACTGGGGCGAGTACGTTTGCGGGACTGACCCGACCAACGGGGGCAGCGCACTGAGCTTCGACGAGGCGGGGCCCGCGCTGGGCACCAACGAAGTCACGCTCGCGTGGGGAACCGTTCCCGGGCGCTCCTACCAGATCGGGCGGGCTACCATCCTGACCGGCGAATGGGATCTCGTCGCCGGGCCCTGGGAAGCGACGAACGGGCAGACCGGTATGCAGTGGACCGACTCGGTGCCCGCGTCCGAGACGAACTATTTCTATCGAATCGAGGTGGTGGTGCCGTAGCCGCGCCACCCGGTTCAATCCGTCCGGTGGAGGGCGAGCGTCCTCGCGAGCCGTAGAGTCTGACGAACAGGCCCGGGTCGGTTTCGCGCGTCGAACGGCCGACGCCACACCCCGCGGCCGTCGAACATAGGTGCTGTGTGAAAACGCCGGCAAGAATCGTGCCCGGTCTGCTTGCGCCGTTATTCTTCTGCGCGGTGTGCGGCGTGTACGGCTCCCCCATCACGGTCGTGGACCGGCCCGGCTCGCTGGACACCGTATCGGCTGGCACGGACCGGATCGAGATCCGCTGGGTCGACTATGCGGACAATGAGGACGGGTTCCGGCTCGAGCGGCGTGGCGGGCCGAACGGGATGTGGTCGCGTCTCGCGACGCTTGCGGCGGACATGACGGCGTACAGCGACACGAACCTTGCCGCCTCGACCTGGTACTGGTACCGGGTCTGCGCCTACAACAGCGAGCGCGAATCGGCCTACAGTCCGGAATCCGCCTGCGTCACGTGGGGGCGCGGCGGCGCAGTCGAGCCGTTCCTGGCCGGCGCTTGGCCGGGCTCGGCGCGCGGCGGCGCGCAGGACGTGCACATTTGCGGCGATTACGCCTACATCGCGATCGGGACCGGCGGACTCGTGATTCTGGACGTGAGCGACCCGGCCAGCCCGCGGCTCGCAGGCGGCTACCAGACCGGCGGCATCGCGGTCGGCGTGCACGTGAGCGGGAAATACGCCTACGTCGCCGACCGCAGCGCGGGCCTGTTCGTGATCGATGTGGGCAATCCCTCCGCGCCGGCCCTGGTCGGCGGCACGAACACCGCCGGCAGCGCGCGCGGGGTGTACGTCATGGGGGACTACGCGTACGTGGCGGACGGCGTTAACGGGCTGCAGGTTTACGACGTCAGCCGGCCCGCCGCCCCGACGCACGTGGGCGGCTGTGCCGTGGCCGACGAAGCGAAAGGCGTCTTCGTGCGCGGCGATGTGGCGTACGTGGCCGACAACAGTGCCGGGTTGCAGACCATCAACGTGAGCGACCCGTCCAACTGCGTGGACATCGGCGGGTACAACACGGCCGGCTACGCGTACGGCGTGTATGTGAGCGGCGCCTATGCCTACGTTGCCGACAACGAGGGCGGCCTCCAGGTGATCGAGGTCAGCAACCCGACCAACTGCGTGTGGGTGGGCGGCTATGACACCAGCGGCGAGGCGCGCGACGTGTACGTCAGCGGCGAGGTCGCGCTCGTCGCCGACCGCAGCAGCGGGCTGCAGATCGTTGACGTGAGCGATCCGACCAACTGCGCGTATCGCGCCACGTTCGATACGCGGGGCAACGCGCTCGGCGTGTGCGGGTTCGGCATCTATGCGTTCGTGGCCGATGACGAGGGGGCCGGCCTGCAGGTGGTGGACATCACCGACGCCGCGAACCCCGTCGACGCCGGCCACTACAGCACCAGCGGCAGCGCGCAGGGCGTGACGCTGGCCGGGAACCTGGCCTACCTCGCCGACGGGAACTGCGGGCTCCGCGTTCTGGACGTGAGCGACGCGACCCGGCCCGTCGCTCTGGGCGAGTACAAGACCGACGGGCAGGCGGTGAGCGTCTGCGTGCCCGGTACCAACGCCTATCTGGCCGTGTTCGGCGGCGGGCTGCAGGTGCTCGACGTCAGCGATCCGGCCGCGCCCGCCTTCGTGGGCGGGTACAGCACGAACGCGGACTGCTCCGACGTGGCCGTGTCGGGCCAGTATGCTTACCTCACCGTCTGGGACAGCGGACTGCTCGCGCTCGACGTGTCGGACCCCGCCACCCCCGCCTATCTCGACGACTACGTTTCCGGCAGTTACGGGGTCAACGGCCTGTTTGTGCGGGACGGGACCGGCTACGTCGCGCAGGCGGGCGGCATGCGCGCGATCGATGTGACCGACCCCGAGAACCTGGCTCTGGCCGGTACGCACGTGGACATCATGTACGACGGATACGATGTCCATGTCGACGGCGCTTACGCCTACCTCACAATCGACATGTATCTGCGCGTGCTCGACGCCGGCAATATCGGCCCGACGGTCGGCGAACTGGAGCTGCCCGGCTGGCTCGCGATGGGCCTGTGCGCGAACGACGGCTACGCGTATGTGGCCGACGACGACGGCGGGTTGCAGGTCATCGATGTCTCCGACCCCGCGAACCCGGCCGGCGTGGCCGCGTATGATACGTGGGGGAATGCGCTCGGTGTCGCGGTCGAGGGCCGTTACGCCTACGTCGCCGACGGTGCGAACGGGCTGCTGGTCATGGACCTGGTGCGCGAGACGCCGGTCGTCACCGCAAGCGACGGGAGCCACCCGGACAAGGTCCGCGTGATCTGGACGGCGGTCAGCAATGCCACCGGCTACGCCGTGTGGCGCCACACGACTGCCGACACCAACGGCGCGACCCGCGTCGCGGACGGGCTCGCCACCAACGTGTATGACGACACCAGCGCGGCACAGAGCCTGCTCTACTACTACTGGGCGCAGCCGGTCTTCGGGGCGACGACCGGCACGTTCAGCAGCGCGGACACCGGCTACCTCCGCACGGTTGTCGGGCTGACGGTCGACGCCGCCCCCGTGCCCGGCTCGATCGACGCGGGCGGCGCGGAGAACTGGTACAGCTTCGTGGCGGCCGTCTCCAATGTCTACACCATCGAGACCGTGCTCGACACACTCTCGGACAACTACATGACGCTGCACGGACCCGACACCCCGGCCGTCACCGTCATGCGCGCTGATGACGGCGGCGAGGGCAAAGCGGCCAAGATCGTCCAGTCGCTGCTGGCGGGCGCCTATTATGTGAAGGTTCGCGCTTACTCCACCAGCCAGACGGGCACCTACACGATTCGCGTCACCAGCCCCCCGAACGCACCGCCGTCCGGGCTCCTGGCGGGGGCGGTTTCCTCGTCGCAGATCGACGTGGGCTGGCTCGACAACTCGGTGAACGAAACCGGGTTCGAGCTCGAACGCAAAACCGGCGCCGGCGGCGTATGGATGCTGCAGGCCACGGTCGAAGCCGGCGTTACGAACTACAGCGATACGGCACTGCCCAAAGGCACCGAGTACTACTACCGCGTGCGCGCCTTCAATGCGAACGGAACGTCGAGTTACAGCGGCGAGGCGTCCGCGACAACGCTCGAGCCGCCCGACGCGCCGTCCGGCCTGACGCGGACCGAGGTCTCGCCAACCCGCAACGACCTGGCCTGGCTCGACAACTCGGACAACGAGACCGGGTTCGCGCTCGAACGCAAGGCCGGCATGTACGGACGCTGGGCCCAGATCGATACGGTCGGCGCGAACGTGACGAACTGCACCGATGAAGGGTTCCTCGCCGACACGTACTTCTACCGGCTGCGCGCGTACAACGCCGACGGCTATTCCCGTTACGCGTACCAGGTGGATGTGAACAATGCGCCCGAGATCGGCGTGGCGACCCAGGAACTGTATCTGGCCTGTATCAGCGAGTTGGTCGTGCTCGACGCATCGCCGTCCTACGATCCGGACGGCGACGCGCTGTTCTTCAGTTGGCGCGAACTGCCGGGTAACCCGCATTTCGGGCTCGTGCCGGCCGTCGCCGAATCGCTCTCGAAACTCTACGTGTATTGCCCCGTTCCCGGCCTGTATACGTTCGAGGTGCGTGTGAGCGACGGGCTCGAGATGAGCGTCGAGACGCGGTGCATCCGCGTGCATGTGCCGGGCCTGCGCGGGAAGATCGACCTCGACACCGGCGGCGGACTCGCCCGCATTCCGGACGTGCGGATCAGCGCGCATCCCACCGTCGCCGAAGCGAACACGAATGCCACGCCGCTCGACGTCATGATTACCGATTCCTACGGCGATTACCTCATGGAATGGCTCTGCCCGACCGGGCCTGACGAGCCGGCCACCTTCTACCTGCGCATCGAGCGGCTCGGCTTCGAAACCAGCGTGAAGCCGGTCGAGATCGGCGCCGAGCCCGACTGGTCGGACGCGGCCGACTTCTCCCTCTCGCGCGGGCTGCGCCCGTACGAACTGACCGGCATGATCCTGGACACGAACAGCGTGCCGCTCACCAACGCGACGGTCGAGATTCTCGGGCTCGGGAACGCGGCCTTCAGCACGAGCGTCGACAGCAACGCCTTGTTCAGCTTCTCGAACGTGCCGTACGGGTCGTGCTCCATGCAGATCCGGGCGCCCGGGCACCGCGCCGAGGTGCGCGACGTGAATGTCTGTCCCGGACTCGGCCGGCTCTATTTCCACATGGAGCCTGGTGCCGTGCAGGACGCCTCGCTGCAGGTGAACGTCACGCTGCCGGGCACGGATGTGCCTGTCGAAGGCGCACAGGTCTCGCTCGGGCTTGGCACCACCGAGGAAACCGGCGCCGAGGGTGTATGCACGTATCCCAGCCTTTATCCAGGCGCGTACGTGGTCTCCGTCGCCAAGACCGGCTACGAATCCGTGCGGCTCCCCTACGTCGATGTCGTGCCCGGCACCAACACGCTGGCCGTCGCCCTTGCGCGGGCGAGGCAGTACGTGATGCGCGGCACCGTGCGCGACTCCTGGAGCGGCAGCCCCGTCTGCCCCGCGACCGTCGGCATCGTGAAGAGCGGCAACGCCCTGCTCAGGAGCGACGTCGCCGACCGGACCGGATACTTCCAACTCGACGACATACCGGCCGGCGCCCAGACCGTGTCGGTGGAGGCGCCCGGCTACGTGAAGCAGAGCCTCGACATCGAGACCGCGGGCGACGTGTACACGGATGTCGAACTCCTGCGCGCCGCGAATTGGAAAGAACCGGAACTGCCCCCCACCAACGCGCCCGTCGCCCAAGTCGCCGAGCCGTTCATCTTCCTCACGAACCTGCTGCACGGCGCCCTGCTCGACGGCTCCCCGTCCACGGGCGACAACCTCAAGTACGAGTGGCGTGAGGCGCCGGACAACCCGGCCCTCGACCTGCTGCCGGCCGGCACCGAAACCATGAGCAATATCCAGGTGAACGCTTTTTCCGTGCCGGGCATCTACATCTTCGAGCTGCAGGTCAAGAGCGGCAACGCGCTCAGCGCAAACACCGCCTGCATCATGGTCTTCGCGCCCGGGCTGGCCGGCAATGTGCACGCCTCGCCGTCCGACGGCGCGATCGGCCTGGACCTCGTGACCGTGCGCGCGTATCCGGACTATGCCGACGCCCTGGACTGGGCGGAGTCCGGCTACGCGGACAGCAAGGTGAGCGAAGGAACGCCGAATGTCGGCAAGTACGTGCTCGATGGCCTGTCGACCGGTTGCTACTGGGTGGTCGCACGCGCACAGGCCGGCACGGAATACCAACACTACGGCCCCGTGCTCAGACGCGTCAACTACAGCTCCGGCGCGCGGCGCGCGGCGGTCAACCTGGCGCGTGACGAGTACGACTTCGAGGGGTTCATCTGCGACAGCGCCCTGCGCCCGCTCGAAAACGTGCGCGTGATCATCTCGCTGGGCAGCCTCGCGGAAACCTATCGCACCTCCACCGACGCCAAGGGGATCTTCCGCCTCTCGAACGTGCCGGCCGGCAACGCGCGATTCGTCATGTTCGTCAAGGAAGGATACAAGACCGTCGTCCGCTCCGTGTCGATCTTCCAGAACCGGCCGCCCTACCAGCAGAAGATCGAGGACCAGGCCGCAACCGGCGGGCCGGCCGCCACGGCGGCGGCGCCGCCGCCGGATGACGGCGGCGAAAGCTGGCCGCCGCGCCAGGTGATGGAAGAGACGAGCCAGTCGATCAGCGTAAGTGGCACCATCAAGACGCAGCGCCAGGGGGCCGACTACCACGTGGCCCACGCCGAGGTGGTGCTCGGCGGCGGGTTCGCCCGCACGTTCACCGACGGGGAAGGGAACTACGAGATCAAGGGCATCCCGCCCGGCGCCTACTTCGGGATCGTCCGTAAACAGGGCTACCGTACGGCCGACGTCTCGGACGCGGGCGGGTATCTGATCTGGACAAACACGACGAATCCCGGCGTGGACAAGACGCTTCAGTTCGTCGAGCGCGGGGCAACTATGCGCGGGCTCGCGCTCGGCAAACAGCACCAGGTCACGCAGGGCGTCAGTGTGCAATTGCTGACCTTGTCCTCCCAGAAGGCGCAGCCGAAACCGAACGAAGAGGAAGAAGTGCTCTCCGACGAGGCCGGTATCTTCCAATTGACCGACGTACCCGACGGCGAGCGCCTGGTTCGGATCGAGTTCCCGGACGGGAGCTGCATGACCAGTACCGTGTTCGTGGCCGGGACAACCTGCATCGTCGCCTCGCAAGCGGAGCCCAGCAGCCTGCCCTACACCTGGAAGGAGACCTACTTTCCCGGCTCAACCAACGAGAACGAGTACGCCGACGGCGCCGACCCGGACGAAGACGGATTGGACAACTGGGGCGAGTTCGTTGCCGGCACCGACCCGACAAACCAGGCCTCACGCCTGCTCAGCGCGTTCGGCGGTGTGCCGGCCGGCAGCGTCGAAATCGTGATCGGCGAAGGGGTCACCGGCCGGCTGTATGATGTCGACTTCTGCACGAACCTGATCGAGGGCTTCTGGCAGGACTACGGCCTGTACGAGCCGGGCGGCGGCACTCAGCTCGTGCTTACCGTCACCAACCAGTACGACAACTGCTTCTACCGTACCACCGTCCGGCTGCAGGATTAGCCGAGACGATCCTTCGGGGGGGGGAGACAAGGGGCCCGGCTGCCCGAGAGGGCTGTGCCCGCTGAGCGGAGTCGCGGCGGCAACGTAGGCCCTTACGCAATTGAAGTGGACAACACGTTGTTCACTCGCGTCATTCGCGCTTCGCGCGTCATTAGGGCTGGCGCCCGTCATTGCACTGTCCGATCATGGCAGATGCACGCGGATGCGGTAGTAGCCGGCCGGTTCCGTGTTGGTGCGGGTGACCGAGGTGAACGCCTCCTGCCCCGGCACATTGCTCTGCACCGTGTCCCAGGCCGTGTCGGCCAGATTCGTGCTGAACTCGACGTCGTAGCAGCGGCCGGTGGATGATCCGAACGAGATGACGTTGGCCGTCTTGTTCGAGATCGACAGAATCCGAAGGAACGACTCCCCGTTGGTCGGGTTCGTGTCCGCAATGTATTCGGCCAGATTGCAGAACCCGTCACCATCACCGTCCGCGCCCGCCGTGGCGTTGGACGGGTCGCCGAAATAGCGGATCTCCCAGGTGTCGAGCATCTCGTCGCCGTCGCTGTCCGGATCGAGCCATTCCCGCACCAGCGGGTAGGCGATGTCGAACCGGCCGTAGTAGTCGGGCAGGCCCGGCTCCGTCGAGGAGGAGAACCCGCCCGACAACTGGCCCACGAGTTCGTGGCTCTCGGTCAGCAGCGGGCTGCCGCTGCTGCCCACCTCCGTGAAGCCGCTGCCCCAGGTGACTTCCCAGTAATAGGCAGACGGATACGACGGACAACTCCCGCCGCTCTGCGCGCCGAAGTTGATCCGCTTGCGCGTGCCGGCCGGATGATGGATCCCGATCACCGCTTGCCCGTTCGTCGGCGGCTCCGTGGTCCAGCCCGCATAGACGGCGCCGGCCGGCGGCACGCTCCGCAGCCGCAGCAAGGCAAAGTCGTTTTCCGATGTGCCCGCACCCGCCAGATAGTCCGCGCCACCGCCCGTGCGCGGGACGTCTTCCGGGGCGGGCGGCTCCGCGCCGGGGTAGGGCGTCTGATAGAACCAGTAGAACTCGACCGTGTCCGCTTCAGCCTGATCGCGGACACAGTGATTGGCGGTCAGGAAGTAGTCGATCAGCGTCGAGTCGTCCGTGTCGCTGACCAGCACACCCGTTCCCCACAAATACCCGTCGTAGCCCACCGTGCCAAGCCCCGCCACGGCGTTGCCGGTGTTCGTCCAGGCCGGATAGAACACGATATCATTGTGGGTGGCGTCCGCCGCACGGCGCCACGGTGCCGTCGGATCCGCGTACAGGTGCACGATGCGATCGGCCTTCAGTGTCGCTTCGGTATCCGGCGCGCCCGGCGGCAGGTTGCATTCGAGCATGAGGTCGGCTGTGAAGATGGAGTCTGTCCAGAACGGCGCGTCCGTACGAAACAGTGCGTCTGTATACGGACCGCGCCGTTCCGTCGGGTCCTTCGCGTCGTAAACCAGCAGATACGCACCGGGCGGGAGGAACACTGTATCGAGCCGTAGACGGATCGCTTTAGCCTCCGGCGACGTGAGCGACAGGGTCCAGAACCGGCCGCCGCCCGCCGTGCGGCGCCAACCGCCGTAGGCGGCCGGGCCGCCACAAAATACCACCGGGGCCGGCAGGTCCCGGAAGATTCCGATTCGCATTGCCCGTTTGCCTGCCGCCCGGGCCGCACGATCCTCTCGGAGGATGGCCGCCACGTCCGGCTGCGGCAACACGATTCGATGCGACGGCGCCGCGAGGCCTTCCGCAACAGGTCGGGGACTGGAAACGACGGCCGGCCCGGCGGAACCTGCCTCAGCCCGTGCGGCTCCCAACCGGATCCCCGGCGATGCCCGCCGGGGCACGGCCGCGGCCGCGCACCATGGCACGACGGCCAGCGCCAGCCCCACGAACCGGAGCGTAGAAGCCCCGCCCATCCGACGATCAGACCAACCGCGTACGGTTGAGGAGGAAGAACACAGAAGCCCTGCAAATCGGAGTCTCATGCGCGGCGCCGCCTTGCGCTGTGCCGGCCGGTTGCTTACCCCGATCCGATTCCCTTGCGGCCGTGCCCGATCTCAGTCGACCGGAACTCCAGTGTAGCACCTTGGACTCCCGCACACGAGACAATAATCGACAACGAAGCCGAGGCCAAGGCAGGGCAGCGCTTCCGCCTTCGCGAAGACGCTACGGCGGACGCCGTCGGTGAAGCGCGCCCTACTCAAGTCCCCCGCAGAAGGGCTTTGCGCCCAGCCCCCGGCTACCCGGCTCAGGCGACCCGGCGCGGTTTGGCCGCCGCACCGCAAGCCGGCTTCCTGCCGCGGGTACCAGGCTTGCCGGCCAGCCAGGCCGGAATGTAGCGACGCTCCGCCTTGAACAGCTCCTCGGCCATCTGCCGGATCTCGCTCGGCGAACAGACGGCGGCCGACAGCGGGTCGAGCATCATGGCGTGAATGACCGCTTCGCGGTCCCTCGCCAGCACGCCCTGTACCGCCAGCTCGAAGACGGCCATGTTGCTGCGGCACATCGCCGCGCATTGCTCCGGCAGCGGACCGAAGTACACCGGCTGGAACCCGCGCTTGTCCACCAGCACCGCCACCTCCACGACCCCCGTCTGGGGCAGGTTCGGGATCAGCCCCGTGTTCGGGACCGAGGCGTAGATCGTCCGCGCACGGTCGAACAGATGCGCCTCCACGATGTCCGAGGCGTACTCGTGACTGCGTTGGGTGGGGATCTCCACCCGGCCCGCCGCCATGGCCGCCCGCCGCTTGTCCGTGCCCTTGCGCCAGGTCGGCCAGTTGTCCGCATAGAAACTCGTGCCCCCGCCGTAACCGTCGCCGCAGAACTTCTTGATCAGATCCTTGCGCTTGCGGAAATACGGCACGTACTCCGAAAAGTGGCCGTCCGATTCCGTGGGATAGTAGCCGAATTGCGTCACCATCTCGAACCGCGTCGACTTCTGCCCGGCCGCCAGCCGCTCCGCCATCATGCGGCGCAGCTTGGGATACAGGTCCTTGCCGCGCCATTGCAGTTGGGTGAACCACGCCATGTGGTTCACACCGCCGCATCTCCACGTGAACTCGTCGTACGGAACGCCCAGCATCTTCGCCAACCCCTTGGAGTTGCCCTGCACCGAGTGGCACAGCCCCACGTACGGCTGGTTCGTCGTGCGCACCGCACCGAGCGACATGATCGACATCGGATTGGTGTAGTTCATGATCAGCGCGCGGGGGCACAGCGCCTTCGCGTCTTCCAGAATCCCGATGAACGGCGGAAGGGTCCGCATCGCCTTCATGATGCCGCCCGGTCCGATCGTGTCGCCGATGCACTGGTCGATCCCGTACTTCAACGGAATGTCGTTGTCGTGACGCACGCATTTCGTGCCCGATACTTCGATCGTGCTGATCAGATAGTCCGTGCCCGGCATCACCTTGCGCCGGTCCGTCGAAGACTCGATGCGCCACGTCGATTTCTTCATCACCGCCAGCACCCGCTCCATCACCCGAACGGTGATGTCCAGCCGCTTGCCGTCGATGTCAATCAGCCCGATCGTTCCCCCGTCAATCCCTTCGATGTTCAGAATGTCCGTGAACAGCTTCTGCGTGAACCCGCTGCCAGCCCCCAGCAATGTGAACTTCGGCCTCATTTCACCCCTCCTTTTTTCGAAATTTTTACAAAATGTGGTTACACTATCACCAATCTAAAAAGAGTAGTTTCTTGACTTTTTTACCAGCAAGGTTCATTTTGTTGATATTGATAAACAATATGTGATGCATGCACCTGTGGACGGTACATTTTCAGACCGTAGGCCCGCTGCCGTCGTTTCCGCGCGTGCAGGCGATCTGCAGCGAGGTGCAATCCAGCCCGAAGTACTACAACGCCGGGCGGTATCGACAGAAGGAGCGGCAATGCCTCTTCAAGTACTCGCTGCAGGGGGAGGGCGCCTTTCGTGACGGGGCCGGTGTGCACCGCGTCCCGAAGGGTGCCGGGTTTCTGTGTGAGATCAGGGATCCGGAGACGGCCTACTACTATCCCGAGGACGGCCGTGAGCCCTGGACGTTCGTCTACATCACGTTCTGGGCGGAGTCGGCGCAGGCGATGGTGCGTGAACTGCTTTCGCGGTACGGCCCCCTCTACGAACTGCCGCCCCATGAAGGGCTGATCCGGCGCCTCGTCGAGTACCGTCGCTGCGATGGGAAGCGGCCCGCGGTTACGCCGGCCGAGGGAGCCGAACTGGTCATGGCCACCCTCGTCAGCTTGGCGGCGGCCAGGCAGAGCCGGCTGCAGGAGCGGGTGGGGCATGCGCTGGTGCGTCGGGCGCAGGACACGGTGGCGAATCGCCTGGATCGGAATCTGAACGCGACCGAGTTGGCCGATCTTCTGAGCGTATCCCGGGAGCACCTGGCGCGTGTGTTCAAGGAGCAGACCGGCACAACCCCGCATGCCTACATCCTGCGCCAGAAGATGCTGTTGGCCTGCCACCTGCTCAAGGAATCCTCACTCAGCAGCAAGGAGGTCGCCGCGCGGCTCGGTTATCCGCAACCTGCCCATTTCAGCCGGACCTTCAAGCGCGTGCTGGGCATGCCGCCCCGCCGGTTCCGCGAGGTCGGTACGATTCCCGCCCTGTAGCCCGTTCGCGCGGCGCACGAGAAAAACGGCCGTGATTCCGAAAGCTGGAAAAGTGGGTATTTCCTTGCATGGCGGCGTCACCTTTGGCACAAAGGAGCGGAGCCATGACCGTTAACTGAAACACGTGTGCGGGTACCCGGAGCCGTGATTCAAACGTTGAGAGTCGAAAAGGTTAGGGTCGGGCTGCTCATCGCGGCCGGCCTGGCCGGTGTGGTGTTTGTGCTGTTCGGCGCGACGCTGGGCTATGCCTTCACTCGCTACGACGACGCCGCTCAGGTGGTGGCCAATCCGCTCGTCCGCAGCCTGGCGCCCGCCAATATCGCGCGCATGTTTTCCTCCTTCTCCGTTCGGAGCTACTATCCCGTCCGGCTCCTGTCGCTCGCGATCGACTATCGGCTGTGGGGGCTGTGGGCCGGCGGCTACCACTTCACAAACCTTCTCCTGCACGCCGCGAACGTGCTGCTGCTCTTCGGGCTCGCGCTTCGGCTGCTCGGCGCGCGGGCCGCCGGCGCGGCGCGCGCGTATTGGGCCGCCGCCCTAGCCGCTTCGCTCCTGGCCGTCCACCCGGTCGTCGTGGAACCCGTGGCCTGGGTCGGCGGGCGGGAAGAGTTGCTCACGCTGCTCTTTGTGCTGCTCGGGCTGCACGCGCATCTGCTTGCCGTCGCCCTGCTCGACGCCGAACCGGCCGACCGCCGCAGCCGGACCCAACGGCTGCTTTGGCGCCTGCTCACCGTGGCCGCGTGTGCGCTGGCGTGCATGAGCAACGTGACCGGCCTGCTGTTCGTGCCGCTGATCGCGGCGCACGACGCGCTCAACCTGCGCCCGGCGGCCTGGCGCCGGTCGGCCGGGACGTACCTGCCGCTGCTCGCGCTGGCGGCGGCCGCGCTCGTCCTCAAGCGGATCGGGACCCGCCTTGCTTTCGAACGGGGCCAATTCGTCGCCCCCGCCGCGCACAGCGCGCTCGACCGGATGCTGATGACGCTCAACCTGTACTGGCTGAACATCAAGAGTATCCTCTGGCCGCGCGGATTGACGCTCATCTACACGCGTGCCGTTCCGCTGGACGTGTTCCGGGCCCGCGCGTTGCTCGGCACCCTCGCCGCCGCCGCCACACTCGGCGTGCTGGTCGTCTTCCGGAAACGGAAGAGCGTCGTCTTCGGCTTGCTCTGGTTCCTGGTCGGCCTGGCGCCGAGTTCGCAGATCGTTCCGCACCACATCTTCCGGGCGGACCGGTTCCTGTACCTGCCGCTCGCCGGCTTGGGCCTCGCGGTCGGCGCCGGGCTCGCGCGGCTCGGACAGCGCAGCGTCCGGTCCGTTCGTCCGGCCCTTGCGGCGGCGTGTGTGGCTCTCGCGCTTTGCTTCACGCTCAGCGTGTTCCAACGCCGCGTCTGGGCCGACAACCGCACGCTGTTCGCCCATGTGCTGAAGGTCACCCCCGACAGCGCGATCGGACACCATGTGCTGGCGCTCAGCCTGCGCGGCGTGGGCAAGACGCAGGCCGCCATTGAGCACCTTGAGCAGGCCGTGCGGCTGCAGCCCGGCTACGCCGACGCCCACGATGAACTCGGCGAAATACTGCTCGAGGCGGGCCGCTATGCGGACGCTATCCGCCATTTCAGCCGCGCCGCCGCCGTTCGCCCGAAATGCGACGAGTTCCGGACGGATATCACCCGCGCACATTACCGCTACGCCAACGTGCTCGTCGCCCGCGGCCGGCTCAGAGACGCGACGAAGCAGTACCGGTCCGCGCTTGCCCTGAACCCGGCCTTGCCCGAGGCCGCCTACAACCTGGCCAATACCCTGTGTAAGCAGGGCGAGAACACCGCCGCCCGCCGCTGGTACCGGCACGCGTTGGACATCAACCCCGATTACGTCGACGCGCGCTACAATCTCGGCAATCTCCTGGCGAAACAGGGAAAGACCGGGGCGGCGGCCGAGCAGTACAGGCACGCGTTGCGCTGCGCTCCGAACCGGGGCGACATCCGCACCAACCTGGGCAATGCCCTCCTGTCCCAGGGCGACACGGAAGCCGCCATCCGGCATTACCGGAAGGTGCTGGCCGTCAACCCGAACGCCGGGGCGGCACGACGGAATCTCGAGCTGGCGCTGTCCATGCAGCGCGGCGAGCCCGAGCAGTAGCCAGGTTTTGACGTGCGGGCCTCCGTATGCTATGTTCCCCCTTCATGACCGCAAGCCCCACGGTGGGAATGGCATCTGCACGGGGTGTGTTGGGAAGGGGAGGTCCGCATGAGACAGTCGTTGCGCGTCGTCATCTGCCTGCTGGTCGTCGGTCTGGCTCTGCCCGCGTCGCAGGTGTTCGGCATCCATGCCGAACCCGATCCGGGCCTGAAAACGAAGGACGGCGCGACAATCGCCGTGTCCGTGCGCGGCTCGGTCGGCCTCGTGCAAGGCGAGGCGCACGAGTATGTCTACATGGAGGACGGCAGCAAGGGCAGCGAACTGATCTGGGACCTGACGGGGCTCTATCTGGGCGGCGTCGTGCTGTCGGCCAACGTCATCGAATGCATCGACATCGCCGTCGGCGTCTGGACGGCGCTCAACGACGGCTCCGGCAATATGGACGATTACGACTGGATGCAGGAAGGCCGCGCGGACTGGACGGACTGGTCCCATCACGACGTGAGCGTGGATGCCGTGCGGGTCCTGGACCTCAATGCCTCGCTTCGACTCGTCCGGCAGGAGTCCGTGTTCTTGCGCGCCACGGTCGGCTACAAGCAGGATACCTGGGAGTGGAGCGATTTCGGCGGGACGTATGTCTACAGCGAAGGCGGGTTCCGCAATGACGTGGGCACCTTCCCGGATCAGACCGGGATCACCTATGAGCAGACGTTCACCATGCCCTACGCCGGCCTTAGCGCCGCCTTCGAACGCGGGCGGCTGGGCCTGGGCGCCTATGTCCTCTACAGCCCATTCGTCACGGCCGAGGACGAGGACGATCACATCGACCGCGCCACCCTCTTCAACGGCGAGGCCGACGGCGGCTCCTATCTGGGGCTCGGCGCCAGCGTCCTGTACCGGATCTCCCCGCGGCTGTCCGTTTCGGCCGCCGTCGACTACCAGTCCATCCCCAAGATGAAGTGCGATACCGCGCTGCTGGAGTACGAGACCGGTTATGCCGAGTCCATCCCCGACGGCGGCGGCATGGAAAACACCGCCACCTTCGTCTCGGCCAATGTGGGGTGGCGGTTCTGACCTGAGCCTTGAAAGTAGAAGCGGCGTCTCGCCGCTTTCCCCGCAGGCCCGGACACCTCCGGATATCCCCGTCGGCACAGGGTGCCGCCGGGGAGGAAGAGCCGAGACGGCTCTTCTACCATGCGGCCGCCGA
>JAFGHX010000426.1 GCA_016929905.1 Kiritimatiellia bacterium
CTACTCGGCCCTGGTGCGGCCCGGCAGGGACGGCCGATTGAGCTATGCCCCGGACAAGCTGGGCAACCGCATCCCGGACTTCTCGCATGCGGGCTACATGGGCGGCGGCGTGCCCATCCCGAACGACATACCGGTGCGAATCACACTCGCCCCGTCGGGCGTTGACGACAGCGATCGGATAGAGAACGCGCTCAAGGCCATGTCCGCGTTCCCGCCCGACGCGCGGGGTTACCGGGGCGCGATACTGCTCGAGAAGGGCCGATTCACGGTCAGCAGGCATATTCAGGTCGAGCATTCCGGGATCGTACTTCGGGGGCGGGGCTGCGGTTTGGGCGGGACCATAGTCTTCGACAAGAGCCGTGCGGGGAAACACGCGAAGACAGGGGCGATCACGGTCGGCGCCCCGTATCCCGCATGGCGGTTCTCTCGGCATACCGAAGTGCTGGGTGGGTACATACCGTGCGGGCAGACACGGTTCAAGGTGCGGGATGTCTCATCGTTGTCGGAAGGCCAGCCCGTTGTCCTGGTATTCCACATATCGCAGAAGTTCATTGACGATCTGGGTCTGGCCGCCATTTGGTCCGTGCCCGATCCCGGCAAGCCGCACTGGGCGGACGTCAAACCGCAATGGGAGCGGACGATCGTGCGCATCGACAGAGACAACTCGGAGATCGTTCTGGACTACGGAATAACCTGTTCCCTGGACGTCCAGGCGGGGCACGGCAGCGTAACGATCGAGAAGCTGGAGAATGAAGGGCGGGTGGAGAAGATCGGTATCGAGGACATCTGTTTCCTATCGGACTACGAGCGTTCGAGCAAAGACAAGGACGGATGCTACCAGGATGTGAAGCACGCCATGTTCGCCGTGACGTTCAACGCGGCGAAGAACTGCTGGATGCGCAGGTGTGCCGGCTTCTTCTACGCCAGATGCCTGGCGCATGTCCAGCGCTGGGCGCGCTTCATCACCATCGAGGACTGCGCCATGCTTGACGGCGTGGCCTGGGACACACCCAAGAGGCCTCAGGGCGGGTGGAAATACTACTTCAGCGTGGACGGCTACGATACGCTGGTGCAGCGCTGCTACGGGCGGTATGCGCGGCATGCCTTTGTCCACAACGGATCCACCTCCGGAAACGTCATCCTGGACTGCGTGTCCGAGAAGGGCAACCTGGCCTGCGAGGCCCACCAGAGGCCCCAGAACGGCTCGCTCCATGACAACGTGGTTTCCGACGCGATGTTCAAGTTCACCGGCGCCCCCATCTTTCTCCGGCCCGGTCATACGCAACCCCACGGCATGCAGGCGCTGTACTGCCTGTTGTGGAACTGCTTCTCGAAAAGCTACAGGAAATGGGAGCCTGCGATCCTGCTCGGGCGCGCGCCCGGCAATATCGGGTATAACTGGGCGATCGGCTGCATCACCGTCGCCGGCTACGGCAAGGGAATCGGGCCGGGCAGGGCCGACTATGTGACGCTGGGCCATGTGGAATCGGAGGATACCCTGGTCAAACCGCGCTCGCTGTACCTGGCCCAGCTCGAGGAGCGGCTCGGGCGGCAGGCCGTCGAGCGAATTGCCACCGCGAAGCAGTTGGGCGGTTACGGCGAGGTGTGGATCGATCTGATGAAGAAGTTCTCCCGGCTGCCCGTCTACCAGGATCCGCGTGATCTGGACTGGCCGGGCATGGAGAACTGGGTGCCGGAGTTCGATTCCGCGGTCGAGTGAAGCAGGGCGTTGTGTCTGGGTGTCCCGAAGCCGGGCGGGAGTGTAGCGCATGTTGCAGGAAAGGAGCAGACGACCATGCGAAGACATCGTGTCGCAGTGACGGCCCTGGCCCGGATGCCGGCGTATGTCGCCGGCGCGGTGTGCGCGGCGGGGATGGCGGCATGCAGCAACGTGATGGCGAGTGGCGCGGCGCCGACAGGCGCGTCGGAGTCGAGACAAGCCCCGAACCCGCTCGCCGACCGTCTGACCGGCATGGGGCCGATCGAGCGGGATGTGTACCGCCGGGTCTATGAAGGGCGGACAGGCATCGAGCAGGCCGTGCGCCTCCAGAAGATGTCGTACGAGGAGTTGGTCGCGAAGACGGACTTCGCGCGCTGGGAAATCGATCCGGCCGAGTTCGCGCGGAACCTCGAGACCAAGCGGCGCGAGTTGGCGGCGATGAAAGCCCGACACGACCGTCGCATGCGCCGGCTGGCGCAGGAGAAGAGTCTGCTCGAGCGGGCGGAGGAATCGCGGGCACAGATCGTCTCGGGTCGGAAGTCCTGGACATCGTTCTGGAAGCACGAGCAATACCTGGCGCTCTTCCAAACGTGCTTTCTGCATCCGGACAAGTCCGGCGATTACCGCTGGGTCGCCGGGTTTCTCGCGGATCTGCTAGACCCGTTGAGCCAGGCACTGCAGGAAGAATTGAAGAAGCCCGGTTTTCCGGCCAGCCCGTTCGGAAAGGCGCGTTCCGCGGCGGACATGTTTCTCATCGCGGAAGCCTATGAGCGCGCGCATCCGGATTTCGCGGCGCGCGAGCGGGCGGCACACGCGCAGCTTCAGACCGTCATGGGGCTGCTCAAGGCCGTCGCCTATGAGGCGTGGACGTTTCACGTCCCTGGGCACGACAACGGGGGCATGCGTCGGAAAAAGCCGATGCAGACGGCGACGTTTCGATACTGCGGGGGCTTTACATCCGGGAATTTCGGATACCGCCCGCTGATCGAGTGCGCCATGGTTCATCATGACACGCGGATGATGGACATCATCAAGGACGTGATCGAGAAGTCGCTTTCCTCCAGGTGCGGCTACCATAACCAGGGCGATTGTTTCTGGATGGACGGGATCAAGTCCGAGCACACGTTGTTCGCGCACGGCGACCAGAACTACATCCTAGGTTACGGCCAGGATTATGTGAGGGAGGTTGTCGCCCTGGGCGAACGTCTGCGCGGCGGATGCTGGAAGGTCGAGCCGCGGAAGTGGGCCGGCTTGGCGGACGTCTTCCTGGACGGCTATCAATGGTACGTGCATCAGGGTGCGCAGGAGATCACCATCATGGGCCGGCATAGCCTGTACGCGCCCGAAACGGCCAAGAAGCCTTCCGGTCCCCGCTGGTCTTCGGAACCGTGGGGCAAGCGTCTCTTTTTCGACGGCTTCCGCTTGCACAAGAGAACCGTGGCCCTGGCCGAAGGCCAACTCGAGCGGCAAGCGGAGTTCGACGCCATGGCGGAGCGGATGAAGGCCAATGAGGACCTGATCGGGAACCGCTATTTCTGGAATTCCGAAGACCTGCTGCATCACCGGAAGCTCCAGTACGTCTGCGTGAACATGTCCTCCGTCAGAGTCAAGGGCCCCGAGGGGGCGACCTTCCCTGACCACGCGACCCTCCACAACAGGCTATTCGGCTGCGGAATGACCGTGCTCAAGCGCAAGGGCGGCGATCTGGACCGCATCCGGGGCGCGTGGGACTACGCGGCGCTGCCCGGCATTACCTTCGCCCGAGGCGATTCGTTCCGCTATTCGCGGAGTTGGGAGAGCGCCTACGGCAAGAACATCTACTCCGGCGGCGTGTCCGACGGCGCCAACGGGCTCTGCGCGTTCAAGTACCGGCAGAAAGGCATCAGCCTCGCCGTCAACAAGGCCTACTTCGCGTTCGAC
>JAFGHX010000427.1 GCA_016929905.1 Kiritimatiellia bacterium
GATCTTGACATTGGCAGCGGCGATTCTGGCGGCTGGCAAGGCGTTCGCGAGGGGCAATCCCCGCAGCGGGCTTGCCCCTCGCGAAGACCCGGCTGCCCGCCGAAGGCTCGGCGCAGGCGGGTCCTCGCGAGCCGGGGGCGGCGCAACGCCCGTTCGCCCGTACGAGCGGCGGGTGCGAGATATCGGCGCGCCTGGCAGGAGAGGAGGACATTGGGTGATGCATAAGGTCTACACAGAAGCCGCCCCGAAACCGGCGGGGCATTACTCGCAGGCAATCGTGAGTCAGGGTTTGGTCTATGTGTCCGGCCAGCTTCCGATCGACCCGGCCACGGGCGAGAAGCGGGTCGGTCCGATCGAGGAACAGACCCTGCAGGCGCTGAAGAATGTGAAGGCGATCGTGGAAGCCGCCGGCAGCGATCTGGGGCACGTGTTGAAGACGACGGTGTATATCTCGGACATTGGGCTGTGGGGCCGGGTGAACACGGTGTACGCCGACTTCTTCGGCGAGCACCGCCCCGCACGTGCGGTTGTGCCGACACGCGAGCTGCATTTCGGATTCCAGATCGAGGTGGAGGCGGTGGCGGAGGTCTGAAAATCCGTCAGAGTTCCGCCTTTAGGCGGAAGTTTTCGCTCGGCTTTAGCCGAGCGCGTGCCGTGGGTCGATCGGGTACGGTAGTGCGCCTGTCGACCATTGACTGCGACGACTGATTGCGACGATGATTACGAGAATTGATTTCCGTGAGTCTCAAGGAGACGACGCATGGATCTGCGTGAAATCCACGACCTCCGAATCGACGACCGCTACAAGGGTATCCCCGGCGGCATCGCGCCGTTTCCGCTTGGTGCGATCGGCGGCAAGGGCTGGAACGTGCTGCGCGAGGATCTTTCGCTGCCGCTGCTGGTGCTGAGGCAGTCGGCTCTCGATCACAACAGCCGCTGGATGCAGCGGTTCATCGAGAAGACGGGCGTGCGGATCTGCCCGCACGCCAAGACGCACATGGCGCCGCAGCTTTTCAAGACGCAGCTCGAGAACGAGGCGTGGGGGCTGTGCGCCGCGACGGTCGATCACCTGCAGATCTATCGCCGGTTCGGCGTCTCGCGCGTGCTGTTCGCCAATCAGCTTGTGGGCAAACAGGCCGTGCGGTACGTGCTGGACGAGTTGGAGCGTGACCCGGCATTCGACTTCTACTGCCTCGTCGACTCCGTGGAAGGCGTGCGCAGTCTGGCGTCTGCGGCTGAGAAACGCGGGGCCGGCCGGCCGATCCAGGTGTTGATTGAAGTGGGCGTTGCCGGCGAACGAGCTGGATGCCGCACACTGGCGGCGGCGTTGGCAACGGGCCGGGCGGTCAAGGCGGCTGCTCCACACCTCGTCCTGCGGGGCGTGGAGGGCTACGAAGGGGTGTTCGTGTCCCGCGGTGAGGCGTCCGACTGCGAGAAGGTGGACACCTTCCTGGATTTCCTGGCGGAGACCGCCGTCTCGTGCGAGGCGGAAGACCTGTTCGCGGAGGGTGAAATCCTGCTCAGTGCGGGGTGCACGTCGTTTTTCGACCTGAGTTGCGATCGGCTTGCCCGCGTCGGGCTCAAGCGCGGGTACGCCATCGTCATCCGGTCCGGCTGCTATCTCACGCACGATTCCGGCGCCTACACCGAGCGATTCAACGCCGTCCTCGCGCGCAGTCCGGAACTGAAGGCGCTGGGGCCCGGCCTCGAGCCCAGCCTCGAACTGTGGGGCTACGTACAGTCTGTTCCGGAACCGACCACCGCCATTCTCACTTTCGGCCGGCGGGACTGTCCGTTCGACAAGGGGCCTCCGATTCCCGGGAAATGGTTGCGCCCGGGCGGCGGCGGGTTGCCGTCCGCGCTGGGGGCCAGCCACCGTATCCGCGCGCTCAACGACCAGCACGCGATGATGACCATTCCGGAAGACAGCCCGTTGCACGTGGGCGACATGGTCGGCGCCGGTATTTCGCACCCATGCGGCGCGTTCGAACGCTGGCCGCTTGTGCCGGTTATCGATGAGGCGTACAACGTCGTCTCGGCCGTCAGGACGTTTTTCTAAACCGTGCGGCCGTCGCTCGGCGAGGCGTTGCGGCGTTACCGGCGACGCCGCGACCGGGGACTGGTTTATGACGCGGAAATGGTGCTCGAGTTTGGGGGAGAGTCCGTCGCAAGACCGCGGCTCGCGAGGACCCGCCTTCGCTCAGATAGCTGCGGCGGGCAGGCTGCTCGCCCTTCAAACAGGGGAACGAGCACGAGCTGGAGGAGGGCAGCGTACCATGAAGAAACGTGGTTTGAGCGTGCTGACGGCCATGCCGCTTTGTTGGCTCGTCTGTGTGCAGGGGAGGGGAGAGATGTCTGAGCGGGAAGCGGTTGAAACGAGCAGGGCGTACCTTGCCGCCGGTCACGAGGCCGGCCGCGAAGCGTTGCGGCAGAAGCTGACGCGCTATGCCGGACGGATTGACCCGGTCCTCCGCGCGCTTCGGCCCGCGGCGGCGGGGAAGGTGAAGCCGGGGCTGTCCGGCCTGCAACACTTCTCGGCGCCCGGCCTGCGGGAGAAATACAAGGACGACCATCTGTACTACTACGTTCCGGAATCGTATGACCCGGCCAGACCGACCGGTTTGCTGATCTATATGCACGGCGGGGGCGGTGGGACGGCGCGAGAGTACGCCGGGCGCGTGATAGACAAGGCCCATAAGAACGCGAACGGCATAGCCTTCTTCGTGGACAAGATTCCCTACGTCACGGTTTCCCCCTCCGCACCGTGGTCGGAACAGGACAGCAATCGTTGGGCGCGCGACGAGGCCGAGGCCTACCTCGCGGCAGTGATCACCGAGTCCGAACACCGCTTCGCCATTGACCCGGACCGGATTGTTCTGGCCGGCACGTCCATGGGCGGGATGGGTGCGATGCATCTGGGTCTGAGAATGCCGGATCGGTTCGCGGCGGTCTCGCCGGGTTCCGCGGCCTGGGGTGCGGCCTATTGGCCGGTGACGACCGGCACGCCGTTCTTTATCATCCACGGCGCGAACGATGCCGTGCCGCCGGGGCACCCGACCAAGGCGCACCGCCCGAAGTTTACCGATGTCTTCTACGCGCGGGAAGCGCACAGGCTCCTGGAGGAGTATGGGATCGAACACATCTACGCCGAGCATGACGGCGGGCATTCCTCCCAGGAGGCCAAGCCGCAGATCGAGCAGTTCTGCCGATGGATAGTCGGGCGCCGGCGTGATCCGCACCAGAAGCGCGTCGTCGCGGCCACACCGGCCGACGGCAAGGTGGACCAACCGCACAACCGGTGGGTGACCCTCCTCGAGGTGGGCGAGGGCACGATCGTGCTCGACGGTGCTCAGCGCAGGGGCGGCGGGGGCTGGAAGGAGACGCTCGAGCAATGGAACGAGTGCCGGATCGAGCGGCGCACGCACAAGAAGAAGGGCGGCGTGGTGGACGCCGTCAACGAGGGGAGCAACCGGTTCACGGTCAAGACGGAGAATGTGAAACGGTTTGCGCTGTGGCTGCACCCGAAGATGGCGGATCTGGCGAAGCCGGTCGTGGTGAGCGTGAACGGGAAGACCGTGCGGTGTCACGCCAGGCCGTCGCTGACGGACGCGTTGCGCAGTTACGAACGGCGCCGGGATTGGGGGCTGGTGTATCACGCGGAGCTGGTATGCGACGTGCCGGAGTAAACGGGGGCAGGGCCCGGGATCGCGTGTGCGAAACGGAGAAGGAGACAGCGGCCATGCGCATTCTCGTCAGCCAGGACATGGACGGCGTGGCGGGCGCGGCGGGTTCATCGGGATGGGCGGCTACACGGAGGACTACCATCCGGAACAATGAAAAATGAAGAATGAAGAATGAAAAAGGCAGAGTGAAGAGTGGCGCAATGGTGAACGGGTACTGGTGGGGAAAACGCCGAGCATGAATGAGGCGATTGCAGAATCGTTGATTAGAGAGATGGACACGATGCCCGTCATCGATGCGCACGAGCATCTCCCGGCCGAAGAAGATGCCGTCAAACAGAAGGCGGATGTCTTTACGCGCATCTTCTGCCACTACTCGGTCACCAGCGCGGTGACAGCCGGGTTGACCGGGGACCGGCTTGCGTTGAAGAACACCGAGATCCCGCTCGAGGAGCGGTGGGAACGGTTCAAGCCCTGGCTGGACGCAATGAGGGACACCGGCTACGCGCGTGCGGCCCGCATCGCCGCGCGCGATCTGTGTGGAATCGAGGAGATCGATGAGCAGTCCTACCGGCTGTTGTCCGAACGGCTGCAGGAGCAGAACACGCAGGGTTTCTATGACCGGATTCTGAAAGAGAAGTGCCGGATCGAGACGGTGCTGAATCAGGGTTCGTGGGACGACGGGCGGACCGGCTACGCCAAGCCCGTGAACCGGGGGTTCATGGCCTTGGGCGCCGCTACGGCCGAATCGCTCGGAGCCTTCCACCAGGCGTGGCTCAAGCGAAACCCGTCGGGGTTCGAGGATGCCGAGGCCATGATGGAGTTTGCGCTCGTCTCCGTCGCCGAACGATGCGTCGGCCTGAAGTTCAGCGCGCGGTTCCCGCGCGGTTCCCCGGGCGATGCCGAGGCCCGGGCCCTGTTCAAGAAGCTGGCGGAGCATTCGATCTCGGACTCGGAGGCAGCGGCTCTTGGCGCGTGGCTCATGTACAAGGCGGTTGAACTGGCCCCAAAGCACGGGCTGGTTGTCGCCGTCCATTGCGGGCTGAACTGGAATTGCTGGAACGATTTCGCGGGGCTCAACCCCATGCACGTGGCGCCGCTCCTGCTCAAGTACCGCCAGACGACCTTCGATCTTTATCACGCCGGCATACCGTGGGTACGCGAGGTGGGGGTGATCGGGAACCAATACCCAAATGCCTGCCTCAACCTGTGCTGGGCGCCGAGTATCTCGCCCTACATGACGGAACACGTGCTGAACGAATGGATCGATCTCGTGCCGCTGAACAAGATCATCGGGTTCGGGGGCGACGCGCCCTGTGGACCCGAAAAGACCTACGGTGCGCTACAACTCACGAAGGAATGCATAGCGCGTGCACTCGCCGTGCGGATCGCGCGCGGGCAGATGAGCGAATCGCGCGCCATCGATGTTTGCAGACAATGGCTTTACGATAATCCCAAGCGGATCTATGGGCTGTGAGCCGGGGCGTGAAGCGTCCGGCGCGTGAAAGGAGCCAAGCAACATGAAGAGACTGTTCAAGTGGGCGTTGCCTGCAACGCAAGTAGACCGGGCGTCCCGCCCGGCCATGGGCGGCCGGGACGGCCGCCCGACTGGCATACGCGGCAGAGCGCGCATGTCTATCGAGAAGTCGTTGATTGTCACCATTGCCACGATCGCGCTGGCGACAAACGCCACTGCCGGCGACCTGCTCTCCTGCACGTTCACCCCCAACGCCTGGAACTCGAACGATTGGCTCCTCGTCAAGAGCCCGCGCTGGGACCATTTCGGCGGGTGGGTGCAGCGGGAGGACTGTATCGAGAACGAGACGCCGGCCGGCGCCACGCCGAAGGAACTGCTCGGCAAGCGCGCGCCCGAGACCTACACCAGCATGGTGCTCAAGCAGAAGGTGAAGGGGAAGCGGGTCGATGTGTATGCCACCATGGCGTTCGCGGATCGCATGGCGCCGCTCATCGTGATCGCGCCGGCGCTGGGCGCGGATGCCGAAGGCCGGCCGGAATACCGGGAACACTGGGAGATCGTTCTGTACGACGAAGGCCTCAACGTCTGGCGCCATGTGCTCAAGGACGGCAAGCCGTGGTGGCGGAAGGCCGCGTTCGTCCAGTGTGCGTTCAAGCCCAACGTGCGCTACAAGCTCGGCGTGCGGGTCGAGAAGACACCGAAGGGCCGGATGCTCTCCGTCTGCGTCGACGATGCCGTGAAGATGGGCTACATGGACGATTCGTTGCCCGACGAGTTCCACGTCGGGATCACCGGCTGCGAGGGCGTGAACCGGTTCTACGATTTCTCGGTTGAGCGGTGATGGGGGGCATAGGTGAAGAGCCGTCTCGGCTCTTCCTCCCGGCGGCACGGCGTGCCGACCGGGGGGGGTATCCGGGCCTTCGGCCCGGAGGAAGCGGCGAGACGCCGCTTCTACTCTGAAGTCTTGATCTCGTCCTCGGGACCATACCCCTCCACGATGAGCCCCGGGATATCCTCGAAGTGGGACGGATTCTGCGTGACGAGAGAATGACCGTTGGCAAAGGCCACGGCGGCGATTAAGACATCCATGTCGCCCGCCGGGCGGCCGATCTCCTGCAGAGCGGCCGTGATCCTGCCGAAGAGGCGCGCTTCCGCTTCGCCGAACTCCAGCACGCCCAGACCGCTCAGAAGGGCCTGGACCTTCCGTTCTTCCTCTGCCCGGTCGTCCGAGCGGTAGACGCCCACGTAGAGTTCGGCGACGTTGAACCGGGTGGTGAACAAGGGTTCGCCGCGTTGCGCCAGTTCGCGTAGCATGGCCTCTGCGCGGATTCTTCGGCGCCTTCCGCCGCCGCCGGCCAGATCGAGCAGGAAGGACGTATCCAGGCAGGCCATCAGCGTCGTCTCCCGGAGGCTCCGTGCCGGCGCGCCTCGTGTTCGCCGATCGCAAGTGCGGCCTTGCGGCTGAAAGGGGCGGACCGCAGGCCGGCGAGATAGGATTCGACGTTGAGAGGCGGGCGGATGACGCGTTTGATCGCCTGGCTGAACGATTCGTTCTTCGCGCGGACGGCACGCAGCCGTCTGTAGGCGTCAAGGTCTATGGTGATCGTCTTGGTGGCCATGAGGGAGGCTCCTTTCAGATACATGTACGTGTATGTACGTGTATGCTATCATCCGCGGCATGACCTGTCAACAGCTGTGGTTCCGCTACCCGCGGGTCTCCGTGTGGTGGCGACGGGGGCCCGGTTGAATCCCGTGCTTGCTTCTTCCTGATCTTACTCGTAGTCTTACTCGTGGTCTCAACTCGAAGGCGCGTGTTTGCCTCAGGCTTTGCGGCATCGGCCCAAACGCCCTGAAAGGGAGGGATCCCCAAGGCTACGGGGCGACCGACAGTACGGGACTGGAGTAGAGACTACGAGTAAGACGACGAGTAAGATTCACGGACGGGGCACAGGAAATTGAAGCTCGCCGTTGACGCCAGGGAATGGACGGGGCCGGTCAAGACGGGGATCGGGCGATACCTGGAGAACCTCGTCACGCCGCTGTTGGCGGCGGAGTCCGGCCTGGAGTTCGTCTTCTTCGTGCATGAGCAGCACGCCCTGCCGCCGGCGGTCGCCGCCTCGGAGCATGAGGTTGTGCCGCTCCCGGCGCAACGCACGCAGGTGGTCGACCAGCACGTGCTGCCCCGGCTCGCGAGGGAGGAGCGGGTCGACGTCTTCTTCAGCCCGTACTACAAGGTTCCGCTCACCGGCCGGTTCAAGCGGATTATCACCGTGCACGATATCATGTTCCTGCGTCTGGAAGGAGTCGGCGCGGTCAAGAAGATGCTTACTCGGTTCCAGGCCCGCGCCGCGGCGCGGAAAGCGGACGTCATTCTGGTCGACTCGGACTTCACGGGCCGCGATCTTGCCGAGGCGGTGCCCGCTGCGCGAAGCAAGATTCGCACGCTGTATCCCGACCTCGGCGCGGAATGGCTCAAGACTCCTGCACCGGAAGAGGTGGCCGAGGCGCGACGCCGCTACGCCGAGGACCGGCCGTTCCTTCTCTACGTCGGCAACTTCAAGCCGCACAAGAATGTCGACAGGCTCGTCGAAGCCTTCTCCCGCCTGGCGGCGGAGGGCCGGGCGGCCGGGCGCTGCCTGTTGCTCGCCGGGGGTGACGACACGAACGCGCCGCGAATCGAGGCGCGCATCGCCGCCCGACACCAGGGAGCCGATATCCGGATCTGCCGCAACGTGGAAGACGCCGGCTTGCACGCGCTCTACGCCGCCGCGGACTGGTTCGTCACCGCTTCGTCTTACGAAGGGTTCGGTTATCCCGTGGTCGAAGCCATGGTCTCGGGCTGCCCCGTGATATGCGGGCTGAATACCTCGCTCACGGAGGTGGCGGGCGACGCCGCCTTCTCGCCGCCCAATCTCTCGCGCAGCGGGCTGTGCGACGCGTTTGCCGAAGCTGTCTCCATGGGACTCGACGAACGCGCCGCGTACATCGAGAAGGGGCGACAGCGTGCGGCGGCATTCGCGCCGGGCACCGCCGCTGCCGCGTTTTGCGACGTGCTGGGGATGCTGACCTCCTGAAACTTGGCGAGTTTGCAGGGAAAGTATGGGTGTGGAGTCGGGGCGGTTCTCGGAATCAGGAGGCGGCATGCCGGGCAGGGCGTGGCTCGCGCACGCTGGCGTTCACGACAGAGTTTTCACCTTGACCAATCCGGCGCCACCCCATCCAGTTTCAACTTTCCAGTTTCGAGTCTCAGGCGCCGGAGGCGCGACTGATGTGAAAGACGAGCCACTGCCGCGTGCGGTGTTGGCGGACCGTTATCGATTGCTTTGTCTCGCGAGAGCCCTATAATGGTTCCGACACCGAACGAAACGTCGCAGACGGCGATGGGTTGGCATCATGGACAAAGCACAGCTTCTGGACTATCTGGCGAAGATTGACGCAGCTCTGAAGACGGAGTGCGCGCTGTGCGTGTACGGCAGCGGCGCCCTGATCCTGCTCGACGAACCGGGGCGGACCAGCCTCGACATAGACATTGCGGCCCCCTATAGCGTTGCCGCGTACCCGGATTTCTGCCGAGCCGCGGATGAGGCAGGCCTGCCGGTCAATCCGGAGGAATCGGAGAACGTTGAGCACGTCGAGTGGGTTTCGGCTTTGCGGCTTTGCCTGGCGAAACCGGAAGCCCCCGGCGAAGTCGTCCTGTGGCAAGGGCAGAGACTGACTCTTAAGACTGTCTCGCCCGCCGACCTCGTCGCCAGCAAGTTGATTCGCTACGATGAAATCGACCAGGGCGACATCCGGTACCTGGTCGCTCAGGCCAACCTGGAGCACGCGCAGGTTCGAGAGGCCGTCGAGAGGCTCCCGGACTCCTTCCGTAGCGATCGTCTTGTTCGTGAGAATCTCGCCAACCTCGAAGTGGATATGAAGCTTTGGAAACAGCAGGAGCAGCCGTGACGGAGTCTGCTCTTAGAACTCGGCTCGTCGGGAGCCTCGCCCTCCATGACCGCGACATGGGGCCTCCATGGAGGGCGAGCGTCCTCGCGAGCCGCTATTTTGGAGAGAAATCATGACCGCTCGCGAGAAGCTGCAGGCGGCCTATGAGCTGGCGTTCTATCCGCCACGCTTCCATGAGGTCTGGCGTGAGGTCAAACGCCATGCGGTCCAGGACAGGGAACAACTGCTTGAGCTCGTACGCATGGCGTTGCTGTTGCATGCGGCTTTGCCCAGTTCCCGATACAGTTCTGAAAGGGCTCTGCGCCGGCTGGCGTTGTACCAAGCCGACGCGCGCGCGTTTCGGACGCCGACCTGTCTAAGGAACCTGTACCGAGTCTTGGGCGGTGACGAACCCTTGCCTACTGGTGAAATGCCCGGCTGGATGGTGCGCGATATCGGCTTGCCGCCATTCTGCCATGACTCGGTCAAGCGTGCGGGATAGTCAAGACGATTCCGGGCCTCTTTGGCTCGCGGCTGTCTGCTGTCCCTGATCGTCTCGCCCGTCTCGTGCCCTCGTGGCGTCGCCGACCACATGCCGTTCGTCGAGGCCATGGCCTCCGGCTGCCACGTGCTACGCGGGCTGGTGGGTTCCATGCCTGTACCGTAAGGAGTTTTCCTGCGCCGTCGACAAGCTTGGAGGCATCTATGCCGCTGCGGTGCGACAAACACGCCCTAGATGGGGTAGATCTTTCTCATGTCTGCATTCTCATTTTCTAAAAAACGTGAAGGTCTCCCGCGCGCTTCAGTGTCCCGTCGCGTGTCAATCCGAACAAATGCTGCACCATATCTTGTGTACAGCCGTGTGGATATGAGCAGGCAGGCCAGTATTTTCTCACGGCTGCCGACGGATGGCACAGTTCTTGCTTTCTCTAAATGTTATTTGGGGGAGGTACGCGCTCAGATCGTGAGTCTTATCTGAAATCGACTTTCGGGAGCGGAAAGAATGCGGCGTGATTGGTTGATTACGAAGCTGCTAAGCGGGTGGGCACTCATGGTGCTGTTAGCCCCGGTCTGGTGTCTGGCGGACGGCGACGTGCTGGACGACGATTTCGAGGGTCAGGCGACGAACGGCAATCCTTCCGGCTGGACGCTGACCGGGGATCCTGCTGAGGGCGACGTGCGTATCGTGGACACGCCGGTGGTGGAAGGCACGCGCGGCTGCGGGATCAGCCGCACGGGCGCGAGCACGCTAGGGATGTACCGCACATTCGCGGCGCAGACGGGGTTGACGGTGTTTCGGTTCGCCTATCGTCGTGGGGAGGCGGACCTGGCTTCGACGATCATCGTGAAGGATTCGAGCGGGAACAACTACATTCGGATTCGCTTCAACGCGAGCGGCCAGGTGGAGAGCTACAGCGGCGGCTGGGATTACCTGGCGGACTATGCCGCCGACACCTGGTACTGGGTTCGAATCGAGGTGGACGGCGGGTTCGACACCTACGACGTATTCCTGAACGGCGTGCATGTCGGCGATGACATGGACACGGAGGCCGCCCTGGCCGACGCAGCCCGTCTGGATTTCGAGGCAGACGCCGCCGGGGCGGACGTCTACGTGGACGACGTGGAGGTCTACACCTGCCACAAGACCTGGGATCGCGGGTTTGGCAACCACAAGTGGACGTCTCACCGCAACTGGAATCCGGACAACGAGCCGAACAGCTCGCATGACGTGATCTGCACCTGGGTCGCGGAGGAAGACGGGCTCATCGAGTTCGAGAACGCGTCGGACCGGTACTGCCGTTCGCTGATCATCCACAGGCCGATGCGGATTGCGGCGTTTCACGTGAACAGTGCGCTTTGGATCGCCGAGGACCTGGTTATCGAAGGCGACGCGTTCTTTGACATCGGCAACGGCTACAACACGACGATCTACTGCGGCGGCGACTACAACTGCAACGGCACGCTGCGGTACAACGTCGGCGGCGGTACCGAGGGGTTGATCGTGTTCACGGGGCAAGGGACGATCGATCCCGACGGGTCGAAAGGCACGGGTTTGAGCGACTTCTACGACGTGACCGTGACGGGCACCAACACGCTCGCGGGCGATCTGGAGGTCGACCACGACCTGACGGTGAGCGGGACGCTGGACTTGAGCGGGTACGATTTGATGGTGAAGGGCGACGCGATCATCACGGGCACGCTCAACGTGCAGAACGGGACGGTGACGATTCTGGGGACGCTGGACACGGCGGGCGGCGTGCTGGACAACGGGACGGGCGTCGTGAATCTGGGTTCGCTCTGGACGCTGGGCGGCTACGTGGCGAACCACGGCACGTTCAACTACGCCGGCGTGAACCAGGTGGTGACCAACACGACGTACTACAACCTGCAGATCAGCGGCGCGGTCGCGACGCTGGGCGGCGTGCCAACGGTGAGCAACAAGCTGGAGATCGTCAGCGGCGGCGAGCTGTTGCTGGGTGCGGACACGGTGACGCTGGGCCCCGGCGCGCAGGTGGAGGTGGACGCCGGCGGCGCGCTCATCGCCAGCGGCGCGACATTCCAGAGCACGGCTGCGGGCGAGTATTTCGGCATGACGGTCAACGGATCGGTGGACATCGATCAGCTCCTTCTCAACCGGCTGGACAACAGCGGTCTGACGGTCAACAACGGGGCGCTGATCACCTCGCTGGCGAACGTGACGTACACCAACGGTCAGAACGGCGCGGATGCGCGGTATCTCTACATCGGGCACAATGCCGGCAACTTCTCGTTTGTCGGACACGCGTTCGACGCAAACTGCACCTTCAACGTCGTGGCGCCGAACGGAGCGTCGGTCGCGATGCAGAATTCGTCGGGCGAGAAGGGCGGTGCGGTTGCGGGCGAGGCGAACGACGGAACAATAGACGACAACATCACCTGGGCGGACGCCAACTCCTGGCTGGGCGGCGAACCGTCGGGTCCGACGCTGTGGAGCGTGTCCACGAATTGGTCGAAGGGCACGGTGCCGACGGCCAACGAGCTGGTGATCATTCCCGACAGGACCTTTGACCCCGTGCTGGATGTGGACGGCGAGTGTTTTGATCTCTACGTGCAGACGAACGCGGCGCTGGCGCTTTCGATGGAGGAGATGACGCTCGATTTGGGGGGCCGCCTGCAGATTGACGCGGGCGGCACGGTTTCGATGACGGCCTCCAGCGCGGTGCTGAAGGTGGGCGCGAAATGGGTGAACAACGGCACCTTCAACGCGGCGGACGGAACCGTGACGTTCGACGGCACGGTGCTTGACCAGACGATTCCGGCGGAGACGTTCAACCACCTCACGATCGAGAAGGGCGCGAAGACGGCGACGAGCACGGGCAATCTGACCGTCAAAGGCGACCTGCGCGTGACCTCGGGCGTGCTCGATCTGGACGACGATCTGCATGTGGTGGCCGGTCAGACGGACATCTACGGCAAGCTGCGGATGTGGGGCGGCTGCGACCTGACGGTATCGAACGCCGTATCGGTGAAGCAGGGCGCCGAACTGAACATGCAGGATGCGTGCACGCTGCGGCTCGGCCATTCGCTGACGATCGAGGACGGCGTGCCGGACGGCAAGTTCACCGCGGGCGGCGCCACGCCCACCATCACGTGGAACGGCAGCACGCGCTACGCGTTCACGGTCTACGGGGCGATCGGCGTGGGCGCCTTGAACGTGTCGTATCCGGACGCCAACGGCCTGACCATTGACGACGGGGCCGTGGTCACGCGTCTGGACTACGTCACCTTTTCGCAGGGGCTGCCGGCCGGCACGACGTACCTGCGGGTCCTGGATGCCGGTGCGGGCTACTACTACTTCGTCGGCCACACCCTGGACCCGACGAGCGACAGTTGCCTGTACAACGTGCACGTGCCGGAGAGCAGCAGCATCCACGTGTACATGATCGATTCGGGGGGCGATAACGGCGGCATTGTGGACGGGCCGGCGAACGAGAACGACCCCGGCAGCCACGTCGACTGGTTCAGCGAGAAGACGTGGGGCGGGAAGCAGAGCCAGAAGTGGACGACCAGCGCAGCCTGGGCGCCGGCGGGCGAGCCGAACAGCACGCATTTCGTGCGGGTGCCGGACGCCAACATCATCTGCGAGGTAGACAACACGAACGCGGCCTGCCGCAGCCTGACGATATCGGAGGAATCGCTGCGGATCGGGCCGCCGCGCGGCACGCATCTGACTGTCTCCGAGGATGTGAGCATCGAAACCGGCGGCGCTCTGATCGTCTGGGAGGCCGGCTCGCTGTACGTGGGCGGCAACTGGACGGACGACGGCTTCTTCTCGGCGACCGACGGCGGCACCGTGGTGTTGAACGGCGACACACTTGTGGACAAGATCTACGCGTTGCCCGGGACGGAGACGTTTCTGAACCTGACGGTGCCGGGCCGCATGACGATTGCCGACGGCGACGGGGTGACGGTGGAGGGCGTTTTCGACCCCAGCGGCGGCACGATCAACGCCGGCAGCAACACGACGCTGACGACGACCGGCAACTGGCTGGGGACCCCCGCCTCGTGGGACCGCGACGTTTCGACCGTCGTGTTGAAGGGGATCGTAACCGAAGTCCCGGCGGTTCCGTACCACAATTTGACCATCGACGGCACCTGCACGCTGGCGTCCGACATCACCGTGTATAACAACCTGGTCATCAACGAGGGGGCTTCACTCGATCTCGGCCCGTACACGATCACGGTGATGGGCAACGTCAGCAACGCCGGAACGCTGGATCTCGGGACCGGGCGGATGAAAGTGAAGAAGACGCTCACGACGACCGGCACGCTGGACTGCGACCACGGCACCGTCGAGTTCAACGGCACCGTCCAGACGATTCCGGCCCAGACCTACTACGCCATCGACGTGAACGGGCCGACCGTCACGCTCGCGCCGGGCGTGACGGTCTCGAACGTCTTCCTCATCAGCTCGGGGGAACTGACGCTCGCCAACTCGACGCTCACCTTCGGCGACGGCGGGCTGCTGGACGTGCACGACCGGTTCACGAGCGAGGGGGGCACGCTCGCCTCGACGGGCGCGGGCGCCTGCTTCGGAATCGACGTCAGCGGCATGGTGAACGTGTTCGGGCTGACGATCGACGGGCCCGACACGAACGGGCTGACCCTTCAGGCGAGCACGACCGTCCAGGCGCTGGACAACGTGACATTCACCAACGGGCAGGGCGGCGCCGACTCCCGCTATCTGTGGGTCGGCCATTCGGCCGGCACGTTCACGTTTTCGTATCACGAGTTGGACGCGAACTGCGCCACGAACGTGATGGCGCCCAACGGCGCGTTCGTCTCCATGGTCAGCGCCAGCGGCGACGGTGCCGGCGAGGCGAAGGACGGCCCGATCGACGACCACATCAGCTGGGACGACCCGAACCTGTGGCTGGGCGTCGATCCGGTCAGCCCGACGCTGTGGTCCGTGCCGACGAACTGGTCGAAAGTCGCCGTCCCGGTCGCGAGCGACGTGGTGATCATTCCGGAGCGCACGTATTTTCCGGAGGTGGACGTCAACGCGGTCTGCGCCGGGGTTATCGTGCAGACGAATGCGTATCTGAGGATGTCGACGGCGGACATCACGCTGGACGTGGGCGGCAACGTCAACGTGAAGGGCGGCGGCACGCTGGTCCAATCGAACGGGACCGCGACCTTGCGCTGCGAGGGGGCCTGGATTCGGGACGGATTTTTCGAGGCGATCGCCGGGATCGTGTGTTTTGACTCGACGAACGTCGCGCAGACCATTCCGCCCGAAACGTTTGCCGGCCTGCAGATCGACAAGATCGGGCAGACGGCCGACACGAGCGGGTTGATCACGGTGAACAGCAATCTGCTCGTTACCGCCGGCATGCTGCGGCTGGACAACCAGATCCTGAATGTCGACGGGGCCTGCAACACCTACGGCGAGATCGAGATGCTGGCCGGCGCGGATCTCAAGGTGAAGGGGCCTATGACGGTGCAGCCGGGCGGCGACCTGGACATGCAGGGCGCCTGCACGCTGCGGCTCGGCCATTCGCTGACGGTCGCCAACGGCGCGACGCGCGGGCGGCTCTACGCCAGCGGCATCACGCCGACGATCACGTGGGATTCCATCTCGCGCTACAGCTTCACCATCAACGGCCAGATCTACATGAACGGGGTGAACTTCGAGTATCCCAACGTGAACGGCCTCACCATCAACGACGGCGCCATCATCGTGGATATCGACAAGGTGAACTTCCGCAACGGGCCCAGCGGCGGCACCTACCTGCGGGTTTTCGAAATGGGCGCCGGCATCTACTACTTCGAGAGTTGCGATTTCGACAACAACTGCGGCACCAACGTGCAGGCGGCCGTCGGCAGCAGCGTGCGCGTCACCATGTTCGGCGCGACCGGCCCGAAGGCGGGCGAGCCGTACGACAACGATCCGGACGAAGACCACGTGTTCTGGTACTACCAGAAGATCTGGGACGGCAGCACCAGCACCGACTGGGACGAATCGAGCAACTGGTCCGACAACAGCGTGCCGGTGATCACGAACGACGTGATCGTGCCGGCCTCGATGCGCCCGTGCGTTCTGAACGTCACGAATGCGGTCTGCGCGTCCATGCAGGTGGGCGACGAGGGGGTGCTGTATATCGGCAGCAATTCGGCAAGTTTTCTGTCGGTTTCGAACGAGTTCAGCATCAAGGAGGGCGGCACGTTCGTGCTTCAGAACGAGGCGGTCGTCAGCGTGGGCGGCAACTGGGCGAACGACGGCGAGTTCGTGCTCGGCAACGCCACGGCCAGCGGCACGATCATCTTCCACGAGGAGACGCTGGTGGACCCCGTCACCGGCGGGCCGGGCACGGAGTATTTCGACAATCTGACGGTGCCCGGCACGATGACCATCACCGACGGCGACGGCGTGACGGTGCTCGGCACGTTCGACCCGAGCGGCGGCACGATCTGGGGCGGCGACAACACGGTCCTGACGACCTACGACGACTGGGGCGGCGCGCCTGACGCCTTCTACCGCGAGACCTCGACCGTCGTCCTGAAAGGCACCTCGGACGTGCCGATCGTGACGTACTACAACCTGACCATCGACGGCAGCTACGAGCTGACGAACGACGTCGTCGTCATGAACGACCTGGTCGTCAGCAACGGGGCGTCGCTGAACCTGAACGGATACACGATCACGGTCGCCGGCGACGTCAAGGACGCGGGTACCCTGGACCTCGATACCGGCCGGCTGCAGGTGGCCGGCACCTTCACGATCCCGGGCACGTTCGTCGCTGACCACGGCACCGTCGAGTTCAACGGCAGCGCCCAGGTCGCGCCGTCGGCCGACTACTACGACGTCGAGGTGACGGCCGGCAGCATGCTGAGCCTGGCCGCCGCCGTGGTGGTCAGCAACCAGTTCAGCGTGCTGGATGGGCAGTTGAAGCTGAACAGTTCCACGCTCACGTTCGCCAGCGGGGCGGGGCTGGACGTGGACGGTCTGCTCACCAGTTCCGGCGGCACGCTCGCATCGGCAGGCGCGGGCGAGTATTTCGCGATCAACATCGACGGCTACCTCAACGTGGACGGGCTCACGATCGACGGGCCGGACGACAACGGGCTGACGATCCAGTCCACCGCCACGATCCAGGCGCTGGACCACGTGAGTTACACCAACGGCCAGAACGGGACGGACTCGCGCTATCTGTGGCTGGGCCACGATTCCGGCACGTTCATTTTGCTGGGGCACAATATCGACACGGGCTCGGCGACGAACGTGATCGCGCCCAACGGCGGGATTGTCTCGATGGTCTACAGCACCGGCGACGGCGCGGGCGAGGCGCGCGATGGGCCGATCGACGAACACATCACCTGGGACGATCCGAACATCTGGCTGGGCGGCGAGCCGGCGGACCCGACGTTGTGGTCGGTTGGCACGAACTGGTCCAAGGGCTGGATGCCGACGGCGACGGAGATCGCGCTGATCCCCGAGCGCCCGTTCCTGCCGGAACTGGACGTGGACGGGGTCTGTGCGGGCCTGATGATTCAGACGAACGCCAGCCTGACGATGTGGACGGGCGAGACGACGCTCGACGTGTTCGGGAACGTGAACGTGAACGGGGGCGGGTTGCTGATTATGTCGAACGACACAACCCGGCTCAACGTGGGCGGCGCCTGGGTGCGCGCGGGCGCCTTCCAGCCGCACGCCGGCACCGTATGCTTCAACTCCACGACGGACAACCAGACCCTGCCTGCCGAGACCTTCCCGAATCTCGAAATCGACAAGACGGGCAAGATCGCCGACACCAGCGGGCTGATCAACGTCACCAGCAACCTGACGGTCACGGCCGGCACGCTCAGGCTCAGCGGCCAGGTGATGAACGTGAGCGGCCGGACGGACGTCTTCGGGGTGGTCGACCTGCAATCCGGCGGCGACCTGAAGGTGACGGGACCGGTGCAGGTCCGGCCCGGCGGCACGTGGAACATGCAGGGCGCCTGTACCCTGCGGCTGGGCACCTCCTTGACGGTCGACTCCGGCGCGACGCGCGGGGTGTTTACCGCCTCGGGCGACCGGCCCACGGTCACGTGGGACTCGCTGACCCGCTACAGCTTCGAGGTCTACGGCAAGATCCAGGTCGACGGCCTGAACTTCAACTACGGCAACACCAACGGGTTGACCGTGAGCGACGGCGCCTTCATTGTCGATATCGACAACGTCGACTTCAACAACGGGTTGGCCTCCGGCACCTATCTCCGGGTCCTGGAACTGGGCGGCGGGTTGTACTACTTCAACAACCACGATTTCGACAACAACTGCCTCTACAACGTGGAGGCGGACCCGGCCAGCGGGGCGAGCTTCAACATGATCGGCGCCACGGGCGCGCGGTTCGGCGAAGACTACGACAACGATCCCGGCGACCACGTGCACTGGTACGACCAGTTCATCTGGGACGGCAGCACGAGCACGAATTGGAGCGAGCCGAGCAACTGGTCGGCGAACAGGGTGCCGTCGCTCACGAACGACTGTGCCGTCCCCATCGCCGTGCGGGTTTGCCACGTGAACGTGAGCACGGCGGAATGCTCGTCGATCGTGATCGGCAGCGGCGGCGAGCTGTACGTGGCCGACACGGCGACGGACGCCCTGACGGTCTCCAACGCGTTCACGATCGAAAGCGGCGGCCTGGTGGTGCTGAGGAACGAGAGCGAGCTGCGCGTCGGGGGCGACTGGGTCAACAACGGCACGTTCACGCTCGCGGGCGGCACGAACAGCGGCACCGTCGTGTTCACGGGCGGGAGCACCGTCGACAAGACGACCGGCGGCGCGGGCACGGAGGTGTTCGACAACCTCACGGTATCCGGCGCGATGACGATCATGGCCGGCGACGGCGTGCGGGTGACGGGGACCTTCACGCCCAGCGGCACGATCAACGCCGGGGTCGGCACCACGCTCACCACCGTGGGCGACTGGGCGGCGCTGCCGTCGGCGTTCAACAAGCAGTCCTCGACGGTCGTCCTGCAGGGCACCTCCAGCGTCCCGAACGTGGTATACCACAACCTCACGATCGGCGGGGAGTGCACGCTGAGCACGAATATCACCGTGGCGAACGACCTCACGATCAACAACGGCGCCATCCTGCACCTGGGCGCGTTCACCCTCACGGTCGTGAAGAACGTCGTGAACAGCGGGACGCTCGACCTGGACACGGGTCGAATCGAGATTGCCGGCACCTTCACCACGACCGGCACGTTCGACGAAGACCACGGCACGGTCGAGTTCAACGGGGCGAGCCAGACGATTCCGGCCGAAACCTACTACGATATCTGGTGCGACGGCGGCACGGTGAGCCCCGCGGCGGGTGTGACGGTCTCCAACCAGCTTGCCGTGCTGGCCGGCACCCTGGCGCTGGGCAACAAGACGGTGACCTTCGCCGGCGGCGCGTCGCTGGCGGTGGACGCCGTTTTCAGCAGCGCCGGCGGCACGCTCACCTCGACGGGGGCGGGCAGTTACTTCGGGCTGACCGTCAACGGCACGCTCAACGTCGACGGGTTGACGATCCGTTACGCCGACACGAACGGCCTGCTTCTGCAGGCTGCCGCGACGGTTCAGGCGTTAGACAACGTCACCTATGCCGACGGCCAGAACGGGCCCGGTTCGCGCTACCTCTGGGTGGGCCATGCGGCCGGCACGCTTATCTTCACCGGCCACGAGCTGGACACGAACTCGGAAGCGAACGTCGTGGCGCCCTACGGCGTCGTCGTCTCGATGGTCAGCGCCGCCGGGGACGGGGCGGGTGAGAGCACGGACGGGCCGATCGACGAGAACATCACGTGGGACGACCCGAACATCTGGTTCGGCGGCGAACCGGGCAACCCGACCTGGTGGTCCGTTTCCACGAACTGGTCGAAGGGCATCGTGCCCTCGCCCACGGATATTGTGCTGATCCCGGACCGGACCTACGACCCGGAAGTGAACGTGGACGCCGTGTGCGCCGGCATCATCCTGCAGAGCAACGCGTTCCTGAACATGACGACGGCGTCCACGACGCTCGATCTGCGCGGGAACCTGAACGTCCGTTCCGGCGGGACGGTGGTCATGAGCAACGCGACGACCACCCTCGAGGTGGGCGGGACGTGGACGATGGACGGGCTGTTCAGCGCCTATGACGGCACCGTGCGCTTCGATTCCGATACGACCGATCAGGCGATCCCGCAGACGATCTTCCACGACCTCGAGATATCGAACGCGACGCGGACCGCGACAACGACCGGCAATCTGACCGTCAACGGGGACCTGACGGTGAGGACGGGCACGCTGAATCTCAGCGACGACACGCACACCGTCGCCGGCACAACGGGCATCGCCGGCACCCTGCAGATGGTCGCCGGCTGCAGCCTGCGCGCGCAGGGCGCGTTGACGGTGAACGCCGGCGGCGTCTTGAGCATGGACGGCTACTGCCTGTTGACGCCCGGCCATTCCATCACGGTCGAGGCCGGCGCGACGAACGGCCTGTTCACCACGACCGGCGCCACGCCGGCCATCAACTGGGACGGGGTCACCCGTTACGCCTTCACGGTGAACGGGACCGTGGAGATCATTCACTTGAGCATGAGCTATCCGGACGGCAACGGACTGACCGTCAACGACGGGGCGACGATCGTCGACATCGACTATCTCGACTGCAACAACAGCGTCTCGACCGGCACGTTTCTGCGGGTGCTCAGTACGGCCGCCGATTCGTTCTGGTTCACCGGCTGCGACTTCGACAACACCTGCCTGTACAACGTCATGGCGCCGAGCAACAGTGCGGTCACGGTGAATATGATCGGCTCGACCGGAGCGAGGGCCGGCGAAGACTTCGACGACGATACCGGCTGGCACGTGAACTGGTACGACCAGAACGTGTGGGACGGCAGCACCGATATGGACTGGGACGACCCGACGAACTGGTCCAGCAACGCCGTGCCGTGGTCCGGCGCCAGCGTGTACATTGCCGAAGGGGCGAACATCTGCAATCTGAACATCAACACGGCGCGCTGCCAGACGATCGAAATCGGGAATAACGGCACGCTGGTGATTGACGACCTCGACGACTTGCTGACCGTTGACGGCAGCCTCACGCTGACGAGCAGCGGCGATCTGATCCTGTCCAACGGCCAGCTGCGCGTGAGCGGGGCCTGGAGCGTGAACCGCGACGTCACGGCCGTCGGCGGCACCGTCATCTTCGACGGCAACACGGTGATGGGCGGCACCGGCCTGACGAAGCTGAATGACGTGCAGATCACCGGGCAGTTGACCGCGCCGGCCGGCCGGCTCCACGTGCGCGGCAACTGGGACGCGAGCGGCGGCACGTTCGTGCACAACTCCGGAACCGTCGTCTTCGACGGAACGGGCACGCAGACGATCACCAGCGGGGGCGCCTGGAACGGGGCCGCCAACAACTGGAAGAACAACTATGCCGAGATCGTGATCGAGAACAGCTCCGCCAGCAGCGTGATCTTCGCCGACGGGTTCAAGACCGGCAAATTGACGGCCACCAACAGCGCCGGCGCGACGGTCTACTTCGCGGCGCAGGACAGCGTCGCGAACGTGTTCGAGATTACCGAGCCCGGCGGCCTGAAGCTGCAGGGCGGCTCGGGCACGAATCTGGTCCTGCGGCGGTACGGCGGCAGCGGCACCGACCAGTGGGAAATTCTGCCGCCGACCAGCGGGGTCTGGACGGTCGAATATGTGGATGTGGCCGACTCCGTGAATTCGGGGCCCGAGCCGATCAAGCCGACGAACCCCGATTCGATGGATTCGGGCAACAACATCAACTGGTTCGGCGCCACGCGGGTGGAGCTGACGGAGCTGTACGCCTTGGGCTGCGACGCGCGGGTGCGCGTGCTGTGGCGCACGGCCAGCGAGGTGAACAACGCCGGCTTTTATGTGCACCGTGCCGCGCGCGCCGCGGGCGGCGGCTGGACCGCGTATGAGCGGCTCAACCGCAACATGGTGCCCGGCGTGGGGAACTCCACGCATGGGCGCACGTACGAGTTCGTCGACACCCAGGTGACGAACGGAACCCTTTACGCCTACACGTTGGAATCCGTCGAGTTCGACGGGCGCGCGGACTGGTACGGGCCCGTCGAGGCCCGGCCGGGAGTGGACACCGACGCCGACGGCATGAGCGACGATTGGGAGACGCACTACGGGCTCGATCCATTCGATTCACTCGATTCGCTCGAAGACCCCGATGGCGACGGCAACAACAATTTGGCGGAGTACCTGGCGGGCACCGATCCCCAGGTCGACGAATCCGCCCCGCCGCCGCCGGCGGGCGGCGGGCAGACGGAGGGCGGCGACTCGGGCATCTACAAGGTGCTCGTGGACCGGGACGGAATCTACCGGCTCACGGCCGAAGCTCTCACCGGAGCGGGTGTTGTGCTGACGAACGTCGACCCACGCCGAATCCACATGTACAACGGCGGCTGCGAGATCCCGGTGTACGTGGCCGGCGAAACCGACGGGGTGTTCGATCCGCAGGATTACGTGGCTTTCTACGGGACGAAGACCCACACGCGCTTCACGGACACCGACGTCTACTGGCTGTATTTCGCCGCCCCAAGCGGAGTCGAGGGGGGCACCAACCTCAGCGAACGGATGCCGGAGCGTTCCGGCGCCGCGGGCGGCGTGAGCGTGACGAACGCCTGGCATGTGGCGCACCTTGAGCGCGATGACCTCTACTGGGAACGGCTCCCGGACGACACACCGGACGACGACCACTGGTTCTTCGGTGTCGTGCTCATCGCGCCGTGGACCCCGGCCTACTCCTACAACCTGAGCCCGACGCTGGACCATGTCGCCCAACTCGACCCGGCGGATCCGGTGTGGGGCGGCACGGCGGCGACGGTACGCATTGCGTTCCGCGGCATCAACTACAAGGTCTGGCACCATGTGCAGGTGACTGTCAATGGCGCCGCCCTGCCGGACGGGTACTGGTACGGCGATGGCGAGTACGTCTACACCGCGACCCTCAACCAGGACAATCTGGCCGACGGGGTTAACGCCGTGCGGGTCACCTTGCCGGGCGATATGGGGGCGCCGATCGAGCACGTGCTGATCAACTGGCTGGAGGTCGGTTACGTGCGGGACCTGAGGGCGGAGGCCGAAACCGTGGCGTTTGACGCGTTTGCCGAGGGCGGCTTCCGCTTCGAGGCCGGCGGCTTCACCAACAGCGACATCGGCGTTTTCCGGGTCGGGGCTGCCGGAGCAACCGACGTCTCCCGCATCACGGGCCTCACCGTCGAAGACCGCGGCGGCGAGTACTCGGCGGCGTTTTTCGACCAGGCCGACGTCGGCGTGCGCTACCTGGTCTTGAGCGCCGACGGCGTCGGGTCGCCGGCCGGCATTCTGGAGGACGAATCGTCCGACCTGCGCAGCTCGACGAACGGCGCGGATTACGTGATCATCGCCCCGGCTCTGTTCCACGAGGCCATCCTGCCGCTGGCCGCGTACCGCGAGGCGCAAGGGTTGCGGGTGCGCGTTGTGAAGATGCAGGACGTCTACGACGACTTCAATTACGGCGTGTTCAGCCCGTACGCGATCCGCGAGTTCCTCCGCTACACGCGCGCGAACTGGCAGCCGCCCGCCCCCCGCTACGTCCTGCTGGTCGGCGACGCCACGTTCGACTACACGGACAACGAACAGTGGGGCACCGAGGAGAACTATGTCCCGGCCAAGATGGTGCACAGCATCGACTACGGCGAGGTGCCGGCGGACGGCTGGTACGTCCAGCTTGACGCCGGCTCCTCGCCCGGAGCCGAGACAGACTTCGTGCCCGAGATGTACATCGGGCGTTTCCCGGCGCGGCGCACCAACGAGGTGGCGGTGCTGGTCGCGAAGACGATCGCCTATGAGGCGTTGAGCGCCGAGGAGCGCTGGATGCGGCGCGTGACCTTCGTGGCGGACGACGGCGACCCGCGGTTCGAAGGGATGTGCGAAATGGCGTCCGCTCTGGTTGCGCCCGGCTACACCCGGCGGCGGATCTACCTGCGCGACTACGCGTCGGCGGCGGCCTGCAAGACCGATGTGCTGGGCGCGTTCGAGGACGGGGCGTTGATCCTGCAGTACGCCGGACACGGGATCACCGACCTGTGGGCCGACGAGAAGCTGTTTGAGAGCGCGGATATTGCCGGGCTGACCAACACGAATTGCCTGCCGATCGTCGTCACGCCCACCTGCGCGAACGGCTACTTCACCTGGCCGGAAGGCTACGATTGGGAGGGCATTGCCGAACTCCTGGTCCGGCACGAAGGCGGCGGCGCCGTGGCCTGTTTCTCGCCGGCCGGCTTCTCCATCCCGCACAATCAGGAGGTGCTTGTCGAATCGCTGTTCCGAGCGGTATTCGAAGACGGAAACTTCGTGCTCGGCCCCGCCGTCGCGCGCGCGAAGAAGACACTGGCCGAACAGATAGGGAACGACAGCCAGAACATCAATGAGACCTTCATGCTGTTTGGCGACCCGGCCCTGCGGATCAAGAAATGGTCGGGATTCGTGAGCGAGACGAATTTGCCGTCAGTCGTGAGCTCCGAACCGGTGGCGGGCGCCGAAGGCGTGCTGATGCCCGCGGAGGTGCGGGTTGTCTTCAGCGAGGCGATGGACGATATCGCGGTACGGGCGGCCTGGAGTCTCGAGCCGCCCGTCGCCGGTTCGCTGCGATGGGACGGGCCGACCCTCGTGTTCAGTCCGGACGAGGTGTTCGATCGGCTGACCACCTATACCGTCGGCATCCGGGCGACGGCGCAGGACCTGGCCGGCAACCCGCTGGACGGGGACGGTGACGGGCTAGCCGAAGGGTCGCCCGCCGACGATTTCGCGTTCAGCTTCACCCCCTCCTGGGTGACCCTCTCCGGAACGATCACCTATTCCGGCCGCCAGACGGGGACGGTCTGGGTTCTCGCGAGCCGGACGGAGGATGGGATGGAGACGGCCATCTCGGCCGCCGTCGCCGCGCCGGGCACCTACGCCAAGGCGCTGCCGGCCTTCGCGGACTACTGGGTGAAGGCGTTCCGGGACGAAAGCGGCAACGGTTCGTTCGACCGATGGGAGGCCTGGGGGGCGTCCCCGTTGAATCCGGTCCGCGTGACCGGCGACGTGGCGAACGTCGACATCTCGCTTTCCGATCCCGTACTGCCTCGTGACGACTTCGACGGCGACGGCCGCACCGACCTCTGGGCCTATGAACGGCAGGCCGGCGCATGGCACATCCAGGAGTCTTCCGGCTCATGGCGCACGGCGTCGTTCGGGTGGGCCGAGGCGGTGCCCGTGCCGGGCGATTACGACGGCGACGGCCGCACCGACCTGGCGGTCTACTATGGGGAGTGGGGCATGTGGTTCATCCTCGGCAGCCGGGCCGGATTCTGGACGTATCAGTTCGGCTGGCCTGAGCCTGTTCCGGTGCCCGCCGACTACGACGGCGATCTGGTGAGCGACTGCGCCGTCTATCACGGGGCGAGCGGCACGTGGTATGTCATGGGCAGCCTGACCGGGTTCCGGACCCGGCAGTTCGGGTGGGACCGGCCGCGGCCCGTGCCGGCCGACTACGACGCGGATCGGCAGGCGGACGTAGCCGTCTACGACGCGCCGGAAGGCATGTGGTACATTCTGGCCTCGGCGGCCGGGTTCAGGACGGCGCAGTTCGGCTTCGCCGCCGCGATCCCGGTGCCGGCCGACTACGACGGCGACGGCCGGGCGGACATCGCCGTCTACGCTCCCGAGACGGGCACGTGGTACACGCTGGGCTCCACCGCCGGCTTCTCGACGCACGCCTTCGGCTGGAGCCGTCCCGTGCCGGTACCCGGCGACTTCGACGGCGACGGCCGGGCCGACAGAGCCCTGTTCGACGAACTGACCGGCACCTGGTACATCATGCAGTCCACCGCCGGGTTCAGGACCGTGACGCTGCCGTGAGGACCGGGCAGAAGGCTTGACTGTTCCGGTTTGGGCTTGTCAATTCCTGCTTGACGCATGGCCAGTGTCCACATATACTGTGTTCAAGGTGAGGCCTCACGGGAGGGGCATGCCGATGAAGAACGTGACGATAGCGATTGATGAGAAGACGCTGGCTGCCGGTCGCGAGTACGCGCGGAAGCATCGCACATCGCTGAACAAGCTGATTCGGCAGTTGTTGGAACGGACGGTATTGCCGCAACGTTCAGAGAGCTGGGTGGAGGAGTTTTTCAGGTTGGCCGATCAGGCAGAGGGCGATTCGCGGGGCAAGCGCTGGACTCGGGAGGACGTATACGATGCGTGAGGCCGGCAGGACATTCCTGGACACCAACGTGCTGGTCTACAGTGCGGATCGGCATGCTCCCGCCAAGCAGCAGCGTACCCGCGATTTGCTGAGGGTTCTGGCAAAGCGAGGCGCGGGTGTCATCTCCACGCAGGTCCTGCAGGAGTTTTACGTTGTCGCAACGAAGAAGCTTGGGATCGATCCTGTCCTGGCGAAGAACATGTTGAATACGTTCGGTGCCATGGAGCGGGTGCTCGTCGACTTCGATTTGATCAAGGAAGCCGTGGATTGCAGCATCCTGGAGCCGCTCTCGTTTTGGGATGCCCTTATTGTCGTCAGTGCGGAGAAGGCCAACTGCCGGGAGATCTGGACCGAGGATTTGAACGACGGACAGGTGATCAGGGGGGTGCGGATTCGGAATCCCTTCAAGTGAAGGAGTCAAGCGCCCCCCCCACACCCAACAGCGGCGGAACGGTTCGTGACCGCCGCCGCAAGAACTCGGCACTACGATGAGCTTCAGTCGCGCTTCGGCGGGGAACGGGGACCGTGCCAAGCGCCGCGGAATCGCAATTTCTGAAAACAGAGAACTTCAGCCCGTACGGCGTCATCCTTTCGGCTGGAGCGAGGCCGTGCCCGTGCCCGGCGACTATGACGGAGACGGCCGAGTGGACCTGGCCCTGTTCGACAGAGCGACCGGCGCCTGGCACCTCTTGCAGTCTACCGCGGGGTTCAGGACCGTGACGCTGCCGTGAGCGTCCGGATCCGCCCGGCGCATGTAGCCGCGGCCGCCAGGCCGTGGCTTCAGCCATTCTCATTATGGCGGCGCCCCGGTGAAATCCGTTCGTAGTCAAGCCCGTAAGGGCTGTCCGTACGCGCCTTTTGCCCCGGGAA
>JAFGHX010000428.1 GCA_016929905.1 Kiritimatiellia bacterium
CGAGCCAGGACCAGGCCATGCCCGTCACCCCGCTGTTCTACCGCGTCAGGGCCGTCGTCCCGCTGGCGCCTTGACCGTTCGCGGCGAGGACGCCCTCTTCCCGTCAACTCACGAGTGTACGGGACGGGCTGGAAAGCCCGTCCTACGTTCGGACTGCGGCCCCCTTCCCCGTGGGACGGGTTTTCCAACCCGTCCCCCTGCAGACCCCAGTCTCTTAAGGCGGGTATTCCGCTTACACACGCACCCTCACGGGCCGGCGCCCAGCGCCTTCTCGATCGCGGCCGCCACCTTTTCGCCCAGCAGATCGGCGCCGGCCTGGTTGAAGTGGATGTTGGTCGGGGTCGAACTGTATTTCGCGTGCTCCGGCAGAACGGCGGCATAGAGATCGTTGATCGCGACTCCGTATGTCGCCATGATCCTGGCCGCCGCCTCGTTGAACACGACCTCGTCGCCCTTGTCGTTCGCCGGCGCACCTTCCGGGACGGGGGTGGTCGAAGCCCAGATCAGCTTCGCGTTCGGCACGTCGGCTTTCAGTTTCTGAACGAATTCCTCGAGCTCCTTGGCGTAGCGCTCCACGTTCGAGTACTTCTTGCCCGTCTCCCGCTTCCAGTTCTCATACTTCGTGTCGTGCAGGCCGAAGTTGAAGTGTATGACAGCCCATTCCAGGCCGAGCTTCTTCACCCATTTGTCGAAATTGGCCAGCCCGCGCGCGACCGGCCCGCCGTTGGCCGGCACGCGAAACACGTTCGCCTTGCCCACCAGCAGTTTTCGGACCTTGAGCGTGTACTGCATGGAGATGGAATCGCCGATCAGCAGCACGTTCGGCAGGGCGGCATCGTAGTCCGGGAACCCCATGGCCCGGTGCTTCTTGAGCTTCTCGTGCACCATGCCGTTCCACTTCTTCTCGAGTGGCGTCTTCTCCTCCGCCTGCTGCGCCGCCGCTTGTTGTGCCGCCGCCTCGCGCCACACGCCGCCGGCGGCCAGAACGAGCCCGCAGATGAGAACCGCAACCGATTTCCCGTACCGCATGTCTCCCTCCTTATCTGAAACTTCCTCGAGAACTTGCTCGAGAACTTACTCGAGAACCCCGCCGCAGCGGCGGGATCGACAAAGCTTACGGCCCGCCTACGCCCAGGGCTTCCGCCGTCGTCCCGCGGCGCGGACGCCCGGGACTATGGCGAGACAAGTCGGCGGGCGCGGCCCGCCTACGCGCAGCGCGCCGGAGGCCTTGCTGATCTCTGACCTCCGGGTTGCGGGCGAAGCCCGCATTGGTGGCTTCGTCTTCGAAAACTGCACCGAAAAGCAAGAAGTTTTCGGCCCCCAAGAGGTCAGAAGTCAGATGGACGACCCGTGTATGCGGAAAGCGCTGCTGACTTCTGACCTCCGACCTCCGACCTCTGACCTCCGACCTCTGACCTCTGACCTCCGACCTCTGACCTCTGACCTCCGGGTTGCGGGCGAAGCCCGCGTTAGAACCCCGTCCCGCGCCGGATCCTGGCGAGCACATCGTAGGTGACCCGCGCGCTGGCCGGCGAGACGAGCAGCGGCGCGCCCTTCCGCACGGACGCATACAGCCGATCGTAGTAGGACGCATAGCGCTTGCGCGGCGCGACCGGCACGTGCTGCACGACCCACGGGATCTCATCGCGGCTGCCGTCCGTCAGGCCATACTTGCGCGTCGGCATCATATGCAGGTCGGTCGCCTGCAACGGCTTCAGCCGCTTGGGATCGAATGTCTTCAGGTGCCCGCCCTCGTCGTCGACCCACAACGTGCCGTGCCGCCCGCAGACGATCCAGGACGGCCCGCTGTAGGCGCAGGCGCTGGTCAGTTCGACGTCGATGACGGTCCCGTCCTTCAGCTCGATGATCGCCTTCACGTCATCCTCGGCGTCGCCCGGGTTGATGATGTGGTTGGCACTGCCCCAGACGGTCTTCACGGGCGAATTCACCAACTGCAGGCACATGTCGACCAGGTGCACGCCCCAGTTGCCGATCGCGCCGCCATGGTACTTGCGCAGGGTCTGCCAGTCGTTGCGCCGCGCAAACGAGAGCTTGTGGCATCGGATCCGGAACACCTTGCCGAGCACGCCGCTGTCGATCGTCTCCTTCACGAACAGCCCGTCCTTGCTGAGCCGGTAATTGTGATGGATTGTGAAGATTCTGTGCTTGCGCCTGGCCAGCGCGGCGAGTTGATCGATGGCCTGCGGCGTGCGCGCCGTGGGTTTCTCCACCAGCACATGCTTACCCGCCGCCAGCGCCTGCCGGCTGCGGCGCACGTGGTCCTTCGTCTGCGAGGCGACGACCACCAGCTCCACGTCCCGGTTCTTGAGCAAGTCCGCATACCGCGTGTAGGTCGCGCAGCCCGGCCGCGCCTGCTCGGCTTCCGCCAGCCGGCTCGGCTCCAGATCGCAGACGGCCACAAGATCGAAACCCTGGTGCGCCAGGATGTTCTTGGCGTGCGAGCCCCAGCCGATCCGGCCCAACCCCACGATCCCGCACCGAATGGGCTCGGTGCCCTCCGAACCTCTCTGCTTCCGCGCGCGCTTCTTCAATGGATCCCCCTCCGTCTGCTCCGCCCTTGCGGTATCCGCCCCCCATGCCGCCGCGACGGCGCGAGACGCGTTGTCGAACTCCTTCCCGATGCAGACGGGATCATAGGCGCGAGCCAACGCCGCGTCAAGAGCACGGGCCGGGGCCGTAATCCGGAAATAAGCGTATGCGGAAGCAGATTCACCACGTCGAAGATCCGCCTGCGGCGGAGAGACACCCTTCGACAGGCTCAGGGCAGGCTGAGCCACGGAGCCGCCATCGCTCAGAAGCTATGGCGGGCCAGGGGGGATGCAGAACGAGGTTGCGGGAATTTGCGACAGATTGCCGACGAGGTTGCTGCGCCATACCACGGCGCGGTAGGCGGCCATCTGCCCCAAATTCCCGCAACGTTTGTAAGGGAGGAGGTATCGGAGATGTTGGCCATTCGACCGCCTCCGTCTCCTCCCCTGCCGACCGAGCGTTTTATCGGGCCCGAGAGCGGCGCATGCATCTATCAAGCGCACGACAGGGACAGAATGGCGCCGCTCTCAGGCCTACCCGTATCTTCGGATCAGGGCCGGGCAACGCCGGGCCAGGGCAATGCTCGCGCCTACTCACTACGTCCCGAGTGGGCCCTGTGCCGGGCTTGTTCGGTCGACTTGCCCCACTCCGCAGCGTGAGCACGCCGTCCTCTATTTCCGCAGCCGCCGCCAGCGCTCGTGCCGGGGGCAGTCCTTGTGCTCACGGCCACTCGTCGGGAAACTGGTGACCCGCAGCAGGCAGGGCGCCTTTGCCCGGTCACTGAACTGGACCTTGTCGCTGAACCCGCCCCCCCTTCCGGGGTCCGGCCCAATGCTCGCAGGTCGCGCAGCAGCGTTCGAAATGTCCCGCGTGTGCCATCGTGTGGGCCTCGCGGACGAGAAGTACGTCGTGCCGACCGTACGGCAGGCATTCTAACACGAGAATCGCCGTTTGTCCCACCCTTTCGCAGGCACAACACGCACGGCCCATCCGCCCATGAGATTCCCTGCTCGCGTTCCGGGCCGGGTCTCTGCTAGAGTGTGTTCTTCGCGTTTATCCGCGTCGTTCCAGCTACACGCATGAGGCGAGGCGGCCGATGCAAGACATGCTGACAGACGAATACTCGGCCCAGGCGCATGTGGATGCGAGCCCCGCCCGGCTCGCGCGCGCATGGCTATGGGTCGGCATCGCCTGCGTGCTCGCCGCCACGGCGGCCCTGGCCGTGTGCTTCAGCCGCGCTGCCTGCTACCCGAACACCCGCGCGTGCATCTACTCGCCGGGCCATCTTGCGTTTGAAGCGATCGTGATTGCCGCCGCCCTCTTTCTCGTGATCGACGCCGCGCAGGCCATTCGCCGCGCGTCCGGGCCCGGTTCGTGGTCGAACGCATGCCGTTACGTGCGGCTGCTGATCGGGCTCGGCACGGCCGTCGTGCACATCGCGGTGTTGCTGCTGGGAGGCTATCCATCGTGAAGCGGGCCGCGCCCATAGCCGGTGCCGTGCTCATCGTCCTGATCGCGGCCGTGCTGAAGACACGCGGGATCGCGCTCGGCCGGTGGACAATCGAGGCGGTCGCGATCGGCGGCAGCGCGTTTCTCGTCATCGAGGGCGCCTGCCGAATCGCACGCCACCCGGAGGCCATCGCCCGCCGCCTCCTGCGCATGGTCATCGGCACCGCCATGCTGACCTTTCACCTCTGCCGGTTCTTCACGGTGTGAGGAGGAAGTTGTCCGGCGCGCGGGGCGGGCAGGGAAGACGACCGCGCCAGTTGAGATACACGAAAGAATCTTTGCCTTCCCCCGAAAAAAGCGGCCGAGGCAGGCTTCACCCGCAACCCAGGCGCGGCCATTCACAGCAGGGCGAGGACCTCGCGGTCGAGCAACGCGTACGCGGCCGGGATGTCAAAGGTCACATCCGAGCGGAGCAGATCGTCCGTATCATGCACGAAGTCGGGATGCGACAGCTTCTCTTCCATGCTCATCCGAAACTGGCGGCCGGTCACGCGCGAACCGAAAGCATCCATAAACTTGTGGAAGCACTGTACCATGAGAGAAGGATCCGCCTTACCCCGAGTCAACCCCAACCAGAGATCGAACAGGTCCCGCCCCTTCCGGCGTTGGTACAGCGCCCGCAGCTTGCTCCCCAGCAGTTCCTCCAGGCGAAACGTCACAATATCGCAACTGGCGGAGAACCATCGCGATCTGACAGTGAACGGTCGTCTGACGGCAGGCAGGGCGGCGAAGTGTTCACGGGAGTTGATTTCGACTTTGAGCCGGATGGGTGCGGCGGTGGCATCGGTCGGGGCGACGCGATACGTCAGCCTGATCAGGCCCCGGCCCTGCTGCCTGCGCGCTTCGCCCAGGAAAGGGCCAACCGATTCACGAAACGCATCGAAGATAGGACCGATAGGCCCCGACTCAATCTGGACCAGGTCAATATCCTCCGAGTAACGACTTGGAGGTGCCAGGTGCAGCTTGTGCAGAGCGGTCCCCCCTCGGAACACGAGGCGGCGGGCAAGGAGCGGGTCGGCGAAGATGTGAACAAGCGCGCGGCAGATGATCAGATCCTGCTCCACCATCCCGAGACTGCGCCAAGGGGCAGACTCCCGCCATTCCCGCAGGTAGTTCTCCGGTATCATGTTTGCGGTCTCATGCTATAGTCAGATCAGACATCCGGTTCAACTTCTGTGTTCTCTACAATGTGCCAACGAGAATCGCGTCTTCCACGAGCAGGCAGCCTCGGCTGGAGCAGACGCCAAGCGGGACGCCGGGCCTGCAGGGCCTCGTGCAGCCCACCCGTATGCTCACGCCACCCGGTTCGGTCCAAGAGCCAGCCGAGCCGTTGGAGCGGAGTCGTCTCGCAGTCCATCTCACACAAGGAGGCAAGTGCCGCTGAGTCGAGCGCTTCGCCCAGTTCAGCCAGAATCGTGGCCACTCGGCTCAGCGAGGGGCATGCTCGTGGGAAATACAGCAGATCATAAGCGGCGATCTCCGGCGTACTCACTCTCAGATAGCCTGAGGGCACAGTCCGTTCCTGCCACATGCCTCCGCCTATCCGCCTCTTTCGGAAGAAGGTGATTCTCAGATCCCCGTGCACGAAGGGACGCAGTGCACGATTCACAACCACCTGGTATCCCTGTGGACGTTGGTGAGAAGCCCCGTGCATCTCGGCCGCACTCACGCCGCCCACGTAGTATTCGAGGCCGCGATGCTTTGCCCAGTCGTCCAGAAATGCATGAGGTGGCGCAAATCCGAATCCCTGATTGCCCGGGTCAATGATGGCGTAAAAGGCGCACCCCACTGACATTATCCAACCCGCGTCCTTGAGCCGGGCCAGGGTGTTGCTCAGGTTTGCCCCCTTTCGACCCGTCTCCCGCGCGACTTGGTCCCGCGTAAATGTGCAGAACCCGCGCCCAAGCAAATTCCGGACATACTCTCTCCCAGAATCTCGTTTAGTTTTCATAAACACACGTTTAACGTGAACTAATGGAAACCAAAACAGATTTTGAGGGGCATGTCAAGACCAATTGGCAGCCATCATGACTTGTTCGCTCGAAGCACACTGCGCACAAGGTCCGACCGACACCTCCCCGTTCTGCACCCGCTCCGGCCGGAGAACGAGCACGATCAGTTCAGCGACCTTTCATCCACCTCGCCATCTCAAGAGCAGCCTTCGCACAGGCCAGGCTCTTGCTCTTGTTATATCCGAAATACCGCAGGACGGCGCCCCTCTCGCTCACGAACCGGTGCGTGGTGAGCCCCTGTTTCAGGAAGTCGGCCAGCTGGCGCCGGAACGCGCGGTCGTCGAGCCATGCGCGGCCCTTCTCTTCATCGCTGCATCGCTCGATCATCACGCGCTTGTCGAAGTCCGGATCGCCGGTTGTGAACGCGCGCGGGAGGATGCTGACGGCCTCCCTCATGGCGATCTCGAAGCCCGGACCATGCGGAATTTCCGCGACGATCTCGATCCGGCCGACGGGCACGTTCGCGTGCATCGCCCCGTATTGCATGGGCACGCGTACGTTCTCGGCGATCGTCTGGCCGCTCAGCACTCGCACGCGTATCCCGTCCACCGTGCCTTCATACCGGCTGTCCGGCTCCCGGTCGCGCGCCTCCGGCGCGCATGCTTCCAGTCCGAACGCCGTCGCCACAGCCCGCGCGCACTCCCGCCGCCGCCTCGTATTCGAGACCGCTTTCCACACGATCAGGAGCGCGGCCCCCGCCAGGATACCGAGCAGGCAGAGGATACGCAAAGCGGCGGTCAGCGTCAGAGCGGCGATCGTCATGGGGCAGCCCCCGGTTCCGCGAGGCCATTCACGGTCCACATCCAACCTTACCAACTGCGGCGTTCGTATGGAATCCGATTCTCGGTTACCGGAGAACGCCCTGTCCGGCCGTGGCAACTTGCTCGAGCAGGTTCTCCAGCAAGTTGGGAGGGCAAGAGGATTCCCGAACAAGCGGCGGCCCGATCGCGCGCCCTCTTGTCACCGGGCGGCCGGCGTGGTAAGTATGCAGGCTGCATCTGGACCGGCCCGCTTTCGCGGCCGGCCCGCGACAGGTCACAACCAAAACGGCTGGACGAGGAGAGGGACGCATGGCGAAATTCGTGTTGATCGGGGTCGGCAGCGCGGTGTTCGGCGCAAAGACGATCGGGGACCTGCTCCACTTCAAGGACGTGCTGGCCGGCTCGACGGTCTCACTCGTCGACATCAACCCGGAGATCCTGGGCCTGATGGAGACGGTTGCGCGCAAGATGAACGAGCAGGCGGGCTCGCCCTTCACGATCGAGGCGTCTGTCGAGCGCCGCGACGTGCTGGCGGGCGCCGATTTCGTGGTGACCTCGCCCGCGATCAAGCGGGAGGAACTCTGGAAGATCGACTGGGAGATCATCAACGGGGCCGGGATCAAGCAGACCTACGGCGAGAACGGCGGCCCGGGCTCGCTTTCCCACACGCTGCGCAACGTGCCGATGATGCTCGCCATCTGCCGCGACATCGAGGAACTGGCTCCGAACGCGTGGGTGCTCAACTTCACCAATCCGGAAGCCCGCATCTGCATGATGCTCGATCGCTACACCCGGCTCAAGTTCTGCGGGCTGTGCCATCAGATCGGGGCCGGCTACCGCATGGTGGCAAAAGCCCTGGACGTCCCGGTGCGCGATCTGGACATCAAGGCGGCCGGCCTGAACCATTTCACGTGGATGTTCGACATCCGGCGCGCGAGCACGGGCGAGGACCTTTACCCCGCGTTCCGCGAGCGGATCCGGCAAGGCGCGCTGAAGGACCAGCCGCTCAGCCGCAAGATGTTTGAACTTGCCGGCCTGTTCCCGACCCCGGGCGACCATCATCTGGCCGAGTTTCTGGCGTTCGGCTGGGAGTTTGCGGGCCTGCACGGCCGGGACTGGGCCAAGTGGGCGACACGCAAGGCGGACACCTATGCGTGGCTGACGGGCGTGACGGCGGGCACGCACAAGATCGAGGACCAGGTGAAAGGGCTGTCGGGCGAGCGCATCGCGCAGATGGCGGTGGCCGTCTTGACGAACCAGAACTCCTACGAGATCAGCATGGACGTGCGCAACGAGGGCGCGATCCCGAACCTGCCGCCCGCCGCGATCGTGGAGACGCCGGGCGTGATTTCGGGGCTGGGCATCACGCCGTTGCGGATGCCGCCGCTGCCGCCGGTCGTGGCGGGGCTGGCGCGCAAGCAGGTCCAGGTCCAGGAGCTGGCGGTGGAAGCGGCGGTCACGGGCGACCGCACGCTCGCGCTGCAGGCGCTGGTTCTCGACCCGGTAGTGGACAACGTGGCCACAGCCGAGCGCGTACTCGACCAGCTCCTGACCGCGCACCGCGAGTACGTGCACCCGGGGTTCTTCGGGTGAGATAGCCGGCCCGTCGGGCGGGTTGTTCCAGCACCCCGGGCCGTCACGGCCCGGACAAGCGGAAGAACTCGAACTCGCGCGCAACCGCGTTGGTCGTCGAGGTGCGACCCGAGGCGTCAACCGGGACCGATCCCGCCGGAAACCAATCCTCGGCAACCGCGAGATTGGTTGAGGATTCCACCTGCAGCGAACTGAACGGGACGGCCTGCCACTCGGTCACGAGATTCGTCGCCGCTCGTTCGGTGCAGTCGGCCAACGGAGGAAATATCTGGTTGAGCACGTTGCGCAGCGGCTCGTCCTGCAACGCGATGTCTTGAATGCGATGGGTGAGGTAGTTGTCGATCGAAAGCGCCATCTGACAGATGTTCTGCCCCACTATCGCGTTGCTCTGGGCCGGGTGTGAAGCGTTTGTGGCCAGGACCGTGGCCACCGGCCAGCCGTGCCAGTCGTAGAGGTTGGCCGGCTCCGCGGCCAGCAGGGCCAACGTCTGCGCCAGTTCGTTCGATTCCGGGTCGTCGCCATAAAACGGCAGGCCTCCCGCCAGGACGTGGATGGGACAGTCCGTACGCAGAACGGGGGAGCCGGCAGCGCCTTTCGGTTCCGCCATGGCGTCGTCAGCGCCGTCGAAGAAGAACGTGTACGACATGCTGTTGGTGAAGCCACGCTCCTTGCGCCAGAATTCGACGTGCCCCTTGTAGGACGTGGCGTTGTTCTGGAACCAGTCGACGCCGTTGACGTCCGGCGGGAAACGGCCGGTATCGAGGAAGAGCAGGCCGTAGAAGTCGCAGAACGGATCGCCGAAATACGATGGACAGCACTCGAAGGTCAGCGAATCGGGCGGCGGGGAGGTGTAGGCGACGGTCTCGCGCGTCCAGGCGTTCCAGAGCGCTCGCGCGTCCAGGTTCGTGTCCGCCGCCGCGCCGAAAATGCTGATCCACGCGGTCTCGTCGGTGCGATAGTCCCAATGCCCGGAAAAACCGCCGCCGACGCTCCAACTCATGCGGAACTGGTTGCTGTGCGGAGGCGTGAGATCGAGCCATGCGGCCCAATCAACGGTGTCCCTGGCCGTGTGGTAATTCGAGAGAGACTCGCCACCGAAGAAGTTCCCGCACACCAGGAGCCCGCCCAGCGTCCACGACAGGTCGATGGAACTGGCTTCGGTGCCCGGGTTCCCCCAGAACTCACCGCCGTTGGCATTGGTCCACGTGGAATAGTGATAGGGCACGCCGCCATATCCGTACCGGCCCTGCTCCAACGTGTTGGTCGCCGCGGCGGCCTTGGCGATCATGTTGGTGAGCTGACGCGAAGCCTCCACCGCAATGTCGTTTGCTTCGTTGGTGCTGAGCAGGCCGTAGGCGACGGTTGCGGGCAACGCGGCGAGCCCAAAGGCGGTTGCCGCCATGTCGATCTCACCCGCCGGCGAGAAGGGCGACTGTGCGTAGAGCCCGTTCCGAATGGTCTGCGTGCCGGGATCATTGGGCGCGCGCCCCACACTGTAGTACAGGCAATTGCTCATGAGTTCGCACAGGGACTCCCTGACGTCCGCTCGGGCGGGCGGGAGGGACAAGGCGACAGCGCAACAGGCTAGAGCCATCCACTTCGGATCATAGCGTAGCATCTTCGCTCCTCTCCAGGTTAACCATGCCTCGGCGATTCGTCTCTGTCAAGAGAGACGGAGCCGAATCCTTGCTCTGGCAAGGGAGGATAGACATGCGCTGTCGGGCGTCCGTGGTCAGGCTCGGCGAAGCCGGCTGGGGGTTGGAGACGGTTCTGCCACGTTCCGGCCGGAGCATTCGGCTTGATCCGTGCGGCGAGAGTCCGGTATCCTCCGGTGTCGGCCAGCCCCGGCCGCAGGAGACTCGCGCCCCATGCCGACGATCGACGGAATCAAGCTGCCGGCCGAACTCGTGAAAGAGCTGCGCGCGATGCTCGCGGCCGCCCCGCCGGATCTGATCCTGTCCTATGCCCAGACGTGCAAGCCCGGCCTCCTGAAAGGGTTCCGCCCGAACAAGCACGGCGCGGAAGCCGTCCGCCAGAAGCTGACCGCCGGGCTGGGCCGCATGGGCGAAATCGACGACGACCTGCTCGAGCTGCTGCGCGGCGATTCCGGGTTGAGCGCGGATCTGACGGCCAAGCTGTCGGTCGAGGTGCTCAGCGATCAGGTTGGGCATCTGGCGGCAATCTGCGGCATGCCGCGTGTACTGGCGGCCCTGTTGGTGGACGAGAGGCCGGAGGTCCGCGAACTGGCCGGCTGGTTGATCAAGGATTCGGAAAAGGATTCCAACCCGGACCTGCCCGACGTCGAGACGGCGCGCCGGGTACTGGGCGATACGCTGGCTCAAATGGCCAATTGTCTTGGCCTGCCGCCGCCCGCGGACACTGCCCGGGATGTGGCGGCGGGCACGCCGCCGGCGCGTGCCGATGACGAGCCGCGCGAACGGCAGGCCGCCGGCGAGGCGGCGCGCCGGGAGTTGAAGCAGGCGCAGCGCAAAGCCGCGGGCGCCGAGAAACGGGCCGCGGCAGCCGAGGAGAAGGCGAAGAATGTGGAGAACGAGCTGCGCGCCGGGCAGCAGCAGGTCAAGTCGCTCACGGCCGAGTTGAACAAGGCGCGCAACGAGACGGCGGCCGTGCAGAACGGGATGGCGGAGGCGGTCGCCCAACAGGTGAACCAACAGCTTTCCGAGGAAGTCCGGCCCTGGCTGGCCGCGCCGCGCAAGGCGGCCGAGGAAACGGCCCGTACGGAGCCGAAGGACCTGCTCGAGCGCGCGGAACGCGCGCTGCAGCGTCAGACGGAAACGGACCGGCACAGCGGGAACCGCCGGCTCCTGCGCGTCAGGCTGGAGCGGCTGGTCGAGACCGCGCGACGCATAGCCGATGCCCGGGCCGAGTCGCTCAACCCGCTGCCGGAACTGGGCGATGTGGCCGCCGAACTCGAGCGGGAGATCGCCCGGACACGAGAGGCGCTGGGCGAGGCGGAGCCGTCCGGCCCGCTGCTGGCGACGCTGCTGGCCGCAATCAACGAGGCGAAGACGGCGGACGAACTGCAGAACGTGCACGCCCTGCTCGACGGCATGGGCGAGCTGCAGGCGGCGCCGGCCCTCGTGCTGCGGCGGCTGTATGCCGCCTGCCACGCGAAGATCAGCCGCATGTACGATGCGTTCACGCCGACCGTCGTGAAAGAAGCCGAGCCGCGCGATCCCGTCTGGCAGGTGAACCGCGCCATCGCGGAGAACCGGCAGATGCTCCTGCTGCTGGACGGCCACAATATCCTGTTCGGTCTTTCCGACCTGTTCGACCCGCTCTACGAGCAGGGCAAGCCCGGCGCGCGGGCGCGCGACGCGCTGGCGCAATGCATGGTGAAGATGACGGCCGGCGCCCCGCGCTGCAGGGTCCGCATCTATTACGACAGCCCGGACCACTCGCAGGCGCGGCTCGCCGCCAACGTCACCGTCGTGTATTCCGGCGGCGGCGAGGGGGCGCATCGCGCCGACCGCGCGTTTCTCGAGTTCCTCGAGCAGTGCTGCGGGACGATGTCGGACATGCCGCGCATCCTCGTCACCGACGACCGCGCCTGCCGCGCCAGGGGCCGCGCGCTCGGCGCGCTGTACATGCCGCTGCAGGAATTCGCCACGCTGCTCGAGCGCCGGGGCGGAAACCACGAATGAACCCGAATCGACACGAATGGGATCCGTCATGAGCGGGACGAGTATCGATTCCGCGAAGCCGATCCTGTTCAAGGGCTTGGCTATCGCATTGGCTCTGCTGTGCGTCGGCGCCGGCGCGGCGGGGCTGTACAGGAGCGTCGTTGCGCTGCACGGCACGATGCGCGGCGAAGGGACGGTGAAGTCGCGCGAGTCGCACGGGGGCGGGCGCAAGGCGGAATACCGGCGTACCTCCACTTGAGACAACATGACGTCAAATGGAGGGCGAGCGTCCTCGCGAGCCGGGTTCTTGAGAACGACGGCCATGCGCGCAGAACAGAACCCTTGAGGCGACGGGAGTGCCCGCGCGGCGGCGGCACATCCGGTGCCGAGCGCGGGCCGCCCGATTCTAGTGTTGACACCCCCCCTTGCCTGCTGGCTATATGTGGCGGCGCTCCGCATGCTGCCGCCGGGCTGCGGGACGATGTGCGACCTTTGACGTTGGACCCTCGGCCTTTCGACCCGTTCGCGGGCATTCGGGCCCAATCGTCGATCGTCAATCCGCGAAGGTCAATCCAGGGGACCCCTCCATGAAGATGAAGGCGTTGGTCAAGCAGAAGGCGGAGCCGGGCCTGTGGCTTGCCGAGGTGCCGGTGCCGGCCGTGGACGCGCACGACGTGCTGATCCGGATCCTGAAGGCCGCCATATGCGGGACGGACGTCCACATCCACAACTGGGACGCCTGGGCCGCGCGGACGATCAAGGTGCCGCTGGTGATCGGCCACGAGTTCGTAGGGGTCGTGGAGCAGGTGGGCGACCACGTGCACGATTTCAAGAAGGGCGACCTGGTCAGCGGCGAGGGCCACCTCGTGTGCGGGCACTGCCGCAACTGCCTGGCCGGCCGCCGGCACCTGTGCATGAAGACCAGCGGGGTGGGCGTGAACCGCGACGGCGCGTTCGCCGAGTTCCTGTGCATTCCGCAGACGAACGTCTGGTATGCCGACCCGAAGATTTCGACCGACGTGCTCGCCTGTTTCGATCCGCTCGGCAATGCGACGCACACGGCGCTCTCATTCGACCTGCTCGGCGAAGACGTGCTCATCACCGGCGCCGGCCCGATCGGGCTGATGGCTGCCGCGATCGTGCGGCATGCGGGGGCGCGGCATGTGGTCGTCACGGACGTGAACCCCTACCGGCTCGAGCTCGCCGGGCGCATGGGCGCCACCCTCGCCGTGGACGCACGCCAGCGCGAGCTCAGAGAGGTCATGCAGGAACTCGGCATGAAGGAAGGGTTCGATGTGGGGCTCGAAATGTCCGGCAACCCCGCAGCCTTCCGCGATATGCTGAACGTGATGTGCCACGGCGGCAAGATCGCGATGCTCGGGATCCAGGGCGCGGAGACGGCCATCGACTGGGACCTCGTCGTCTTCAACGGGCTCACCATCAAGGGCATCTACGGCCGCGAGATGTACGAGACCTGGTACAAAATGACGACCATGATCCAGACCGGGCTCGACATTACGCCCGTCATCACGCATCGGTTCCGGTACCCGCTCTTCGAAGAAGCGTTCGACGTGATGCGGTCCGGCAAATCCGGGAAGGTGATTCTGGAGTGGGCGTAGCCGGGCGTCCCCGGCGCGGACGGAGCCGCGCCCTCCATGTACTTGCCTGATGGAGGGCGAGCGTCCTCGCGAGCCGGATGGCGGCCGGCCGTAAGAGGACATTTTCCACCAAGGAGAGGCCAAATGACAGACACAATCGAGGCGCACGTAAAGGACCAGTTGAAAGAGATCGAATCGAGCGGGCTTTTCAAAGGCGAGCGCGTCATCACCAGCCCGCAGGGCGCGCGGATCCAGGTCGGGCCGGACCAGCGCGTCTTGAACATGTGCGCGAACAACTATCTCGGCCTTGCCGATCATCCCGCGATCGTGCAGGCGGCGAAGGACGGGATCGACAAATGGGGCTACGGCCTGTCCTCCGTCCGGTTCATCTGCGGCACGCAGCAGATCCACAAGGAACTCGAACAGAAGATCACGGACTTTCTGGGGACGGAAGACACGCTGTTGTACAGCTCGTGCTTCGATGCGAACGGCGGGCTGTTCGAGACGCTGCTGAGCGCGGAGGACGCGGTATTCAGCGACGCGCTGAACCACGCGAGCATCATCGACGGCATCCGCTTGTGCAAGGCGCAGCGGTTCCGGTTCAAGAACAACGACATGGCCGACCTGGAGGCTCAGCTCAAGGCGGCCAACGCGCGGTTCCGGCTGATCGCGACCGACGGCGTGTTCTCGATGGACGGGACGCTGGCGCGGCTGGACGCGATCTGCGACCTGGCCGAGCAGTACGAGGCGATGGTGATGGTCGACGATTCGCACGCCGTCGGCGTGCTCGGGGCGAGGGGCAAGGGCACGCACGAGCACTGCAACGTGCTGGGCCGGGTCGATATCATCACCGGCACGCTCGGCAAGGCGCTGGGCGGCGCGAGCGGCGGTTACACCAGCGGGCGCAGGGAGATTGTCGGCCTGCTCCGCCAGCGGTCGCGGCCGTATCTGTTCTCGAATACCCTGGCGCCGCCGATCGTTTGCGCCTCGCTCAAAGCGCTGGACATGGTGAGCGCATCGACCGAGCAGCTCGAGACGCTGCGCGAGAACACGCGCGTGTTCCGGCAGACGATGCGGGAGGCGGGCTTCGATATCGCGCCCGGCTGCCACCCGATCATCCCGATCATGCTCGGCGACGCGGCGCTGGCGCAGAAGATGGCCGCGCGCCTGCTGGAGAAGGGCGTGTACGTGATCGGGTTCTCGTATCCGGTCGTGCCCAAGGGCGCCGCGCGGATTCGCGTGCAGATCTCCGCCGCGCACTCGCCGGCGGACCTGGACTTCGCCGTGCGCATGTTCGCGGAGACCCGGGACGAATTGGCGGCGGCAGGCTGAAACCTGGCCCGTACGCCGCCGATTCCGGCAAGATAATCAGGAGGCAGAATGATTCTGCCTTTCTTCGTCTTATGCTTTGTCGTATTCTTCGTCTGGACTCGTCGCGTTACCTGGCCGTTGGCTTCAAGGACATGATGGAGACACGCATATGACTTCCTGCTCCGACATTCCGCTCACTGACTGTCATGTTCACATTCACAGTGTCGAAGCGGTTGGGCGGCTGGGCGCGCTGATGGAGCGCTGCGGGGTGGCGGCCGTCAACGTGGCGGCGCTGCCCAAGTTCTCGTTTGTCGAGAACGCGTTCGGGATCCTGGCCAAGGCGCTGTATCCCGGGCGGGTCTACTACTTCGGCGCGCTGGACTACTCCGAACCCGGCGCGTTGGCGGGAAAGGTCGACTTCGCGAAACAGGCGGAGCGGCTGCTGGCACTCGGGGCCGACGGCCTGAAGATGCTGGAGGGCAAACCCGACCTGCGCAAGCAGACGGGCATCGCGCTCAACTCGCCCTTCTACGATTCGTTCTACAGCTATCTGCAAGCCAACGGGATCCCGCTTCTCTTTCACGTGGCCGATCCCGTCACGTTCTGGGACCCGGAAAAGGTCAGCGACAAGGTGCGGGAACTCGGCTGGTTCTGGGGCGACGGCGAACACCTTTCGAAGGACGCGCTGCATGCGGAGGTCGACGGGCTTCTCAAAAAGTTCCCGAACCTGCAGATCATCTTCTCCCATTTCTACTTTCAGAGCACGGACATCGAGAAGGCGGCGGCCATCCTGGACGCGCATCCGAACGTGAACTACGACATCACGCCGGGCGTGCACTTCAGCCATTTCGCGAAGGCGCTGAAACCCTGGGCCGCGTTCTTTGCGACGTACAGCGACCGGATCTTCTTCGGCTCCGACAACTCGCCCGGCGATGAGGAGCGACTGGAGCGGTGCCGCAAGAAGGTGAACGAGACGATCCGGCCGTTCCTGGAAGACGCGGAGACAGGCTTCGGCCTGGAACGGGATGCGCTCGAACGGATATACGGCGGGAACTTCAAACGCCTGGCCGGCGAAAGGCCCAAGAAGCTCAGGCTCGATCTGGCGGTCGACGCCTGCGCACAGTTCATGGAGCGGGCCGACGGCAAGGCGGAGTTGGCGAACGATCTGGAAGCGATCGTCAGGATCGTGCAAAAGCTGACGGCACGCTGAGCCGGCCTGAACGCTCAATTGCCGGCATTCCGCGGCGTTCTCGAGATGCCCACCCTCTATCTCGGCGACGAACTGTCGCCCGTGAATCACGCGTGTTGTCTTCCGTCGCAAAAACCCCGGTCCAGGCGGAGGCGTGCCGGGCCTTTCGTCGTTTGCCATGGGCACGGCGCTGGGCGTGTACACGCTGTGGGCGCTGGCTTTCCGGGAGGGCGCTTCGGCCCCGTTCCAGGAACCCGTGAGGGTGTAGTGTCCGATCCGGCTGCGTTGAGTGCAACAGGGGAAGCGGCGCACGCCTGGGCCAATTTCTCGCGGTAGTTCGGCGCGAAGTGGATTTCGGCGATTCAACCGAGCCCGTGTGCGCCACGCCAGCCAGCCGGTCAGATCGGCCCCCGCTGCGCGGTCGGCACCTCCTTCACGCCAGCCAGCACCTCCGCGGGAACCTCTTCCGGGCCCGGCATCGAGCTTGAATGGCGAGCCAAGATCTGCGAAAATGGCAGGGTTGCCAAACACGCCGGAGAAGGAGGCCGCCTCATGAAGTCAGATCGGGCCGTAACCGTGGTGTTCGTCGTGCTGCTGAGCACGTGGGTCTGTGTTGCCGAAGACCCCATGACCCCGCCCGGCCCGCCGGGCTCGGAGGCAGCGAGCATGAAGACGCTGAACCAGGTGGAACCGCGCACCCTGATCGACGCGATCCCCTACACCATCACGAACTCCGGGTCCTATTACCTCACGCGGAACCTCACGACGTCGGCGGAGACGAACGGGATCGTGATCGAGGCCGACGACGTGACGCTGGACCTGAACGGGTTTATCCTGAGCGGAACGCCGAGCGCGTGGTGCGGCATCGCGCTCGGCACGCAGACGAACCGGAACATCACGATCCGAAACGGTGTGGTGCGCGGCTGGGGCCAGTCGGGGGTCTCGCTGCAGGACGGGCTCAACTGCCGGCTTGCCGGCATTACGGCGTTCGACAACGCGTCCCTGGGCGGGGCGGGCATCTCCGTCGGGGAAGAGTGGGAGTTGGAGGACTGCTTCGCCTACAAGAACCTTTCCATCGGGATTGAAGTGGGCGATCACAGCCGGGCCCGGAACTGCAAAGCGCGCTGGAACATGGGCAACGGGTTCCACTCCGGGATCGGGAGCATTCTGGAGAAGTGCGTATCCGTGGAAAACGCGAACGACGGGTTCTTCGGCCAGACGCTGAGCGCGGTGCTGGACTGCGTATCGATCGGCAACACGAACAACGGGATCTATCTTGGTCCGAACTCGATCGCGGAGGGCAATCTCTGCGGTCAGAACGGCGGGCACGGGATCATGACCGGCGGCGGCTCGCGGGTCGCGCGCAACCTCGTCTCGCAGAGCGGCGGTGACGGCATCCAGGCGGGCGGCGGGTGCCGGGTGGACCGCAACCATGTCACCGGCAACGGCGGCGCGGGCGTCGCCGCCGGCTGGTGGACGCGCGTGGACGGCAACCACGCCTACGACAACGGGATCGGGTTCAGGGCGGACGACGGGTCGCGCGCCAACCTCTTCGTCGGCAACAGCGCCGCCGCCAACGAGACGAACTACGTCACGTCCGCCGACGCCAATTTCGGCGACATCGTCCTGACCAACACGCTGGGCACCAACTTCTACTTCTCGAACCCCTGGGGCAACTTCGACCTGCAGGAGTGAACGGCCGCCGTGTGACGGGCCCGTTCCGCCACGGGCGGACGGGCAAGCCCCGAGGAGGCAAGTGGCGCGTGATTTCTGCGTCCTTGCGCTGCCCTCCGCATCCCGGTATACTCCCGCCCGAGGCCGCGGATGCGGCTGGCGCCGTCAATCAACCATCAACACAAACGCGAGGCAAACCCCGTGAAACCGACAACCCCGAGATCGCTGATGCACCGCGGCGCCTGGGCGCTCGCCCTGGCGCTCGCACTCTGGAGTGTACCCGCAAGAGGCACGACCAAATTCGACCGAAGCCCTTTCATATTCACGTCCGGCGGGGTCGACTATTACGGGCTGGAATTCCTGGTGCATGAACCGGGGATCGGCAATATCTGGGTGGCCATCCCGAAGAACCACGATCTGGAGAGCGGCCCCGTCAGCCTGCTGTTCGTGCTCGACCCCGATCCGCCGCAGGGCCGGGACGTGGACCCGAGCATAACGGCGGAGGAACGCCCCTCGATCCGAGCGCTGCACGACCAGATGCAGAAGCTGTTGCACGACCCGCGCGGCGCGATGAAAAGCGCACGGCCGCTGTTGGGCGAGATTCGTTTGTGGGCGGGCAACGTCGAGCCGCCCGGCTGGCTGTTCTGCGACGGGCGGCTGCTCGCCTTGTATTACTACCCGGACCTGTATGAACTGATCGGTAATACCTACGGCGGTGACGGCCGGACGACCTTCGCGCTGCCGGACCTGCGCGGGCGCGTGCCCATGGGCCGAGGGGCGGGTGCGGGCCTGACCAATCGGGAACTCGGCCAGAAGACGGGCGCGGAAAGCGTGACGCTGTCCGTGAACCAGCTTCCCGCGCACGATCACAACCTGCGCGCCTCCAACAGCAGCGCCACCCAAACGCAGCCGGCCGGCAACGTACTGGCCACAGCCAGCACCCCCCAATACCTGAACGCCGCCACCTCGGTGAACATGGGCTCCGACGCGATCGGTTCGACGGGGAGCAACGAACCGCATCCGAACGTGCAGCCCTCGACCGTGCTGAACTTCATCATGGCCGTGGATGCCGGCCGCGCCCGGCCCGTGTATCCCTCGGCGGCAAAATGGCCGGTCACCGTCGGCTCGACCCCGCCCCGGTGGAAGATGCGCTGTGCCGAGGGCTCGGCGGTCAAGATTGAATGCGACGCCTACACCCAGCCGCCGTTCAATTCGGAACTCACGTGGTTCTCGTCCGGCGGCGTGGACTACTCCATCGTCGACTTCCTCGAACACGAGGACGGGGTCGGCTCGATCTGGCTCGCGATCCCGAAGAATCACGACTTCGAGTCGAGTCCCGTCACCCCGCTCGTCGTCCTGTCGCCCGACGCCATCGAAGGCGATTGGATCCCCTGGCCCGACTGGGTCGACGACAACACGAACGGGGTGCAGGATGAGGGGGAGAGCTGGGTCGACGCGAACGGCAACGGCGTGCGCGATTCGGGCGAAGCGGTTACCCCCGGCGGAGACGGCCGGACCACCTGGCGAATGGGCAACAAGCTGGTCGCCATCTCCGAGGTGAGCCGCAAGCTCGGCATGTGCGGCTGGAACCGGGGCCAGGAATTCCGTTACTCACCGCCGGCCCGATTCGACTCCTACACCTTCCTGGACGAATGGGAGTTCAAGGACCTGCCGCCCCAGGGCAAGGCCCTCACCTCGCCGGCGGTACCGCCTGCGATCGAGCCGACGGCCACACGACTCGACACGCACGCCGGCATGGCGTTCACCTCGGGCGGCGTGGATTATCTCGGCATTGAACTGCTCGAATGCGAGCCGGGCATCGGCACGATCTGGGTCGCGATCCCCAAGAATCACGATCTGGAGGCGGGCCCCGTCACGCCGCTGATCGTCCTGAACCCGGATGTACTGAGGCCGCCGTGACGTCAGAGATGGAAGGCTGGAAGGGTGGATGGGTGGAAGACTGGGCGAATGGGTGGGTGGCGAGTCGTGTGGCAGGCATGAACAGAAGTCGAACAGGATTACTTGGCGCGGCCGTACTGCTCGTGCTCGGCGCGCCTGCGCGGGAAGCCGGGGCGGAACTGGTGCAGACCTACACCAGCCGCAGCGCGTTCCTGGCGGATCTGACGGGCACGCAGGTGACGTTCGGCGTGGAGTCGCTGCCGACGGGCACGAATTTCGCGAGCGGCACAACATTCGGCAGCATCACGGTCAGCAATTTCCCGGCCGAGATCCCGATGCGGGTTGCCGGCAGCGTGGCACAGACGACGGCCGACGGCTCGAACGCGCTGGGCATGGCGAGCGTGGATGAGGCATTCCTGTCCGGAGAGCAGTGCGTGTTGGCGTTCAGCTCTCCGACGCTTGCGATCGGCCTGTACGCGATCGGCAGTCCGGGCGATATCCGCGCGGGCGATTTCCTGCTCAGCGCGGGCTCGGCCGCCGTCTCCAACAGTGCGGCGCCCGACACGGTGCTCGCGGACGGCGGCGAAGCCTATTTCCTGGGGGTCATCGTCCTGGCGCCCGATGCCGGCTCGGCATTCTCCAGTGCCACCCTGACGAGTTACGATCCGGCGACGAACGGCCTGTTCGTGTACACGGTCGACGACATCACGCTCTCCGCGCTGTCGCAGGCGCCCGGAACCGCCGATCTGCGGGTATTCAAGACGGGCCCGAGCGAAGCGGAGCTCGGCTCGAACATGGTCTACTCGCTCATCATCGTCAACAGCGGGCCGTCGGCCGCCTGGGCCGTCGAGGCCATTGATCCGACGCCGAGCGGGCTCACGTTCGTGGCGAACTCCGGCGGCATGACCGGGGCGTTCCCGGCCACGATCAGCATCGTACCGGCCGGCCACGCGGTGGTGGCCGAGAGCACGTACCTGGTGCCGAGCGGCTACACCGGGCCGGCGCTGCTCACGAACATGCTCAGCGTCGCCACGCCGACGCCCGATCCGAGCCCGGGCCAGGAATCGGCGAGCTGCACGACGTGCATCAATCCCGGCGGCGACTGGGACAAGGACGGGCTGTCGAACGCGGACGAGCTCAGCTATGGCACCGATGCGCGGGTGGCGGACAGTGATGGCGACGGCCTGGACGACGGGGACGAAGTCACGGCCGACACCGACCCGGCGTCGCCCGATTCGGTCCTGTCCATCACCAATATCGAGGCCTCGGCCGGCACGCTCACGATCGGCTGGCGCGGCGGCACGTGGGCCACGCAGTACCTGGAGTACGTGTCGGATCTGACGTCCACGACGGAACCGTGGCGGGCGGTGTTCACGAATGTGCCGCCCACGCCGGCCTCGTTCAGCGTCAGCGGCTCGGCCGGCACCAACCAAAGCGGCTACTACCGCATTCGAGTCGTCAGATGAATGAAGGGAGAAGAAGGTGAGCGCCGAACCTGATATCGCGCGGAACCTCGCGGGGCGTATGTGGGCCGGGAACGCGACCGTTCGGCGCCGGCGGGCGCTGCTGCTCGTCTCGTTCCTCGCCGCGACGGCGGCGGCGGGCATCGAACTGAAGACGGGGGTGCGCAACCTGCCCGGCCCGCTGCCGGCGATCGAACACAGAGTTCCGGGGGTCGAGTACCACATCAACCTGCGCAGCGAGATGTTCTTCCTGGTCGTGCCCCGATCGTACGACGGCTCGGAACCTTACGGAATCGTGGCCTATATCGACGCGGACGACGCCGGCATCATCCCGGCCGGCTGGGACAGGAAGCTCGAAGCGCGGCGGCTGCTGTTCATCGCGCCTCAGCAGGCCGGGGACAGGCAACCGGCCGCGCGGCGCGCGGGTCTGACGGTGACCGCGGTTTACAAGCTGATCGAACTGCTGAACATCGACAGGAAGCGCGTCTATGTGGCCGGCCTCTCGGGCGGGGGCCGCGTAGCTACGATGCTGGCGTTCCGGCATCACGACGTGTTCACCGCGGCGATCCCGATTGGCGGGGTCGACTATTTCCGCTCGGTGAAGGAAGCGGGTCCGCAGGGCCAGGCCGGGCCCGGCGGTTTCGAGCTCGGGCAAGACACGCAACACAAGGCGCGCGAACGGGTACGCTTCGTTCTGATTACCGGCAGTGAAGACCCGGGCCGCGCGGAGACAGCCGATATCTACCGGCGCGGGTTCACGGTGGACAAGTTCAAGGCCGAACTCATCGAGGTGCCCGGTATGGGCCGGCGGGCCTGCACCGGCACGACGCTCGAGCAGGCACTCGCCTTCATCGAGCCGGACGTCGAGCCGGGCGCGGCGCCGCGCCGGCCTCGCCCGGCGACGCCGCGCACGCTGAAGGCCGAGACGCGGACCTGGACTCTCGCCTCCGGCTGGCAGTTCGATGCGCAGCTGGTCAAGATCGAGGATGAGAGCGTGCTCGTGAAGAAGGACGACGGCAAGACCTACCGCGTCAAGCTCGCCGGCCTCTCGGAGGCTGACCAGACCTACGTGAAGGAGATGGCGGCGGGCGAGTGAGGGCCGTTCCGTCAGAGAAGCCGCACGCGACCGCCCGCCCCCCGGGCCGACAGGGACCGGGGAACGGCCGCCGCGTACCGGCTGGCCGAATTGCGGTTCCGTGACGAAGCCGGACCGCGTTGGACGGAGGACCCGTTCGCCCGGGCAGTCGCACCGGCACTCCTGTCCCCAACGAGACTGTCGAAAGACCTGGCGCGGGTGGAACCGCGCCCTCCAACGGCCCGCATAGTGCGTTCTTGGATGGCCGGGTTCCATTGCGACCGCCTCACACGGCGGTTTTTCGACAGGCTCAACGCAATCGCGTGAGGTTCTGCCCACACTGTGGAGCAAGCGTTGAGCGCTACCGCGCCACCCGAATCCGGTAAAAACCCGGGCCGTTGGTCACCGAGTCGGTTGCCGAGTCGCCACTCGCGGTCGGCGGGACGCACGAGGTGATGACGGTCCAGCTCGTATTGGTGAGGGCATCGGCCCATTCCAGGTACTGCCACGCCCCGGTTCCGCCCTGCCAATGGACTCTCAGGTTCCCGCCGTCCAGGCTGATGTTGGTGAGCGCGAGCCGGGAGACGTCGTTGGTCGGGTCCGTATCCGCCACGTATTCCTGCCAGGTCGGCACCGAGTCTTCGTCCTGGTCGTCGGCGGCAAGCGAGTCCCACGCCCAGCCGTTGGTCAGGTCGTAGAAGCCGAGCCACCAGCGCGGCACGTCGTTCGTGACGGTGCTCTCGGTCCAGAGCTCCAGCGTCCATTTCCAGGTGTGCCCGCCACCGTTGCAGACCCAGTCGTAATCGTTCACGCTCGCGCCGTACCAGGGGTCCATCAGGTAGACGTTGCTGTTCACCACGCCGCGCGCCAGCAAGATATGACCGCCGCCGCCGTCCCATTCCCAGTTGACGAACACGGGCCGAGCCGCATCGATTTCCGCTTGGAGTGCCGACAGGCTCAGGGTGCCTGTGTACCCGTCGCTGTCCACGGCGCCGAAGTGGTCGAGGACCAGATCGCACCCGCGCCGATAGATGCCGTCTTCCGACGGCGTACCGGAGCCATAGAGGTAGTTCCACACATTGCTCCCGCCGGTGCCATACTCCGCGATCTGCGTCTGGGTCGCCTTCACGCCGTAAAAGCGCAACGTCGCCTCACAGCATGCCGCCCAGCACCACTGGCTCTTCTCCTGGTCGACCTGGTCCACCGCGAGCGTACCGGCGCGGGCGGTTACGGCCGCGGCGAGCAGGGCCAATGCGGCGATCGGAGCCGGCCGGGCGCGGCTTGCGAGCCGCCGCCTCCACCGGTTCGACCGCAAGTCGTTTTTCGTCGTCACGGCACGTTGGTGTTGCGTCGGATGGAGGGCGAAGCGGCGTGCCGGGCACCGTGCCAGAGGCACGGGTGTCTGGTGCCGAGCCGATCCAGGGACACGGCGATCGGCGGAAGCGGCTCGGCGCAGCCTCGCCCTCCATGCGGATGGGGTTCGTTCCACACCCCGGCATGATCGCCCTGCACTCATCGCTCTCTTCCCCCGGCATGTCCGAGGCAGGCCTCGACCTCGCGTTTCAGAGCCGGAATCACATCCGACAGCCCCGAGAGGTCGCGATACTTACGCGATGTCGTTCGGCCCACGCTCTGCCCGTCAGGCGCCCGAGAAGAGGGCGGTCCCACCAGGCTCGTTTCCGGGCGCACGAGGGTGAGGTTCGTCCCGCCCTTCTCCGGTACGGTGAAGAAGTGTTGCTGGGCCTGCGGCACCACGACCAGCTGCGGGTGAAATCCGTCCGACTCGGGCCAGGCGGCCCGGATGCGCCCCAATTCCGCCGCCAGCCGCGCGTGCCCGAGCGAAACCGCCTTCCACTGCCCCCGCATCCGATCCACGATCAGGACCGCAACGCTGACGCCGTCGACCAGGACCGGGAAGTAGTACTGCGTGGTAGGCGACAGGAGCTCCGCGGTCGGCTCGCGGCGGGTCCAGCCGGCCAACGCCGCGGGCGTGATCCGGTACAACGGGAACGGGGTACCCAGCGCCGGCTTCGCGCGAGCGATGTCTTTGGGAATGCCGTGCGGCGCCCGCTCCCCGGCAGGCCGCTCAACCAGGAACCGCTGCAACCCCTCATCGGCGGCGCGCAGCCTTGCCGTATCGTCCGGACTCGCCGCCGCGGCAAGGCACGCGGCGGCCAGACACGCGCAGACCGCGCTGGTGGCCGCGACCGATTCAGGCGGCCGGAACAGGAATCGTCCTTTGATCCTGCGGCTGCTCACGTTGCGCCTTCTCCCTCCCGATCCGCGGCCGACACTCAACGGCTGTGTCCCGGCCGGCGCACGATCCCTGTCGCCTTATATCAGAAAACGGCTGTCAGAACAAGGAAACCCGGCGAAACCGCGGCCATTCTCATTATGGCGGCGCCCCGGTGAAATCCGTTCGTAGTCAAGCCCGTAAGGGCTGTCCGTACGCGCCTTTTGCCCCGGGAA
>JAFGHX010000047.1 GCA_016929905.1 Kiritimatiellia bacterium
GGATTCGCATTCCGCTCTTTCTCATCACAGTGGTCTACGCTGTCTTCAAAGCATCCGTCCTCCCGTTTCCCTTCCGAATCCGGCGGCGTTCTTCAACGGCATCCGGTCTTTCCGGAATTGTCTTTGTGTCGACAGAATGGTATGATTCGAGCGGTGTGTCTTTGGCAGGTTTGACTTCAGGCGAAGTCAGGTGGTCATCTCCCTATCAGGCGGCGGCTCGCTCACTGCCGGCGCAGCCTGAGAGGCGGCCCTTGTCGGCGATTGCGAAAGACAGCGGGCACGAGAGGGTGGCGCCGTCCTTCAAGAGATAGGAAGGATCCGGATATGAAGTACAGGGATCTGAACGGAGGAGACCCGGCGCTCCGCCGAAGGCTCGGGCAGGTCGGCTTGCGCGCGATTCGGCGCGGGTTCGCCGCCGCGGCGGCCGCCGTGCTTCTGGCTTCTTCGGCGCTTGGCGGCGAATTCGCCGGCTGGTCAAGCGTGACCAATCTGCCCGAGGCGCGCAGCTATCTGGCGGCGGCGCTGGCAAACAACCAGTTGTTTGCCATCGGCGGCGACGACAGCAGCGGCCAGCCACGCGATAGCGTGTGGATGTATGACCTCTCGAGCCCGGAAACCGGTTGGACGTCCGCGAGCAACCTGCCCGCCGCGCTGCGGAATATGGGCGCCGCGGTGCTCGGGACGCGCATCTACGTCATGGGCGGGTCCGACGGGACGAACAACCAATCGGCCGTGTACGTCTACGATGCCGCCGACCCGGCCGCCGGCTGGGGAAGCATCAGCAATCTGCCCGTGGCGATGACCGGCATGGGCGCGGCGAGCGCGAACGGCAAGGTCTACTCGGCGGGCGGGTGGACAACCGGCCCGTGCGACTTCTTCTATGAATACGACCCGGCCGATTCCGCCGCCGGCTGGCAGACGCTGACCAACCTTCCCGACACGGCTGCCGGCACGGCGATGGCGGAGGTCAACGGGCTGTTGTACGTGACGGGCGGACGCAATTCGGGCGGAACCCAGTCGACGAACGTGTACGTCTTCAATCCCGCGAGCCCGGCCGGCGGCTGGCAGGAATTGCCCGGCCTGCCGGCAGCGCGCCGCCGCCACGGCATCGGCATCTCTCGCGGCGAGATCATGGTCATGGGCGGGGAAGCGCCCGGCGGCCTATCCGTGCGAACCGCGTTCTCGTTCGATCCCGACCGGCCGGAAGACGGCTGGCAGACGCTTCCGGATATGCCGGCAGGCGGCCAGGCGATGGCGGGGGCGTCGGACGGCCTGCAGATCTTCGGACTGGGCGGCGAATTCGAGAGTGCCGCACAGGACGGCGTCTGCGCGGGCACGTTCGCCCTGTACGCCGGTTCCGGCCTCGTCTGGGACAGCCAGGCCGACTTCGAGGCGAACGCCGCCACAACCGGGCAGCCGACGCAGAGAGAGGGGGTTTCGGCAGGGACCCGATCGGGAACGGTACGTCTCGAGAACGACGCGGTTGTCTGCGCCGTGCTCGCGGGGGCGCAGCACAGCGTACGGCTGAAAGGCGCCGGCACCGTGGCCGCCATCGGCGACAACTTCCACGGGCAGTGCAACGTGTCGGATTGGAGCAACATGGCCGGGGTGGCCGTGGGCTCTCTGCACACGGTCGGACTGCGAACGGACGGCACGGCGACGGCAGTGGGCGACAACGCCCAGGGCCAATGCAACGTGGGGGGCTGGAGCCACATCGCGGCCGTAGCCGCGGGCTACTACCACACGCTCGGAGTCAGCACCGACCACACCGCCGTGGCGGTCGGCTACAACGCCAACGGCCAGTGCAACGTGTCGGCGTGGTCGAATATCGCGGCCGTGGCCGGCGGCTTTACCCACACGCTCGGGCTTCTGTCGGACGCCACGGTCGTGGCCGTGGGCGGGAATGCAGACGGCCAGTGCAACGTCTCCGGCTGGAGCAATATCGTCGGCATAGCCGCGGGCGGCAATCACAGCGTCGGATGCGTGAGCGACGGGACCGCGGTGGCCACGGGCGACAACGCCTATGGCCAATGCGACGTGTCGGGCTGGAGCAACATCGTCGGCGTCGCTGCCGGCGGCGACGTCACGGTCGGGGTCCAGGCCGACGGGACCGTGGTGGCCACGGGCGACAACGCCTACGGCCAGTGCGACGTGTCAACCTGGTGTAACGTCGCGGCGGTGGATTGCAGCGCCCAGCACACGCTGGCGCGCCAGATCGGCGGCAGCGTCCTGGCCGCAGGCAACGACGCGAAGGGGCAATGCGGCGTCTCGAATTGGAACGACACCGTTGAAGTGGCGGCCTCCGCCGGCTCCCTGTCGGACTTCCAGCATACCCTCGCCCTGCGCTCCGACGGCACCGTCCTGGCCACGGGCCAGAACACCAACGGCCAGTGCAACGTGTCGAGCTGGAGCAACATGGTGGGCCTGGCCGCCGGCCAGAAACATTCCGCCGGCGTTCGGATTGACGGAACCGTGGCGGCCACGGGCGACAACGCCTATGGCCAGTGCGACGTCGCGGGCTGGAGCAATGTGGCCGCGGTTGCCGCGGGCTGGGCACACACGATCGGGCTCAAGGCCGACGGCACCGCCGTGGGAACCGGCGACAACACGTACGGCCAGTGTAATGTCGGGGGGTGGAGCAACATCATCGCCCTCGCCGCGGGCGATCTCTACACGGTCGGCCTCGAAGCCGACGGCACGGCCAGGACGGTCGGCTACAGTTACGACGGCTCGCGCAACGTGGGGGACTGGAGCAATCTTGTCGCGGTCGCCGCGGGTGTCGGACACACGCTGGGACTCCAATGCGACGGGACGGTGGTCGCCACCGGCTACAATGGGTACGGCCAGTGCGACGTATGCGACTGGAGTAACGTGACCGCTATCGCCGCGGGCGCCTACCACAGCCTCGGCCTCCACAGCGACGGGACTGTGGCGAGCGCGGGCTGCAACACCTCCTTCCAGCTCGAGGTCGGAGGCTGGAGCAATATCGTGGCGGTAGACGGGGGCGGCTGGTACAGCGTCGGGCTGCAGGCGGACGGCAGCGTCCTGGCCACGGGCTGGAACAACGAGGGCCAGTGCGACGTTTCGGACTGGCCGTCCGCACTCAACACACTTCCGCATTCCGGCGTGATCGGCGGCGGGGGTGCGGTCGGCCTGCGCGCTGACGGCGGGGCGATGCTGCATGGCTGGAACACGCTCTCGGCGAATCTCAGACCGCCGGTTCCCGGGGAAGCAGTGAAAATCGCCGCACGCGTCTCCGCTGACGGCATGAACTGGTCCGACTGCCTGGGGCGCGACGGCAACGCCGTGAACTGGACAAACGGGACCGGCACCTATTTTGGACGCGCCTGCGACGACGTCGCTTGGTACGGTGACCTTTCGCTGATCCCGCCGGCCCGCTGCATCGATCTCGAAGTCCGCCTCGAGTCGGGCGGCGTTTCCACGCCCGAATTGAAATCGCTGACGCTCACCTATGACTCCGGCACGAAATGCGTGATCAGCGCCCAGTCGACCGGAGAGGGGCAGCTAGAGCCGGCAGGCGCGATTCCCGTGCCGTGGGGCGGGAGCACGGTGATCGTGGCCGCGGCATGCGCGTACTACTCCATCGGCGAATTGCTGAGCAACGGCGTGCCGGACCCGGCTGCGGCGGGCGGTACAGGCTATACGTCGTGCTGGGAAACCGTCACGGCGGACGGCACCCTCATGGTGCATTTCGCCGCGACTTGCGCGACGAACGGCACGCCGCACTGGTGGCTGGCGCAATACGGGCTCACCAACGCCGGGTTCACCTTCGATCAAGCCGAAACCCACAACCCGGACAGCGACCCGTTCACGAGCGCAGCGGAATACATCGCCGACACCGATCCGACGAACGCAGAGTCCTACTTCCGCATTACGGGCCTGTCCGTCACCTCATCGGTGGACGTCCAGTTCGATTCGTCTGCTGCCCGCTCCTACAGCCTGATCGGCTGCAGCAATCTGGTCGAAAATGTCTGGACCAATGTACCCGGTGCCGGCCCCCGCATGGGCGCCGGCGGCCCCGATTCGCTGCAGGACACCAACGAACCGGCCCAGGGCCCGTACTACCGGCTGGAAGTGGGGCATGAATTCTGACCTCAGCCTCACACCGGCGGCGCGCGCCGCCCCTGCTCTTTCCGCAATCTCTCGGCGGGGTCGAACTCGAGCATCTCGATCAGGGCCTGGTCGAACCCGTCTTCCAGGAGCCGCCACTCGCCGGTTTCTTCACGGTGCGCCTTGTCGAGGAACGTGTCCCGCCTGAACGCCCCGCACGCGGCGCATAGGGCGACGTCGGTCCAGCGCAGGCGCCCCTTGACATAGCAGGCGTGGAGCGATTCCGGGAAATACCGGAAGCCGGCCTGTCCGCAACGCGGGCACGCCTGCACCTCCCGGCCGCCGGCCGGCGGCCGCCAATCGGGAGCGGCCCGGTAGACGACCCTCGGTTTTCGCCGCAGCTCCGGCACGCGCTCCACCCAATCGTCGAGCCGCCGCATTTCGGATTCCTGAGTGCGCGCCATCGATTCGCGAAGCCCGCGTTCCGCCCAGTCCAACACGGCATCAGGATCGCCCGCATCCGCGTAGCATTCGCAGATGAGGTGGTACAAGCCCGGATCCGCGGCATCCTGCGCCGCCATTTCCGCCTCGACCTGGTTCGCGGCCCCGTAGAAATCGTGGACCATTTCCTTGTAGGTGAGCCGTTGGATGAAGTACAAGGGGGACGCCGGGGAATGCTTGCGCAGATACCACTGCTCGTGCGACGCGTGGCACGCGGGACAGTCGCCTCTGATCTCCGTCTTGCCGGGGTAGTAGGCCGGAACCCCGAACTCGAACACCGCGTGCGGAAACTGCTTCACGAGCGCTTCCAGATACGATTGGGTGTAGTCGATGGGGGCGGGCTCGGAAGCCACGCGCACCGGGACCAGCTTCTCACCGTGGACCACGCATACGGGCTGGGTCCAATCGCCGTGGAACGGCTCCATCTCGCGCTCGCCCATGAGGAACTCCGCCGCCTCGCGCAGTGTTCTGACGGGATAGACGTCGATCCCCTTGATGAGCGTCGGCTGGTAGCGGTTGTGCAGCGGCACGAGGAGGCCCTCGGCCTCTTCCTCTCTGAGGCGCACGGCGACGGCCGACAGCAGTTCATTGACCTCGCGCACCCGGCCGTCGGGCTCGAGTCCGCCCACAATACCGAACCGGGCCAGCGCTTCCGCGGGGATCGTCCCATCGGCCGCCAGGATGCCGAGCGCGATCGGCAACTCGTAGGAGCGGGTCTCCTCTATCAGGTCCACCGGCGAGAAGATGAGCGTCGCGCGGCCCGGCGCGGGCGTGAACCCGGCACTCCGGAGCGCGGCGCGGATTCGATCGCCGCTTTCCCTGGCCGCCGCGGCGGGCAATCCCAGAATGAGCAATCCGGCATCGCCGTGCTCCGGGCCGATGCGGATCTCGATCACCGCCCGAGCAGCGCCGGAGGTGTCCCCGCCGTGGTCTTTGCCTGAGAAGACTTTTACAAACATGCCACGACTCCGAAGCCTGCTTTGCCGGCGATTCCGTCACGCCGCACACCTGCCGCATTCGGGTCCATTCGCGCCTGCCGCGCCAAACTCCCAGCTGTCCCGGCTCCCAGAGGCCGGGGCGGCCGGGACGAAGGCGGGTCCATTCGCGGTGCCCTCGGCTTCGAGGGGCTGCCTCGAGGCACTAGATCGCCTTGACCGACAGGCCGCAGTAGCCCATGTCGGGCGAATTGATGTCGGCATGCCAGCACATGCATTTCGGGCCGAGGCAATGGGTGCCGCCGAACGGGCTGCCGTCGTCCACATTGCGGTTGCCGGTGGCCACTTCGCCGCCCTCCAGCCGGGCCACCGCCAGGGAGAACGGACACCACTTCTCGCGCGCTTGGTCTTCGCGTACCAGATTCATCTGTCCCCCTTCCGCCTCCCGTCGCGGGGCGAACGGGCTTGCCGGAAAATGTTCAAGCCGGATCATAGCACGTCCGGCCGCGGCGGGCAAGGAGGCCGCACCCTTCCCTAATCCGACAATAGGGACTTGCCCTTGGCGCTTGACAGCGGGCAGGGAAGGCTCGACACTGCATTTCCGGAGGTGGCGGATGCCTGTCGACTTGCGCGAGGAGCAGGATGCGTCGCTCGCGCGCCCGCACATGCGCTACGGCGCGACGGCGAAGCTGTTGTTCATGGCGATGGACGTGCTTTACGGCCGCGAGACGACGCTGCCCAAGGTGCGCTTCCTCGAGATACTGGCGCGCATTCCGTATCAGGTGGAAAGCGAAGCCGTCCAGGACGGCCGCGGGCCCGACGACGGCCGCTACGCAACGTGGGCGGACGTCTTCCGGCGAGCAGGCCTGGACGAACGCGACCACATGAACGAGTCGCTCGCACGCTGCGGCCTGGCGGACCGCATCGTGGCGTACGCGCGCGAGGAGTGAGTCCGGCCGAGAAAAAGGGGCTTGACGTCCCTAGCGGATGCTGTAAAAACAACACCAGTCTCGGGGCACGCGGGGTAGGCAAACAGGACAAGGGAGAACAAGGTGGAGACGCCGAAGGACCTCAAATTCACAAAGACACATGAATGGGTGCGGGTCGAAGGAGACACGATCACCGTCGGCATCACCGATTTTGCGCAGAGCCAGCTTTCCGACGTGACGTACGTGGAACTGCCTGAAGAGGGCGACCATCTGCACGTCAACGAGGAAGCCGGCGTGGTCGAATCGGTGAAGGCGGCCTCGGACATCTACGCGCCGTTGTCGGGGACGGTAACGGAAACGAACACGGAGATCATGGACTCGCCGGAATTCATCAACACCGATCCGTACGGCACGGGCTGGCTGTTCAAGATGAAACTGGACGACCCGGCGGACGCGAACCAGCTCATGACGGCCGATCAGTACGAAGAGGCGTTGCCGGAAGAGTCGGAATGATCCGGCTTTCGCGCCGCCGCTTCCTTCGCCTTCCCAACGATGTCCACATAGGCCCGGATCCCGTCTGAAAGCCCTTTCGCGATCTGAGCGAGGTGTTCGTCCTTCTTCAGTTCCTCCTCCGCCTTGTGGTTGGAAAGAAACTTGCATTCCGTCACCGCCGCGGGACAGGGCGCCTCGCGCAGCAGGAAGTAGCGGGCCCGCTTCAGCCCCCTGTCCTCGCCGCCCGTCGCCTGCACCAGCCCGCGCTGGAGGAAGAAGCCCAGGCTCGCGTTCGCCGCATCGTGCGTGTTGCCCGGGCAGACCGCCTTGTCACGCGCGTCGAGCGTCGACGCGCCGGTGACGGGACAGCCGGCCGGCGGCAACACGAAGGTTTCCAGCCCGCGCGCGCGGCGATCGCGGTGCGAGTTGAGGTGAATGCTCACCAGCACGTCCGCCTTCCACTCGCCGGCCCGGCGGACCCGCTCTTTCAGGGCGAGATAGTCGTCCCGCTCGCGCGTCAGCTTCACCGTCAACCCCGCTTTCTCGAGCAGGGCTTTGACCCGCTCGGCAAGCTCCAGCACGATCGTCTTCTCTTCCAGGCCGCCGGGACTGACCGCGCCCGGGTCGTTGCCGCCGTGGCCGGGGTCCAGCACGACCGTGCGGCCGCCCGGTGCGCCGGCCAGGCTGCGGGGATCCAGCAACGGGCGAACGACATGCTCGAAATCCGCGCCGTCCAGCCGCCAGTCGCCCCGGTGGCGTACGACCGGGCGGCTGAGCCAGACGAGCACGTCGTCACAGAGCAGGCGCCGCGTGTCGACGTCGAAGGCCAGCACGCGGCCGGTCTTCCTCAGGACGATGCGGTCCTCCTCCCGCACGGGCGCGGCGAACTCGAAAGCGGTGGCCAGCTCAACCAACGTGGAGGGCGGCGCCTCGTTGGTGGCCGCGCGCCCGCTGACGGCGCCCGCGGCGAGGCAAACCGCGCTGAGACCGATTGTCAGGATCCTGGCGTGCATGCCGCCCTCCCGCGGCCGGCACGACGCCGGGCCGCAAGGCTCCAGCATAGCACATGGCGCACGGAAGACAATGCGCGGATCGCGCGGGCCAATTTCTGTTGTCAACGCCCGTCTTCGTGTACTAGACTACGGGCTGCGAGGAACAGGGCTCCGCGCGGCCCGGGGCCCATGAGGCCCGCCCCTGCAACGGGCGGGCCGGTCCCGTTCGCATGAATCGCGGCAGAATGATCCACGAAACAGAGACTTCGAGTCGAGAGAGGGGTACGCATGGCAGAGGGCACCTGGGAAAACACGCCAAAGCAAGCGCGCGACCTGTTCAAGAAGGGCGAAGACGCGCTGAAACACGGGAATCTGGACTACGCCATCGACATGTTCCAGGCATGCCTGGAGCTGGCGCCGGGCCAGCTCGAGGTGCGGGCCGCGCTGCGGGCCGCCGAAGTGCAGATGAACCAGGGCAAGAAGACCGGCAGACTGTCGAGGATGTTCCATTCCATGAAGGATCTGCCGCGACTGACGAGCGGCCAGGCCCAACTGAAGGCCGGTAAGGCGCGGGAGGCGATGGCCACGGCCGAGGCCGGCCTTCGTGACGACCCGCTGAACAAGGGCTATCTGAAGCTGCTCGGCCAGGCGGCCGACGCGGCCGGCCTGCCCGACGTGGCCATCCAGACCTTCGAGTTCGCCCGGGAACGGTATCCCGACGAGATGGACGTCCTGAAACGGCTGGGTACGCTCTATCGCAAGGTCGACAGGACCGAGGACAGCCGGCTGTGCTTCGAGCACGTCTACGAATTGCGGCCGAACGACCCGGACGCGTTGAAGGCGCTCAAGGACGCTACGGCGCTCGAGAGTATCGCGCGGGACGGCTGGCGCGACGCTTCCGAAGGCGGAAAGGGCTATCGCGGCGTCGTGAAGGACCTCAAGGAGGCCGCCCGGCTGGAACGCGAATCCAAGGCCGTCCAGGCACAAAGCGACCTGGACATCATGATCGAGGACATGCAGAAGAAGATCGCGGCCGACCCCGAAAACCCGAACTACCGGCGCAATCTGGCGACTCTGTACGTCAAGCGCAACATGCTGGACGAAGCATTCAGCGTCCTGGAAGAGGCGCAGAAGATGAGCGGCTCGCGCGACCCGCAGATCGACGCCGAGATCAGCGTCGTGCGGGCCCGGCAGTTCGACAGGGAAATCGACGCGCTCAAGAAGGCCGGCAACACGGCGGCCGCCGAGGCGAAGGCCGCTGAAAAGGACACGTTCATCATGTCCGAGATGGCCGATCGGGTGCAGCGCTATCCCAACGACTTGCAGTTCCGGTTCGAGTACGGGGTGCTGCTGTTCGAGCACGGGCAGGTCAACGAGGCCATCCAGCAGTTCCAGCTCTCCCAACGCAACCCGAAGAACCGGAGCCGTTCGCTGTACTTCCTGGCCCTGTGCTTCGAACAGAAGAGCCAGTACGACCTCGCCACCGAGCAACTCGAGAAGGCGGCGAGCGAAATCCACGCGATGGACCAGATGAAGAAGGACATCCTGTACGAGATCGGCCAGATCGCGGAGAAGATCGGCAATCCGCAGAAAGCGGCCGGCTACTACAAGGATATCTACCAGGTGGATATCGGCTACAAGGATGTGGCCGAGAAGGTCGAGAAGCTGTACGGCAATCCGTGAAGAGCGATCAATAGCCAGAAGGAAACTTCCAGGGAATCCTTCGTCGGCGCCATCACGCTACTTGCGGACCAGCACTTTCTCGGCGACGACTTCGTACATCATCAGCAGCGAGTTGAGCCAGGAGAGCGTCGCCTCCGCGCCCTGATTGGCATTCGTCCCGTGCGGCTGCAGGCAATCGTTGCAGGCGCCCGTCGCGAAGTCGTACATGGGCACGTTCAGATCGTTCCGGCCGAGGAACCAGGCCAGACACCGCCGGCACTCTTCCAGCCACCGATTGTCGCCCGTGGCGCGGAACGCCTCCGCGCACGCCTCGATCAAGCCGAGCACGTCGGACGGGAGCTGGTCGAAACTGGCCCGGTCGCCGTGCCGCGTGAGGCCGCCCATGTTGCCGATCACGGTGAGGTGGCCGGCCGGCGCGGTCTGGTGCCGCAGGAGCCAATCCAGCCGTTTCAGGCCGACCTCCAGCATGTTATCGGCGGGGATCCAGCGCCCCGCGAGGATGAGGGCATGCGGGATCTTGGCGCTGTGCGTGGTGACGACATCCTCGTACCACGGCCACTCCGCGTCGGCGTTGTTCTCGAACAGGCGCAGAATGCGTTCCGCGAAGACGATGCGCAGCCGCCGCACGTTGGCGTCGCCGCCGTAGATTCGGAGGTAGGAATGCAGCCCGATGAGCGCGTAGGCCAGCGCGTGGGGCGAGACGAAATCCTCGACGACGTCGATCGCGTCGATGAACAGCCGCGCGGCCATGTCCCGAATGGTGTGCGTGGGCTCGCACTTCACCGCGACGCCCAGCCCGTACAGGGCCCGGCCGTGCACGTCTTCGCTGCCGATTTCCTCCAGCCAGCGGCGGTCGTAGGACATGAAGTCCCGGAATCGCCGGTGCTCGGGGTTGAAGGCGTGGCAGAGAAACGCCAGGTAGCGCTGGATGAGCGGGATGACGGACTCGTCCTCCTGCAGCGCGTAGTACATGCTCAACGCCAGCAGCGCGCGCGCGTTGTTGTATGTCGAATAGCCGTAGAGCCTGTTGGGCGTCGCATACGTCGCGTGCTGCAGGATGCCGGTGTCGTCGGTCAACAGCCGGATATGGCTCAAATCCGGCTCGGGCAGTTCGTCGAGCACTTTCGGTATCCGCTCCAGGCCGTGGCGCGGGGCGGGCGTGGCGGCACGGTGCTGGCGCGCCTCTTCGATCAAGTCCAGGTAACTGTGCGCCACCTCTTCCCAGATCATGGGCCGGCAGTGCTGGTAGACGCGCTTGCGCATCGCGTTGCGCTGCAGATCGTCGGAGAGCAGTTCGCAGATCGTGGCGGCCATCGCGGCCGAGTCGCCGAACGGGACCAGCCGGCCGCGCTCTTCGGCCAGCAGTTCCACGGCATACTTGTAGGGCGTCGACACAACGGCCTTCCCGGCGCCCGCCGTGTAGGCCAGCGTGCCGGAGACGATCTGCTCCGATGAGAGGTAAGGGGTGACGTAGACGTCCGCCGCCCCGATGTACTGACACAACACCTCCAGACTCACGAACTGGCTGTGGAACAGGACGTGCTCCTCCATACCCAGCTTGGCGACCCGCTGCTGCAGCCCGCGCAGGTAGGCGTCGCCGGTCACTTTCATGATATGCGGGTGCGTGGCGCCGAGAATGACGTAGACGGCGTCCGGATGGTGCCGCACGATCTCGGGCATGGCGTCGATCATGATCTCGATGCCCTTCCCCGGGCTGAGCAGGCCGAAGGTGAGAAGGACCTTGCGCCCCTCCACGTTGAACTGGTCCTTGTAGAAGCTCGGGTCCACGAACGGCACGTCGGGGATGCCGTGCGGGATGTAGGCGATGCGGGAGCGGTCCACGCCGTAGATGTCCACAAGCATCTCGACGCCCAGATGACTCATCGCCACCAGCCGCTCGGAATACTGGCCGAGCTCCTGGATGATGGTGCGCTGTTCGTCGGACGGGTCCGCCAGGATCGTATGCAGCGTGGTGATGATGGGCGTGCGCAGCGCCTGCAGCAGGTGCAGAATGTAGGCGCCGCTGCTGCCGCCGTAGATCCCGTACTCGTGCTGCAGAATCACGACGTCCGGCTGGTTGATCTCCAGGAAATCGGCCGCGCGCAGATAGTCGGCCTGCACCTTGTCGCGCACCTGGAACTTGACCCGGGCCGGATAGTCGTAGCCGCCCTCGATGTCGTCCATCGCCACGTTCATCACCTGCTCCTGCCGGCGCATTTCGAGCGAGATCGCCTCGGAGATATCCGTGGTGAAGGTGGCGATGCCGCACTTGCGCGGCAAGTAGTTGCCGATCACGGCGACGCAATTCAGCCTGTGCGTTCTGCGCTTTCTCGCTTTTGCCATATCGTATCACTCCATCGGCACGCCGGGCAGCGCGCGGCGGCGGGCGCGTACGCTAGATTACCGGTTCCGACAATACGGTGTCCAGCATGTCCGGCACGGAAATCGTGGCCAGACACACGGAAGAATCGGCGGCCCCGTAATACACCCACAGCTCCGAGCCGCGCACGAAGCCGCCGCACGGAAACACGACGTTGCCCACGTCGCCCAGCCGCTCGTAGGAGGTCTCCGGGCCGAGAAACCACCGGCGCGAGCGGGCGATCATCCGGGCCGGATTCTCGCGGTCGAGCAGCACGGCCCCCACGCGGTATATCGGGCCGCTGACCATGCCCTTGACCCCGTGGTAAAGAACCAGCCACCCGCACTCGGTCTCGATGGGCGTCACGCCCGCGCCCACCCGAAGCCCGTCCCACCACGGTCCGCCGCGGGGCGGAACGACCATCTCCGAGCGGCCCCAGTAGATCAGATCCGGCGAGTAGGCGATCCAGATGCTGCCCCCGCCGCTCGCCGGCCGGTGCAGCATCGCGTACAGCCCGTTGATCTTCCGGGGAAACAGCACGGCGTTCTTGTTGTCGGATGGGAACGCGAGCCCGAGCCGCTCGATGTTGCGGAAGTCGGAGGTCAGCGCCACGGCGATCGAGTGCCCCGCACAGTGGCACGCCGTGTAGGTCAGCCCCCACACGCCCTTGTCGGGCAGGTACGTGACCCGGCAGTCCTCCACCCCGTACTCCTCGTACATGTCGCCGTCGTCCGGGTGCACCAGCGCCCGGTCGCTCACGCGCCAGTTCGTGATCCCGTCCTCGCTGCGCGCCACGATCAGGTGCGAACGGCCGGACAGGCTCTCCACCCGCATCACCAGCACCACCTCGTCACCCAAATCCGCCGCACCGGCATTGAAAACCGTGTTGGCCCGGTACGGCAGGTCGTCCTTCGTGATCAGCGGGTTCTTCTCACATCGCAGGAAACTGCAGTCCATAGTCCCCCCGTTAAGGCCGGGCCGCGCCGGCACAGGCGCCCGGCAGACCGCGTGCCGGATCGCTCGGGTTGGCCTTGCGCAGCGGAACGTCGGAACCGCATCGGCACCGATACGTTCCGAGTGGCGTGAAGACGGTTACTCGTCTCATACTCCGCCCGTTTTGTCAAACATTCTTTTGGCGCCCCGCGCAGGCTTGCCCTTTGACCGCGGATTGGGCATAGTCGCGGCTGATGGCGGAAACGGGCATACGTCTGCAGAAATTCATGGCCGACGCGGGGGTCGGGTCCCGGCGGCAGTGCGAGCGCCACATCCAGGCCGGCCGTGTGCGGGTCAACGGGGAGGTCGTCACCCGGCTCGGCACTCGGGTGGATCCGAACCGCGACGGCGTGTGCGTCGACGGCGAACCGCTGACCGCCCGCGCCAGACCGGCCCGGACCGTCATGCTGCACAAACCGCGCGGGTACGTCTGCAGCCGGTCCACGCGCGAGGGGCGCAGCATCTATGAACTGCTCACCGCCATCCCGGAGCCGCTCGATCCCGTCGGGCGGCTGGACAAGAACAGCGAAGGCTTGCTGCTGCTGTCCGACGACGGCGGGCTGGTCCACCGGCTGTCCCATCCCCGGTTCGAGCACCCCAAGACCTACCAGGTCACCGTCAGCGGCACGGTCTCGCCCGCGGTCATCGCGCGGCTCGGCGCCCCCCTGTGCATCGACGGTTACCGCACACGCCCGGCGCACGTGCGGGTTCTGCGCAAGAGCCGCCAGCCCGGCCGGGTCGTACTCGAATTCACCTTGCGCGAGGGGCGCAAGCGCCAGATACGCAGGATGTGCGAACACGCCGGGCTCAACGTCCACCGGCTCGTGCGCCGGCGAATCGGCACGCTCGCCCTGGGCGGGCTCAAACCGGGCCAGTGGCGGGATGTCTCGGCGGAGGAACTGCGCGCGCTCTAGCCTGAAACTTGGCGGTCTGGGTGGAAGCGCCGGGCTGCTCGGCGAACTGTGGTGCCGCTTTGGCTCCGAAAAAGCACGGCCATCTTGCCCCATCTGCGGGTTTCCCGGGGATCGCCGCGCACCAGAGTGCAGCGGCGACCCCGGCGCACCCGCATCTGGGACAAGCTGCCCGCACTTTTTCCTCGGCCCTTCGGGCAACCAAAGCGGCACCACGTTGCCCAAAATTCTTGGCGCCGTGGCGGCGCCGCGAATTTTCTCGGAAACAGGAGGTGGCATGCCGGGCGGGGCGTGGCTCGCGCACGCTGGCGTTCACGACGGAGTTTCCACCGCGCTATATCCGGCGCTGCACAGTGCGCCGGGGGCCTTGCTGAAAGTCCCCGAGGATTTCCGCGGTCAGGCGACCCGGAACCAGTCGATCTGTTCCATGTGCATATACTCGATTTCCAGCTGGGCTTTGACCATGCCCGCAATCTGGTCGTCGAGCCCAAGCGCCTCGCGGCTCGCGCGGTAGGCCTCTTCCTGCGACCGGTCGAAGTCGCTGTACCCGTAGTCCAGCTCGGCACAGAGCGCTTCGGAGACCCGGACGGCATGGGTCAGCGTTCTGTACTCTTCGTTCTGGACCTCCAGGTCGTGGTGGTGCCGAATGGCGGTGACGATATGGTCGGCAAACCCCCATCGCCGCCCGACCTCGGCGCCGATCACGTCGTGCGTGGTCCCCAGGAAAAGCCGCTCCTGCTCGATCAGGCTGGTCCCGCTCTGGTACTGCGCCGCCACGGCGTCGCGAAACCCGTCTTCGAACAGGAACTGGTGCTCGAGCACGATCCCGATATCGTGCAGCAGCCCGGCAAGGTACGGATCGTAGCTCCTGTTCACGCTGAGGCTGGAATAGAGCAGCCGCGCACCCATGCCCACGCACATGCTGTGCTGCCACAGGCGCGGAAGCGAATACTCATGTATCGTGCGGGATGACTTGAACAGATCGCAGATGATGGCCGAAACCGCCACCTCTCTGGCCGCCTTGAACCCGATCCGGACAATGGCCTCTTCGATCGTGTCGACATGCGTGCGCGTCAGCGTCGAATGCAGCACCGAGTTGGCGGTCTTCAGCAGCCTGGCGGCGGAGGACTGGTCCTTGCCGAAAATCGCCCCCAGATCGGCCGCGCTCGCCTGCGGATCGCTGCTGATTTGAAGAATCTGAAACAGAATCGACGGGATCGTCGAGAGCTGCTCGTTCTGAAGCCCGAGCAGAACCCGGTTCAGGCAATCCTTGCCGTCGCTCATCTATGCACCTACCCGTAAGCTGGCGCCGTAACGCCGCCGTCACACACCATCCGTATTGTGGCCGCCCCGCCTCCGGAATGCAAGCGTTTTCCTGGCACGACGCGCGGTCGCGCTTCAGAGCCGGTACGCGTCAAGCACCTTGCACAAAGCCTCCACGCTGCGGGTCATCAGCTCGGCGGAGTAAACCGGATGCGGAAACAGATTCACCGTGCGGTCGCGCAGCCACCGCGCGTTCGGGCAGACGACATCCCGGTAGTTGACGGATTCGGGGGCGGTGTACTCCCGGGACTCGAACGGGAAGTTGTGCGCGCCGAAGCCCCTGTGCTCCCGGTAGGCCTGCTCCCGGTAGGATTCCGGCCAGAGGATGCCGTAGGCGGGGACCCCTTCCGCCTTGACCGCCCGCACGATCTGATCCGCGCCCACCGCCAACCGGTCCGAATCCAGCACGACGGGCGCCCACCAAAACGCGTTGCGCCGCTCGTCGCTGTCGAACGGCGGGTACAGGACGTCGTCGCGCCTCTTCAGCATGTCGATCACGATCCGCCCGTTCCGCCTTCGGGCCGGCAGGTTCCACGACTCGAACCTGGCCAGCTCGGTCAGCCCGATAACCGCCTGGATCTCGGTCAGCCGGTAGTTGAATCCGATTCGCCGGTGAATGTACGGCAGCTTGTCGTCCGCACCCAGCAGGTTCTCCCGCTTCCGCACGTCATAGCCGTGGTCCCGGAACGACTTGCACTCCCACATCAGGGCCTCGTCGTCGGTGATCACCGCGCCGCCTTCGCCGCCGGTCGTGAAACTCTTGCTCTGGCAGAAGCTGAAACAGCCGATATCGCCGATCGTGCCGACCTTGCGCCCCTTGTAAACGCCGCCATGCGCCTGGGCACAGTCTTCGATCACCTTCACCTTGTGCCGGCGGGCCAGCTCCAGGATGGGGTCCATGTCGGCCACGATCCCGTACAGATGCACGACGATGACGGCTTTCGTGCGGTCCGTGATCTTGCGCGCGATGTCCGCCACGCTGATGGCGTGGTCCTCGCGGTTCGAGTCGGCGAACACCGGAATGGCGCCCGCCTGCGTCACGCACATGGAGGAACCGATGAAGGTGTAGGAGGGGCATATCACCTCGTCGCCCGGCCCGATGCCGAGCGCGGCCAGCGCCGTGTGCAGCGCGCAGGTCCCGTTCATCGTGGCGATGCCGTAGCGGGCGCCGCAATATGCCGCCCAAGCCTGCTCGAACTCCCGCCCTTTCGTGCCCGTCCAGTAGTTGACCTTGCCCGTCTTCAGCGGCTCGAGAACGGCGTCAAATCCGCCTTCGTCGAAGGACGGCCACGTCGGAAATCGCTCCGTGACGTGAGGCCGGCCTCCCTCAATAGCCAAGTCTCGACTCATGCCCCGTTCTCCATCACCCGGCCACGCGGCCGCCAGCGCCCCGCCGGGCATACGGCTCCCGTCCGATGAAGCAGATCGTATGCCACGGCAGCCCGACGCGCCGGCCGTCTGTCAGCCTCTGAAGCCGCGCTTCGCTCGACGCAGGCTCCTACCGCGCCCCGCGGAAGGACTCCTTGCGCAAGCCGTACTTCCGCATCTTGGCGTAAAGCGACCGGGCCTCGATGCCGGCACGCTCAGCCGTCTTGCCAATGCGGCCGCCGGTCTGGCCCAGCAGGTTCGAAAGGTACGCCCGTTCAAACGCCTCGGTCAGTTCGTTGCGGATCTCGCGCAGCGGCTTCCGCATCCATTCCGCCGGGATGACCTCAGGGCCCATCCCGCCGAGCATCTTCTGCAGCAGGATGGCGGCCGAGCCCCCGGAATAGGGCGCGTGGATCTCTTCCGGCAGTTCGGCGAGCGTAATGGCGTCGCTGTCGGCGAGAATCATGGCACGCTCCAGCACGTTGATCAACTCCCGCACGTTCCCCGGCCACGCGTAACGGCACAGGGCATCGAGCGCCCGGTCCTCGACGCTGGCCACCTTCACCCCGATGCGCGGCGCCAGGTATTTCAGATAGCTCTCGACCAGCACGGGAATGTCCTCCAGACGGTCGCGCAGCGGCGGAATGTGCAGCCGCACGACGCTGAGCCGGTAGTACAAATCGCGCCGGAACCGGCTCTGCTCGACCGCCTGGGCCAGGTCGCGGTTGGTCGCCGCCATGACCCGGACGTCGACGGGAATGGGCTGCTCGGCGCCGACACGCTGGATCTCGCGCTCCTGCAGCGCCCGCAACAGCTTGATCTGCAGGTGGTAGGGCATCTCCCCAATCTCGTCCAGAAACAACGTGCCGCCGTGCGCCACCTCGAAACAGCCCCGCCGCGACCGGGTGGCCCCGGTGAAGGCGCCTCGCTCGTGGCCGAACAGCTCGCTCTCCAGCAGCGTCTCCGGCAGCGCGCCGCAATTCACCGCGACGAAAGGCTGGTCGCTGCGCCGCCCCTCCGCATGAATCGCCAGGGCCAGCCGCTCCTTGCCTACCCCCGTCTCGCCCGCAATCAATACCGTCACGTCCGTGCGCACCACCCGCCGCACAATGTCCATGAACCCCTGCATCGCCGGGCTCGCCGAAACAAAATCGTCCAGGTGCGGCTTGCCCAGCGTCCCCTTCTCCACAATCCCCTTTTGCGCCAGCTCTTCCCGCTTCTGCAGGATCGCGCGTAACGCCTCCCTCAACTCCAACACCGATACCGTCGAGCTCAAAACCGCGTCGCAGCCCGCCGCCAGCAACTGCGCCCGTTCGGCCGCATCCTCCTCGTCCCAAAACAACACGATCGCCGGCAGATCCGGCAGCGTCTTGAGCACCGCAATCGTGTCCGTCACAGGCCCCGGTATCAACGAGCGAGACAGCACGATCATGTCGCAGATCGCCGAAGACAAACGCTCCATCTGTAACCCGTCTGCCCCCATCCCCTCCACCAGAGTGTCCGGATCTTCCAGCTCGCCCAACAGCCGGCTCTCCAACTCCCGTGCGTCCAGCGCCAGTATCACACGCCGAATCATCCTCTGCCTCCGCTCCAGTGTCCTCCGCCTAGTGTCCTGAATACTGCGGCGAGATGCACTCTCAATCGCGTGCCGCCGCAGGTTCTGCGCTCCGGCCCTTTCGGCCCGGACCGAGCCGTTGGGTTCAGACCGAACATCGAACGTGACAGCGCTGGAGCCCGAGTTCGACGTTGGGCGTTCAATGTTCGATGTTCGACGTTCATTCCGGTTCTTCTTGTGCCGCCCCCCAGCCAGCAATCGGAAGTTTATACCCGTTTTTTTCGGAAGTAAAGAACCGTTTATTCAAGAATGGAACGGAAAAACGAATGACACAGGCAAGCGAGGCAGGCCGAACCTGGCAAGGGCGAAGATCGACAATTGCAGGTTTGTCTCGGGTTTTTCAGGCGCGTGACCTCGGTCGTGGCCACCCGCGCCGCCGAGTTGCGGCGTGTTTCGCCAAGCCTGGGCCGGTTGGCACGGTTGTTGCTGCATGAACGCCTTACGGAAAGGAGGTGCCTCTATGGTGAACGCTTGCGATTCCCGGGCGAGCTCGGCCCGGGAGCGGATTGGCCTGTCGTATTGACGGGGCCGCGCATTCCAACGATAGGAGAACGGGAAAATGGAAAGAAAGTCAACTCGGACGTTTGTGCATCTGTTGATCTGGGCCGTGGCGGGCGTCATGGCTATCAACGCGGTGGCGGCGGAAGAAGGGGGACAACCCAAGAAGAAGAAGAAGGAAGGGGATCCCGGCAAGAAGGTGACCCTCGTGGGGACGGTGAAGGCCGTCAAGGACGAGGAAGGGAAGCTCAAGAGCATTACCCTCGTCGTCAGCGAGAAGGAGAAGTACAACGTCGCGAAGAACCCGAAGGGCCAGAAGCTCGCGGAAGAGATGAACGGCAAGAAGGTGGAGGTCAAGGGGGTACTCGCGAAACAGAAAGAGAAGGAGATCTTGCGGGTCAACAGCTACAAGGAAGTGAAGGCTGAGGAAGAAGCGGACACGGGCGGTGCGGCGCCTGAAGAGAACGAAGAGGCGCCCGGCCTTGACGAACCGTGACCGCGACCCGGTCGGTGTACCTCGCCGCACGGTTGGCGACGGGGTACGCCAAGGGCCGATGAGTAGGATGCCAGCCGTGCAAAAGATTCCGCCCGATTTTGTGCTGCCCAGTGCGGCGCTGACGATCAACCGCAAACAGATTGCCTTCTACGAGCCGGCGCCTAAGGAGCCGAAGGCGGGCGATCTGGTCTACGGCATTATCCGGCGCATCGGTCAGCATTCGTCGCTGGAGAACAAACACGGCCGGATTCACACGATCCATGACGGCAAGAAGGCGGTGTTTGTCTTCGGCAACCGCTATGCGCCCGACTACTTCGAAGGCGTGGTGCCGGAACGGATGCCGGAGACCGCCGATCTCCTTGCCCGTTCCGGGATCATCGGAATCGTACGGACCAAGAACGCGAAGATCAAGGATCCCACCCGTGTCCGGGTCTTGGGCTACGTGTACGACCGTTCGGGGAATCTGGTCAACACGTGTGCGTTTCCGCGGATCCGCCCCAAGCAACAATTGAAGAAGAAGCGCCGCTCCCCCATGATTCTCGTATGCGGCACGTCCATGAACTGCGGCAAGAGCATGGCGGCGGCGGCATGCTGCTGGGCGCTGGCCTCGCTGGGCCACAAGGTCCGGGCCGCAAAGGCCACGGGTACGGCCAGCCTGAAGGACATCCTGCTGATGAATGACGCCGGCGCCCGGTCGCATGCCGACTTCTCTTACCTGGGCCACCCCTCCACGTATCTCCTGTCGCCGGAAGAACTGCTGAACGTCTTCAACCAGCTCGACCTGAAATACGCCAACAACCCCGGCAATTTCTGGGTGGTGGAGTTTGCCGACGGCATCGTGCAGCGGGAGACGGCGCTGCTTCTGGAGCATGCCGAGGTCACCTCGCGAATCTACAAGCTGGTGTTGTGCGCCAGTGATGCGTTCGGCGCCATCGGCGCGCTGCGCGTGCTGAAGGAACGGTTCGGGCTGGCGCCCGACGCCATCTCCGGGGTCTGTTCCAGTTCGCCGCTGCACGTTCGGGAGCTGTCGTCTTTCACCGACATACCGGTGTTCAACAGCATTGAAGTGGACCCGCTGCAGCTCGGCGCCATCCTGCTGCCCCAACAGGTCAACTCCGTCCGCGCGGAGACGCTGCTGGCGGCGCAGTCGCCGGAGCAGCCGGCAACGGGCCAGGGCGAGGACCGGACTCGGCCGAGCGCGGTCTGGCGGCGGTCGCCTGAGCGCGACGGTACACAGAGAACTCCTCGTTGACGTACAGCGCTTCGCCCAGCGCCTTGTCGTGCGCCTCGGCCAGCGCGCTGTTCGGAATCACCACGTACCGGACGTCCGCCGGGACGTCCCGGCGGATGTCGATCTGACCGAACGGTCCGTTCTGGACGCCGCCGTCGTAACGCTCGAACAGGGCCAGCCAGCGCGCGGCATAGCCCTCGTCGAAAAGGCCGAGGCACCCGTCCTTCCACAGATAGAACGGTGTCCGTCGCGAGAAGCCGCGGAAACCCCGCACCTGGAACGGGGTCAGGCACACGGCGTCCGCGGGCGTGTTGTCGCGAAGCCAGACGGCGGCCTTCTCGAACGGCGTCTGCGGACGCAGCCCTGGTATCGAAAACCAGAACCGGAGAAAGACACGGCCTTTCAAATCCGCGTACTCCGGACCGAGCGTCCGATAGGCGAACGCCGGCATGAGCAGGCCGATGACCGTGACGGCGACCGCCGCCAGAGCGGGAATGCGCTGCCGCCCCACCCCGAGCAGGAAGAGCACGGCGAACAGGAGCGTGAGCAACAGCGCAATGCCCCAATACACGCCGTTGAAGTAGGATTCGCCGCGTGGCGCCAGACCGGCGGGCTGCCACACCACAAAGCCCAGCGTGACCGCGAACGCGACGCCCAGCCCGCCCAGCAGGAGCAGGCGCGCCCTGCCCCGTTCACCGGCGGCAATGGGGAGCAGGAGCGCCGCCGGAACCGCCACGACATCCAAACCCAGCAACACCCCGAAGAACAGCGCCAGCGCCAGGCAGCAGCGGGCCGTATCCGTCCGGTGCTGCGCCCACACCAGTTCCGCCGCGCGGATAGCGAGAAGCATCGGCACATACGTGTACGCGCGCAGCAACTGCGCCTGCAACGCGATGAACGCGCCGCTGAACGCCTGAAGGGCAACGTGCACCACGAACAGACCGCACGCGATCAGCAGCAGCCGGTGCAACGGGCGTGCGGCGCCACGCCATCCGCCGCCCAGGCGGGCCGTGACCGCGAAAATCACGATCGGCGTGCAGACCCGAATCCAGTCGATCAGCGTCCATTTATGAAAATCCAGGAATCCGAACCGCCGGGTCGCCACCGTCCGCCACGCCGCGGACGGATGCAACGGGTGCACCGAAAAACCCAGCCGGGCCGCGTGCAGAAGCCAGGGCAACACCAACGCCAGCATCACGCCGAACCCGAACCACACGCGAAGATCCGTCCGCCGTTCGCGCATCCGGACAAGGCCTTCCCACACACAGAGCAACAGGAGCGGGGTGGCCATCGTCGGATTCACGTTTACCGACAGCCCGGCCAGCGCGCAGCCCAGCACGTGCCGGCCCCCGGCAAGGCTCACCAGCGCCCACAACGTGAGCGCCAACGCCATCGTGCGGCTGGAGAGATAGTCCTCCAGCGGACCGGGCAGAAAGGGCGTCAGGCTCTCCAACAGCGCGAACAACGCTGCCGCCAGCACCCCGCCCCACGTCGACCCCGTCAGCTTGCGGGCCAGCACGAATACCGCCATCTGCACGGCGTACAGGCTGCCGGAATACAGGAGAAAAACGCCCCATTCCAGCACCGCATCCGTCTTCCAGGCATCGGGCATCAGCCCGGCCAGCGGCCCCAGAAACAGGTGCAGTCCCGAAACGCCCCGAATGTTGCGCATCAGCAGATCGTCGGCGGCAAACGGCACCCCAAACAGCGTGTGCTGCAGATAGGGGAGAAAGACCGTCTGATCCCGGACGTTGTACGCGTACCCGCGAGCCCAGAAACACAAGACCGTCAAACCCAACCCCAACAGGGCCGTGCGAATCCAGGTATGCCCCTTGTCCCCGCTCATCGCCCCGCTCCCCAAAAATTGCTCATCGCCTCGGCCATTCCTCCGAAAGCGCAGAAACCAGTAGGGGAAACGAGACCCGCCTCTTCTCGCCCCCCTTCCGGCCCCGGCGCTCAGCACGCTCTTCGCCCTTGGCGGCTCGCGCTCGACGTTTACCGGATTTCATCGCATGAGATCCTGCTGCCCGAACAGATCCTCCCCCTCCACGGAGCAATTTGCATGCCAATCCCCGGCATGCCACGCAAAATGATGCCGCCCCCTGCCGCCTTCGCGGCCGGATGCGCGTTCGGAGTTGGTGCCCCAGAAGCCGAGTTGCGAACGCTTTTCTCCGATTCGGCGAAAAACGGGTTAAGACATGACACACGCCGCCCTGGCGCTTTCTGAGTGTTCTTCACGCTGGCCTGCCACGCGCATCCGGCGCAATCGGAAATGGGATTCCGGTTGCGCGCGTTAGCGCCGGGCCGGCCCGGCGCACTGAACTCAAACGTGCTCGAGAACTTACTCGCCAACTTGCTCGAACCCCCCACCGCTACGGCGGGGGTTTCGACCAGATTCTCGACGAGGTTCCCGACGAAGTTGCAGGTCAGGGGAGCCCCCGGCGCGGCGTTGCCGCGCCGGAAATCACGGGTGGAAACTTGGGTGAAGGGTCCCAGTAGCGCGGTCGCCGTGTCCCGAGCTTGTCGAGGGGGCCTCGGCCGCGCCGGGCCGGGCGAGGACGCCCGGCCTACTTCGGACCTGATCTGATGCCATGGCGAGTCTTTCAGGGAACTCGCCAAGTTTCAGGTCAGTTGCAGGTCAAGTCGGGCGTTCGGCAAGTTTGGAGAGGGCCGCCAAACGCCGCTGACCTCCGGCTTGCGGGCCAAGCCCGCAGCGGCGCACTCAGGACCCGCCGGCGTAGAGACTGCGCGCCAGCATGGCGCCCAGCTCCTCCTCGAACTTGCGCCGAATGCGGCTGCTGGAAAGCCGGACGTTCAGCAGGCGGGAAATGGTCAGCTGATTGGAGAAGTAGAAGCTCGTGGCCGCGAACAGGAGCAGGATATACGTTTCGAAGCTGACGTCGGACCGGAAAACGCCCTCCCGTTGCCCGGTCCCGTAGAGTTCTTCGAGGTGCCGGATGTAGGTGCCGCGGATCCTGGCCCAATCCCCCTCCAACAAACCCTGCCCGCCCTGGAGGTTCTCCCATGCCAGCATGCGCCAGAACCGGGGGTTCTTCTCGTGGAACTCAAAGAACGCGTCGACGACAACGCCGGTCATCTTTGGAATGTCCTCTTCGCGCAGCGCCGTCAGCCGCTCGTTCTCCGCCACTCGGGAATACACCTGCAGCAACACATGGCGATACAACTCGCGCTTGGAGCCGAAGTAGGCGTAGAGCCGCTGCTTGTTCAGCCCCGCCAATCGCGCGATTTCGTCCACGCGCCCCCCGTGCAGCCCCTTTTCGGCGAAGACCCGTTCGGCGGCCGCCAGAATGCTGCGCCGGCTCTTGATCGACCGGCGCTGCTTCGGCACCACCTGTCCCGTCTCCGCCGTTCCCTTCGCTGGCATGCACACAGCCTAGCATATCCATCGCGTGAATACAACTGGTCGGTTGTATTTCTGCCGTGCGTGCGATAGGGTATGGCACGAGCGGTGTGATGGGCCAACGCCGCGAACACGTTGGGAGGAGATTGACCCATGGAAACGATACGCGTCGGGCTGGTGGGAACCGGGTTTGCGGGCAAATTCCACCTGGAAGCCCTGGAACGGTTACACGGCGTGAAGGTCGAACTGGCGGCTGTCACCTCGCTGCGGCCGGAAAGCCGGGAAGCGTTCGGCGCCGCGCACGGCATCCCGGTGTATGAGAATGCGGAGGCGATGCTGGGCGCGATCGACCTGATCGACATCTGCTCGCCGCCCTCGGCGCATCACGAAGCCATTCTGGCCGCGGCGGCAAGCGGCAAACACATCGTCTGCGAGAAACCGCTGACCGGCTGGTTCGGCCCGCCGGGCGCGGACGAGTCGTTCAGGGGGGACTCGGTCGCCAAGGCGCAGATGCTGGACGGCGTGGTGGAGCGTCTGGCGGCGATCGCCAAGGCGGTCAAACGCGGCAAGGGGATCTTCGGCTACGCAGAGAATTTCGTCTACGCGCCCAGCGTTCAGAAGGAGCGGGAAATCATCGAGAAGAGCGGCGCCCAGATCCTGCGCATGATCGGCGAGGAATCGCACAACGGGTCGCACTCGCCGGTCTACGGCATCTGGCGGTTCCAGGGCGGCGGCTCGCTCATCGGCAAGGGTTGCCACCCGCTCACGGGTCTTCTGTATCTCAAGCGGGTGGAAGGACTCGCCCGCGACGGCGCGCCCATTCGCCCGGCCCGCGTCACGGCGCGTACCCATCGCATCACGCAGCTGCCGGGCTACCGTGACGCCGGCCACATCCGCACGACGTATCACGACACCGAAGACTACGGCTTCATGCACGTGATTTTCGAGGACGGGACCGTCGGCGACGTGGTCACATCCGAACTGGTGCTCGGCGGCATCTACGACTACATCGAGGTCTTCGCCAACAATCACCGTACCCGCTGCCACATGAGTCCCGCCCACCTCATGGACACCTACAACCCCAGGGCCGAACAGTTCGAAAACATCTACCTCGTCGAGAAGGCCAGCACCAAGGAGGGCTGGTCGCCCGCCGCGCCCGACGAGAGTTTCACCCTCGGCTACCAGGCCGAGATGCAGGACTTCCTCTCGTGTGCCGCGCGCGGCGAACAGCCGCAATCGTGCCTGGAACTGGCGTTCGACACGACGACCACGATCTACGCCGCGTACGTGTCGCAAGAGAGGAAGGGGGCGGAGGTGGCGGTGCCGAGAATCTGATGACGGGAAGATATGGAAGAGTGGATGAGTGGATGAGAGGGGGACCCTGCGTGGCGACGCCTCCGGCTGTCAGTGGACCCAGGCTTCCATTCGTCCAATCTGCCATTTTTCCATTCTTCCATTCTTCCATTCTTCCGTTCTTCCAATCTGAGTGAGGTGGGCACCTACGGGGGGCACGGCCGCGACGTGAGCGTGCCGGCGGACTCCTCGCGCCGCATCCGACGCGGGGAGTTGCAGGACGGGGAAGCCGTCGTCACCGTTCGACGCCCGGCAGTTGGGCGGACGCTTTCGGCGATTGACGGCGATGACGATTGCGGCCATGATGACCGACAGCCACAAGGGGGACACGTGAGAATCGGCCACTATCAGTGCGTCTGCAAGCAGGGCGATTTCGAGGCGAACCTTCAGACGGTCGTGACGGGTCTGAAGGAGGCGGCCGAGGCCGGGCTGGCTGTGGTGTCGTTCCCCGAATCGCTGTTGACGGGATACTTCGATAAGGCAGAAGAGGCCCGAGCGCACTCATTCACAATCGACGGGCCGGAGATGAAGCGGGTCCGGGCGGAGACAGCCGGCTTCGACACGCTCTTCATGGTCGGGTTCAACGAGCGGCGCGGCGACGAGCTGTACAACACGGTCGCGGTGATCGAGAGGGGCAAGCGGCTGGGGCACTACAGCAAGATCTTCCTCGTCCACAACTACTTCACACCGGGCCGCGAGCTTCCCGTCTTCCGGAAGAACGGCCTGACGTTCGGCGTCATCATCTGCGCCGACGGCGGCTACATCGAGCCGTGCCGGATCCTGGCCCTGAAAGGGGCGCGCGTGATCTTCGCGCCGCATTTCAACTATGTGGCCGACCCGACCGACCACTACCAGATGGTGCGCAACGATCACGTCGCGCGCGCCGTCGAGAACGCGGTCTACTTCCTGCGCGCGAACAACGTCATGGCACCGGAGGATAACGGCAAGGCGCGCGAGGGCAAGCCGCGCTACGGCTACGGCGACAGCTACCTGATCGACCCGAACGGCGAAATCGTGGCCGGCGCGGGCCTGCACAGCCAGTATCTGATGATCTATAACCTGGATTTGAACAAGAAGCACCGCGCGGACCGGCGGTCAAGCCGGAGCCTGCGGTCCGCGCAGGAGCTGCTGGGCCAGCTGAACGAGGCCGTGGCGCAGGCGACCGGCGGGGGACAGACGCGATGAAGGTCTACGCCAACAGGAAGATAGCCGTCGCCGGCATCCGCGCCAAGCCGGGCGAACGCGCCCAGGGTTACGCGCAGGTCGGCGAGTTGCAGGACCATCAACCGGCCCGCATCCCGATCGCGATCGTCAACGGCGCACGCCCCGGCCCGACCCTCTATCTGCAGGCGGCCAGCGACGGCGATGAACTCAACGGCGTGGCGGTCATCCACCGCGTGCTGCGCATGCTGCGCCCCGAGACGCTGCGCGGCGCCGTCATCGCGGTGCCGCTGGTCAATGTGCACGCGTTCCACGCCCATCGTTCGCACAGCCCGGCGGACGGCAAAAAGATGAACCGCTGCTTCCCGGGCAACCGGCACGGCTCCACCAGCGACCGGGTCGCCTTCTTCCTGTTCCACAACGCCGTGCTGCAGGCGGACCTCTGCATCGACCTGCATCAGGGCGGGGTCAACCCCATGATCGACGAATGCCGCGTGCGCGTGAACATGAAGGACCGCGCCGGGCCCGCCTCGTTCGAGTTGGGCCGCGTGTTCGGTATCGGCTACATCTTCCACCAGCGCGGCCCGGACGGCCAGCTCGCCCGCGCCGCGCCCGCCGCGGGCATCCCCACGATTGACCCCGAACTCGGCGGCACGCGCGGCTGGGACGCCGTCAGTATCCGCAAGGGCGTGCGCGGCGTCATGAACGTGTTGCAGCACTACGGATTCATCGCCGGCAAACCGAAAATCCCACGCCGTCAGGTCGTCGTGCGCCGGTTCAAGACCGTCTACGCCACCCGCGGCGGGTTCCTCGCCCTGCACGCGCGCCTCTACAGCGTCGTCAGGCGCGGCGACCTGCTCGCCGAAATCCACGACCCGTTCGGCGCCGTCGTCGAGCGCGTGTGCGCGCCCGCCGATGGCGTGGTCTGGACGTACCCGCCCTACCCCATGCTGGCGAGCGGGCAGACCGTGGCGACCATCGGGACCCCGATCCGGTACGTGTGAAGCGGAAACGCTGGCCGGCACTCCGCTCAGACGACGAGCCGGCTCTGCAGCAGAGAGAGCAGCTGCACCCCGTTGATGGGTTTGCGCAGGAACACGGTGTCGCCCGCCGCCGCGCGGGGGTCCGCGCGGACGATGCCCGAAACCATGACGACCAACGGCGGGCAGATGCGCCGCTGCTTCATCTCCGCGACAACCGCGTTGCCGTCCATGTCCGGCAGCACAATGTCGCAGATGATCGCGTCGTAGCTCTCGGCGGCCGCCAGATCGAGCGCTTCCAACCCGCGCGTCGCGGTGCGCGTCTCGAAGCGGGCGTCCCGCGCGAGTACGCGGGCAATCGAAGTCAGAACCGCCGGTTCGTCGTCAACGATAAGAACACGAGGCATATTGAAAAACCCACGTGAGCGTGGAAGACTGGAAGGATGGAAGAGTGGGGGCTGCTCCGCCCCTCCAGTTCCCCGGGCTTCCGGGCTTCCTGAAACGTATCGAACTCGAAAAACAACGCCAACATAGTACAAGAAGCGCGCGGGGCCTGCAAGACGCACGTTGATTTTCTGTCGTCCGCGTGTGGCGTGTGTGCGGAGGCCCTGTGGTCATGCCGGAAGGGGAGCGTACCATGGCAGAGTGCCCGAATGTTCTCGTCATCATGTCCGACCAGCATAACCCGCACGTGATGGGATGCGCCGGGCACCCGCTCGTGCGGACGCCGGCCCTCGACCGGCTCGCCGAACACGGCGTGCGGTTCGCCGACGTCGCCTGTTCCGGCCCCATCTGCGTGCCCGCCCGCGCCGGCTTCATGACCGGCCGGCTGCCGAGCGATATCCGCGTGTGGTCGCTCGGCTGCGTGCTGCCCTCCGACATCCCGACGTTCGCGCACGCCTTCAACCTCGCCGGCTACGAATCCATCCTGTGCGGGCGCATGCATTTCCTCGGGCCCGACCAGTTCCACGGGTTCCAGCACCGGCTCCTCGGCGAGGTGGAGACAGGCTTCGTATCGGACGAGGACAGAAGACACAAGACCTACGCGCAGACCGCCTCAGCCGTCAAGAACGTGGTCGGCCCCGGCGATTCCGGCTACCAGGCCTACGACCGGGAGGCGGTGAAGACCTGCTGCAACTGGTTGCGGGAGCAGGCGGGCAAGACGCGCGAAAGACCGTTCATGATGGTGACGGGCCTCGTCTCCCCGCACAACCCGCTGCGCTGCGAGGCGGACCTGTTCGAATCCTACCTGCCGCAGGTCGAACTCCCGCAGGTGCCGGAAGCCTATCTCAGCGGCCTGCACCCGGCCATCCGGGCCTGGCGCGAGCGGCGGGAGGTCGACTCGATCACGGCCGACGAAACGCGCCGCGCGCTGGCGGCGTACCTGGGGCTCGTCACGTTCACCGACCGCCTGGTCGGCCGGATCGTGAATACGCTCGCCGAAACCGGGCTGCTCGAGCATACGATCGTCGTCTACACGACCGACCACGGCGACATGGCCGGCGAACACGGCATGTGGTGGAAAAGCAACTTCTACCAGGGCAGCATCGGCGTGCCGCTGATCATCGCCTGGCCCACTCGCTTCCGCCAGGGCGCAACCGTGAACGCCGTCGCCAGCCTCTGCGACGTCGGACCAACCCTGCTCGACGTCTGCGGCGCCCCGCCGCTGCCCGGCGCGTGGGGCCGAAGCCTGCGCGGGTTCCTGGAAACCGACGGCAAAATCTCAGACTGGCGCAACGAGGCCGTCGCCGAATACTCCGGCCTGCTCGGCGAGCGCCCCGCCTATATGCTGCGCAGCGGACCCTGGAAGCTGAACACTTACCTCGGGTACGACGAACCCCAGCTTTTCAACCTGCAGGAGGACCCCGACGAGTTCCATGACCGCGCCGCCGACCCCGCCTGCGCCCGGATCAAGGCGGAACTGATCCAGCGCGTGAAGGACGAGTGGGACGGCAAAGGCGTCGAGCGGTTGATCAAGCTGCGCTGGAAAATGCACGAGATGCTGCAGGCGCTCGAACACAAGCCCCTGAATGCCATTCCCAAATGGCGACCGCCACGAGGCGTGAATACACTCGAGGGCAAGATTCTGGAGTAGGGGCGGACGCGCACGTGTTCGCCAATATCGACATCGCCGGATGATGCAACAGTGGACTTTCCCTCTTGACGCTCGGGCCCCGAGACGGCTAGCCTAACCATGCAATCCAACCACACAGTTGCATTCTGCGGTGTGGGCATATCGCGCAGATAAGTCAGCTTCCGGGGCACGATCAGCCCGTTCGCCGGCGAACGATCCGTCTTGATCCGCACGGTCGAGGGAACATCAGGCGTGCCAGCCCAAGCACAGGATCCGGGATCGCATCGGCCGGGGGGGACGTCGTGGTGGAAGCTAACCTTCGGGTCCGTTCCGCTATAGAGCTCATGAAGAGGAGCGATCACGCCAAGCAGGAGGTCGCGTGAACCGTGAAATCCGAAGATCCACTCAACCCTGGCGAGTGTGTCTCGCGCTGGCGGCGCTTCTGCTGCCCCTGTGCGCGACGGCCCAGCGCACAGCCAAGCTTTCCTGGCAGCCCGTCTTCGCCGAAGAGTTTTCCGACGACTCCTACCGCGAACGCTGGCTGCTCGACGGAACCGCCGAGCTCGCGATCGAGCGTGACGGCGAGACGAGCGCGCTGAAGATCGCCACGCGGGCCAACGCGTCCAACAAGAAGGACAAGGCCTCGGTGCTCTGGTGCAGGCAGCGCTTCGCGGGCGATGTGCGGATCTGCTTCCGCGCCCGGGCGCAGAGCGGGAACCGCAGCATCCTGTTCTTCAATGCGCGCCCCATGCCGGATTCCGGCCACACCACGATATTCGACTGGGCCCGGCCCGATGCGCTGTACGCGCGCTACGCCGGCGACCCGGTCTGGGCGATGTATTCGGTCGGCATCCTGCGCGACGACGAAAACACGTGCAATCTGCGCTACATCGGCGGGACGGCCGCGGCGGCGTTGGCGGCTGTGTCGTACAGGCAGTTCCAGGAAGAGACCGTCCTCTTCGGGTACGATTCGCCGTTTCACGGCAAACCGCTGACATGGTTCGAGTTCGACCTGCGCGTCATCGGCAAACAGATCGTCCTGTTCGTCGACGGCGCGAAGGTCATCGACCTCCTCGACCCGGGCAACATGGGCACGCCTGACTACGGTTGGGCCTCCCTGACCGGCGGCGGATGGCTGGCCATCCGCAACTTCCGCCCCAACAGCGTCTGGGTCGATCATGTCCGCGTATACGGCAGGACGGATAAGTAAAGCGTCATTCTGTGGGGGCACCCGTCGCCCGCATCCGCTTCGGGCGCCGGGGACGTGGCCGCTCGGCGGCCATGCGCCCATTCCGCTGTGATGCGGAGCCCGCATGCACCCAACGCCGGGTCCAGCCCCGTCGGCTCAGCCAAGGAGAACGCCCGTGAGAAAGAGCACGCCGCTCAACGCAATCGCCGCATGCCTTGTCGTGTTCGCCAACGCGCTCGCCGCGCCGGAAGCCGACCCGCCGCTTCCCCGCATCACAAAGCTGAAGAAGCTCTATCCGGCCACGAGCCTGGTCGAGGCGGGACAACCGCGCGCCTTTATCGTCATGCCGGACGATCCGGCGTACGCGGCTCCCGCCCAACGCGTCGTGCAACTGCTCCAACAGAAGTCCGGGGCCGCCTTGCCGGTCGTCAAGGCCAGTTCCTTCATCAGCGCCGACTGGCGCATCGACCACAAGGCGATCGGCGGGCGCAACCTGATCGCGCTCGGCAACGTGAACGACAATCGGCTGCTCTCGGTGCTCTACGGCGAGCAGTATGTGCTGGCCGACTCGATCTACCCGGGCAAAGGCGGCCACGTGGTCCGCACGGTGCACGACCCCTGGGCGACCGGCGTGAATGTGCTGGTGCTGGCCGGCTCGGGGATCGAAGGCGTGCAGAAAGCCGTCTCCGTCTTCGAGCAGAAGTACCTGGCGGGCGGCCCCACCGTGGTTCTGCCCGAACCGATCGTCGATGTCGCGTTCGAGAAGAAGGCCTATCCGTTCTTCCCGGATCAGACTAAGGAGACCTGGTCGAAACGCCAGCCGCAGTACCGCACGCTGGAGGCCTGGCTCGAGAAGTACCCGACCGACCCGGCCAGGCCGCCGGAGACGGAGGGCAGTTTCATGCGGGTCACCGGCACGCTCAGCAGCATGGGAGAAACCTATTTCCGGACCGGCTGGAAGGATCTGCTGCCGCTCATGAAGTACCGCGTCGAGAAGTATCGGGCGTGCCTCAAGAACCCGGCGGCATACGATCCCAAATCCATGAGCGGCCGGTCCTCGGATCACGTGCATGGGTGGGACATCCTCGAGGAACTCCCGATCTGGACGGACGAGGAACGGCTCGAGATCTCGAACGCGCTGCTCGGCGACGCGGCGCTCGGGTGCGAGAAGCGCGGCTTCCACGGCGCCGTCAAGAAAGGCTACGTCCAGGTGCTGGACGAAAACCACGGCACCTTCTCCGCGCAGCGCTCGTTCGACGCGTGGCACTACTTCCACAAGTACTACGCCATTCCCGCCAGCGCGTACTGGATGAAATGCGCCGACGCCGTCTTCTCGGCGCAGGCCAGCACGTTCCAGATCCTGGAGGACGCCTCCGGTTACCTCTGCTACGCGCCGAATTCCACGATGAAGTATGCGCTGGCCAGTGGCGACCTGGAGTACTTCACGCGCGGCGTCGCGCGGCAGCACGCCGAATTCGTCGCGCTGGTCTGTGTGAACAACCTGGGCCTCGGCACGGGATTCGGCGATTCGCCCGGCCTGGTCCAATGGAACACCTGGGACCTGCTGGCGCGCGCGAGCTGGTTCTACCGCGATCCGTATCTGTCGTACGTCCTGCGCGAGAAACTCCCCCGCAACTCCGGCGGGCGCGTGTTCAACGGCGGATATGTCTTCGATCTGAGCGTCGCGCCCAAGGAGCCGGTGCAGTGGACGGGCGTGATTCGGGTGCCGCTGTTCAAGAACCCGCTCGCCGAGACCGAGCACAGGAGCACAGAAAAAGTCTACGCGCCGAAAGAAGAAGAGGACGCGGCCCTGTTCAACAAAGTGGTGTTCAAGGAGAACTGGGACGTCGACGGCCAGTACCTGCTGCTCGACGGCGCGGGCGTGTCGAGCAAATCCGACAAACGCGGCCCCCACGGGCACGCGCACACCGACGTGAACACCATCATCAACTTCACCGACGAAGGCCGCATGTGGCTGGTCGACCACACCTACGAGGAGCGCGCGTTCCAGGAACACAGCGGCGCCGAGCTGATCCGCGAGGGAGCGAGCGAGCACCCCGAACGCGCGCTCGCCAAGCTGCTGCATTGCGAACAGAGACCGGACGGCGGAATCACCCAGAGCCGGGTCGGCCGCTGGCAGCGCTCGCTCTTCTGGAAGAAGGGCCGCTACTTCCTCGTGCTCGACGAGCTCACGGCCGGGCGTGACGGCGACTATCTCGCCCGCTGCCGGTTCAAGACGCTTGGCGAGGAGACGCTGCGCGGCGCCGATCTGTACCTGGCGCAGCAGGGCAAGTTCTGCCGGATTCTGTCCGACGGCGACGCGGACGTGAGCGTCGAGCCGCGCGATTTCGCGTCGAAAGGCGACTGGACGTCGCCCTATCACGGCTACGCCCCCTACCCCTGGGCCGAGCCGGTCGCCAAGTTCTTCATCCAGGACAAGACGGCGGCCCTGAAGAAGGGCGACCGCGTGACGTTCCTGAACCTGCTCCATGCGTATGCGGACCCCGCCGAGGAACAGACCGTGCGCATGGCGCCGGTGTCGGACGCGTGTGCGCTCGTAACGGACAACGGCGCGCCGGCCGTCCTCGGGACCGGCCCGCTGCCCGGCGGGGCCGGAACCGCGGACCTGTTCGTGGTCACGCCTGGTTCCGTCTGGGCGCTCGGCGCCCGGCAGCCGATCGCAAACGAGGCCGCCGGCCGAATCATCGCCGCCGCGCAGGGGCTGGCCCAACAACGAGCCTCTCAGCGCGCCGCGGCCGCCGCGGCCGCCAAACCGGAGATCCACAATCTCCGGTGCAAGGCGGTCAAACTGCCGGTCCCCGTCACCACCCTGCTGGCGGCCGATATCGACGGCGACGGCCGCAGCGAATGGATCGCCGGCGGCGGGCAGGGCCTGGCCGTGTGCCGGGACGACGGCAGCGCCATGTGGACGTACCCGACGAAGCAAGACGTCCGCGCGCTGGATGCCGGTGACCTGAACGGGGACGGCCGGCTCGAGGTCGTGTTCGGCTGCGACGACGAAAAGGCGCGGGCCATGGATCCATCGGGCAAGCTGCTGTGGGAGTTCACGTGCAAGGAGGTCCCGCGCAGCAATCACAAGCCGCCCGCGGTCGACCACGTGAAAATCACCGACCTGGAGAACGACGGCGAGCCCGAGGTCGTCGTGTGCGGGAACTGGATCCACGCACTCACCGCTTCGGGCGCGGTGAAGTGGGAGCGCTGGATGCGCAATTTCCGGGGCCGCAAACGCGGCGATTTCCAGTGCGGCGACGTCGCCGACATCGACGGCGACGGCAACAAGGAGGTGGTCGCCGCGTACCTCGACCCCTATTGCCTCATCCAGGCGATCAACGCCAAGGGCGAAATCGTGCTGCCAGTCGGCGTGGACTGGGACGGCGCGGGGCACCCGGGCTTGAGCCTCGGGGTGCCAAACCGGCTCATCACGTTGAACGTGTTCGGGCAGGGCACGACCCGGCAGATCGTCGTGGCCACCAAGGGCCAGCTCTCCTATTTCTGGCACGATCAGAAACTGACCCCGCGCGAGGAACGGTTTGCGAAAGGCTACCAGCACGGCCCGTTCGTGAACCTGTGCGCGTTCGAGCGCGGCAACGGCAAGGCGCCCGTGGTGATCGCGGGCAACAACGTCTACGGGCTGACGGGGGTGGAGGCCTACCGCGACGGCAACCCGCGCTCGATCCGGACACGGAAGCTCTGGTACAAGACGATCGGCGAGCAGCCGACCGCCCTGCTTGCGCTCGATCTCGATCGGGACAAAAAGGGCGAGGTGCTGGTCGGCACGCACAAAGGGAACGTCTACGCGTTGGACGTGGAGACCGGCGCGACAAAGGGGTTCGCGAAGGTGCACGGCGCGCCGGTCACCGCGCTGGCGTTGGATGCGAAGGCCGGCAGCGTCCTGGCCGGGATGGCGGATGGGACGGTGTGGGTGATCGGAGAACCATGAACCTGAGTACTGCCCGGCGCAAGGAGGCATCATGAGAAGCGCACGCGTCACGACGGCCATCCTGCTGGCGGCGGCCACGGTGCTCGCCGCGAGACCCGAGCCGCAGGAATCGGAGCCGCTTACCGCGCCGTATAGACCGCCGCGCGAGACCGTGCTCGCCGCGAACGGCGCCCCGCAGGCCGTGGTCCTGATCCCCGAGGAGTCCGGTTACGCGCAGGCCGCGCGCGATTTCGTCGCCCGGTTCGAAAAAGCCACGCGCGTGCGGCTGCCGGCGCGTTCGGAAACCGACATGGTCAAGCACAAGCCCGATGCACCCGCGCTGGTCGTGTTCGGGCACGCGGGAACCGGCCCGCTCGCGCTGCGGCTCTACGCCAACCACCTGATCGGTTCCGACACCGTGAACCCCGGCCGGAACGGCTTCGAATGGCGCACGATCCCGTTCGCACTGGATCTGGGCGTGAATATCCTGTTCCTGGGCGGCAGTTCGCCCCAGGCCGTCGCCGCGGCGGCCGACGCCTTCTTCGCGAACCTCAAGCCGGGCCCGACTGTCGCCGTGCCCTACACCGTCCGGTGGGTCGAAGCCGGCAAGGAACCGAAGAAGCCGATTGCCGACTCAGACATCGAAAAGCGGCTCGCGTCGCTGGAGAAATCGTTTTCCGCCGCGCGCCGCAACCCCTACGAAGGGTCCGTCTGGAAATTCATCGGCGCGGCGCAGAACTTCTACTTCTCCGGCGAAGACAGCTACGGCCGGCTGGCGGCGCGCCTGGCGCATGTGCTGGCCGACTACTACGTCGAGCACAAGGTGAAGCCGCCCACCTTTCAACTGCACCAGGTGGTGATGGCGCTGGACCAGGTGGAAGAGAGCGCGGGCATGACGGACGCCGACCGGCTGAAAGCCGGCGAGTGGGTACGCCGGATGGTGCAGGACACGATGGGCTTCTGGGAGATGAGCAGCCCGAAAAGGCGCTACGCCGAGAACGAACTCGTGCCGACCTGGAACCACCAGACGTTCGCCGCGCGCAGCGTGGCGTACGGCGCGCAGTACATGAAGGCGCACTACCGCCTGCCCGCCGCCGATTACTGGGAGGCGGTCGTGCACCATCTGTTCGCCGGCCAGATCACCTGCGACCAGCCGCTGGAAGACTCGGCCAACTACCAGTGGTCGGTCCCGTCCCATACGATCGACTACGTCCTCGCGACCGGCAGGCTCTGGGACTACTTCGCAAACGGCTCGCTGCGCAGCGCGGTGGAATACCTGATTGCGTCGCACGACAGTATGGGCGCGGAGGCCCCGCACGGCGACGCCTGGACGGGCGGCATCGGCAGCAGCGCCGGCGGTTTGCTGAGCCTCGCGGCCACCACGCTGAAGGACCCGCGCTGCACGTGGCTGCTCGAACGGGTCAGAATGAACCCCGGCAAAGGCATGTGGAAGTACCCCGCCCCGATAGCGGCCCGGGAACCTGCCGACTCTATCGGGCTGCGCGTGTTCACCGTGCATCCCGACCGCGCCAAGGCCTACGGGATCGACACGATCCCGCCGGAGCGCATCCTCGACAAAGCCGTCTTCCGCAGCGGATGGGACACCGACGCCGACTACCTCATGCTCGACGGGCTGAGCGTCGGTTTTCACGGCCAGCGCGACGGCAATGCGATCATCCGGTTCGTCACACAGAACCGGTTGTGGCTGGTCGACTGCGACTATATCCGGGCTGCCCCCAAGTACCACAATACCCTTGCCGTGGTCCGCAACGGCGTGGGGCCGGACCTGTCCGGGGCTTCCACGAAATATGCGAGCGTGATCGGGGACCAGCCGTTCGCTGCCGAACACGTCTGCTCGGCCGGAACAAAGGACCGCGGCCTGATCCAATCGTTGTTCGCCGACTACGGCGGACTGGACTGGCACCGGAACATCTTCTGGAAAGCCGGCGACTTTTTCGTCGTCATCGACACGCTGAAGGCCCGTTCCGCGGCCGACTACACCGCGCGCGCCTACTGGCGCACGCTGGGCGAGGCGCGAATCGAAGGCCAAACGCTGCACGTGACGCAGCATGGCGGCAAAGACAAGGGGGACGAACCCACGCACCATTTCTGCATCGTCAACGCCGACGGCGCCGCGCTGAAACTGCGTGAGCGGTTCGACTACGGCCACGGCGGCGACAAAGGCTACTACGAGAAATATCCGTATGCCGGCAAGATGACCAAGGTGCTGGTGCAAACCCAAGAGGCCCGGCTGCAGGAGGGCGAAGCGCTGAGGTTCGCCAACCTGTTCCGTGTCCGGCCGGAGGCCGGGATCGGAGGATCTAATCTCCGACCCTGCGGCAAGAATGCCTGGAGCGTCGGCGGCGAACGGCCGGCGGTAGTCGGACTCGGTCCTTTCAAGGGGGGCGGGCTGGAGGTGGACGCCGGCCTGTTCCTGTTGACGCCGGAAGGGCTGCTCACGGCCGGCGCCACGCGAGCGACGCCTGCCCCCCGGACCGCCGCGCCGGCCACGCTCTCCGCCATCCTGGCCGAGCTCGTCGGCGCATCGCAGCCTGCGCCGAGCCCGGCAGCGCCGCCCACACTCCTGGCAACCCCGCTGACGCCAACGGGGAAGAAAGCGCTGAACGCCCCCGTCACGGCCTTGGCCGCGGATGCACAGGGCGTGCTGTGCGGTACACGCGATGGGCATGTGGTGCTGCTCGACCGCAAGGGCCGCCCACGCTGGGAAAAGAACCTGGAATCCCGCGTGCGAACAGTGGCCCTGGCCCGATTCGCCGGCGGCCAACGCGTCTGCCTTGCCGGCACCCATAAGGGCGAAGCGCAGGCCCTCGATGCCGCGACCGGCGAAGCACTCTGGTCCTACACCTGCACCCCCTACCACCACCGCAGCGGGTCGGTCGCCGTCATCTTCTCCGCCAATCTCGATGCCGAGCCCGGCCACGAGGTCGTGGCCGGTTCCGACAACCACCACGTCCACGCGCTGTCGGCCGCGGGCAAACTGCTCTGGCGCCAGAACACCACGCACGCCAGTTGGACGGGTGCCGCCGGCGACTGCGACGGCGACCGGCTCGACGAGATCGCCGCCGGCACCGAGTACTACTGGCACCGCGTGATGAGCGCCGAGGGCAAGTGGCGCGCCAAGTGCAATGGCGGCCCGGGCGTCTCGGCCGTCGCCATCATCGACTTCGACGCCGACGGCAAGGCCGAAGCCCTGTTCGGCATGGAAGACGGGTTCGCACGCTGCATACAGGCCGGCAAGGAACAGACCAAGCGCAACTGGCAGGCGAATGTGGGCGGGCCGCCGACCGCCATCGAACCGCTCGACCTCGACGCCGACGGCAAGCCGGAAGCCATCGTCGGCTCCGATTCCGGCAGCGTGTACGCCCTGAAAGCCGACAAGAGCCTGGCGTGGCGTACAGCCTTGCCCGATTCGGTCAATGATCTCGTCGTTGTCGGAAACCACATCGTCGCCGCCTGCGACGACGGGCGCGTCTGCGTGCTGGACCGGGCAGGGACTGTGCTGAAGCAGGCAACCCTGCCCGAGCCGCCCGGCGCTCTGGCACGGACGGACGAACACGGGGTCGTCGCCGCCGCCGGCGATACGGTGTATGCGTTCGAGGTGCGGTGAGGATCCCATACGAACGACGGCTCCGCCAAACCTTGTCGACAAAGTTCTCGACAAAGTTTTCGACAAAGTTATAACTCATGGCGCGATCTTGCGGAGGGAGGACCACATGCAAATCAAAGCCATGGGAATAGCCGGCAGTCCCCGGCGCCGGGGCAACTCGAGCACGCTCATGCGAGCCGTGCTGCAAGGCGCCCAGACGGCGGGGGCCGAGACGGAGACCGTGTATCTGAACGACTTGACCTATCGCGGGTGCCAAGGCTGCCCCCGGTGCGCCACAAAGGGGAGATGCATCCAGAAAGACGACCTCACCCCAGTCTTCGATCGGCTGATGACGGCGCACGTCTGGGTCCTGGCCGCCCCCATTTACTACGACGGCGTCTCCGGGCAAATGAAGCTCTTCTTCGACCGTATCCGTTGGCTGACATGGGTCGGCAGAGATCAGCGACCGCGCCTCAGCGGGAAACGGCATGCGGCCGTCATCCTCACGTGGGAGGACAAGCCGCGCCGGGAATACACGAAGGTGGCCAAGGTGCTGGCTTCCTATCTCGGCTGGGCCGGCGACTTCGGGGAGGTCGAAATCATGGCGGAAGGCCTGCTCGGCCCGGCCAACGCGGCCCGCAAACGGCGGGATCTGCTCCTGCACGCCGAGGCGCTGGGCAAAAACCTTGTCCTGCGCCAGGAAGAAGCCGTCCCTCATCCGTAACCGGCAATCAAGAGGATCCGTGCAAGTCCGTGTTCGTCCGTGTTCCGGCACCGATCACGGATTGTCCTGTCGGCGGTAGGCGCCGGGTGAGCGGCCGGTCTCGCGGCGAAAGACACGGGCGAAGTACTGAGGGGACGAATAGCCGCACTGGAACGCGATCTCGCGAACAGTCAGACGCGTGCTGGCCAGCAGCCGCTGCGCGAGTTGGGTGCGCCGCAGCTGCACGTATTCCATCGGCGCCATGCCCAACGCGGACTTGAACACGTAATGAAAACGCGTCGCGGACAACCCCACCCGTCTGGCCAGGATCCGGCGGTTCAACGGCTTGTCCAGATTGGCCGCAATATGCTCCAACGCCGGCTCCAACCGCGCCAGATCTTCGGGACTCGCCGGGAGCCTCACCACGCCGGACTGTTCAATCAGCGTGTCAGCCAACTGCAACGCCAGCCGGCTCGCCTTCAGGACAGCCTTCACATCGGTGCGCTGCCAGTCCACGACGGCCCGGATGAGACGGTTGATCAGCGGGCGGAGCCGGCGGCTGGCGGCGGCGGAGAGGACCGGCGTGACATCCGCGTAGTGGAGCAGGTCCATCCCGTTCGGAAATTCGAGCCCGAGTATGACGAAACGCGTCGTCATCGGCGGGCCGGGTGGCGCCACGGTCAGCCGGTGCAGACGGCCGCTCGGTATCACCAGGATCCGGCCGGGTGCGGCCACCATCGGCCGGCGGTCCTTGAGCTCGACGAGCCACGAGCCGCCTTCGGCCCACTCCAGCAGCGTGCCCGGCAGCCGGTGCCAGCCGGTCGTGTACGGCTGGCGCCGCGGTTCGACCGCCGCCAGCAGCATGCGTATGCGCACAGAGCCCGCTTCTCGTTTCACAGTACAAAAATGCACAAGTCCGGTATCTTTGTCGATTGTCAAAATGCGCCGAGGACGTCAGCCTTTACGAAACACCTACCGAACGCCCCTGAGGGGGGGGGAGACCCTGCCATGAGAAGGCCTTGCAGACTTGTTCCGCCTGTATCCCGGGCAATCGGAGCCTTGTTGCTTCACATCTCAGCCCGTGCCGCCGTCGTCACCTGCGACACGATGGTAGCCGGTAAATCGAGCGACAACTCGCGTGCGCTTGCTGCGGCCATGCAAGCGGCAGAAAGCGAACCGGAGAGGACGGTGATTGTTCCCGCGGCGGCAGGGGCATACACCGTCAAGTCCACTCTTACCGTCCCGGAGGGTGTGACGCTTGTTGGACAAGAGGGTGCAACGCTGAACGCGACATTGCGGCTCTCGGATCGCAGCGTGCTGGACAACATAGCTTTCACGGATGGCGCGCGCAGGGTGATTATCGGCGAAACGTCACTTGTGACGGGAGCCGAGGTCAGGAACTGTTCGTTCGGCAGTTCAACATGGGCCTCACTGCTCGCCTATCGCGCCAATGACTGCCTGGTTTGCAGCAACACCTTTGTCAACGGGCGGAATGGGGGAAACATCATATTCCTCGGCGGAAAACGCAACGTTATCCGTCGCAACTCCATAACCGGGGGCAGGACGGCTGTCCTCTTTCTGTATAGTCGAACGTCAAACGGCGGTGGTTATGAAAGCCTGATCGAGGACAACCTCGTGGAGTACAATACCGTCCATGCTGTCGCGAGGCGCCAATACGAGGAGGGGATATCTTTTGATGTTGCCGGCGACGGTCCCGCGGCGACGGCCGCTCTGGAATACGACAGAATATCCTCTGCAACCGGGAAGCAGGTGGTGCTCTCGCATGCGAACTGGGCACCAACCGGAAACCCTTCCTATGTGGGCTACGACATGGTGTTTCTGTCGGGTGATTTGATCGGCCAGACTCGAAGAATTGCCGCACAGTCAAGCGCCACTTTCACTCTGGACAAGTCTGTTTCCAGGGCAACCGCAGGAGACAAAATCGTTATCGGCGCGACTTTCAAGCGCAATATTGTCAGAAACAACATTGTCAACTCGCCCAATTTGGACGATGCCATTCTTCTTTATGGCATGGCTTTTGAGAATATCGTCGAAAGTAACACCGTTGCACGGGGCGCCAACATAGCCGTCATGTCTCTCGACAATACCGTGAGGCCAACAGACTCCGTAACCGGAACTTGGGGTCGAGCGCCATCCGGGTATAATCTGGTTCGGGGGAACACGGTAGGAGGCAGGATTCGGCTGCAGTACTATGCCATCCCGGTCATCAAAGGGCATACGAACACCTATGCCCGATATCATACCTACGGGAACTCCGTAGTCGACAACGAGGTAAGTGATCGAATATGGGCCAACGATCAGTATCTCCATTCAAGTGGAAATACCGGCACGACAGAGTTCTATCGTGTGCACGAGTTGCAGCACTGAGGACCCAGACCGGGGTGCGCGTCGAAGAACGGGCTGGATCGTGGATTCCAGAGGGCTTCTCGATTGGGTTGCCGTGGAAACGCGAGGGATGCTGCCTCACGTGAAGGGCGCGGGCCGAACGCGGTTTCGTTGCGGAGCGATACGGTTGCCGACGCGCACACGGCCGTACGCCTCTTCCGCTTTGCAACGGCCGACGGCCGCGCGCGGATGTCGAAGGTTGAGGCGCCATGCCTAACCTTCCGGCCGGTTCGGCTATTAAGCTTGCGGGAAGGCTACGAGCCCGATCAATCGACTTCTTGGCGAATGGGCGCCGCTCCGGCGCCGCAAGACGCGCACACGGCGGCGGCCGCGCCGGGATGCCGGATGCGCCCGGTCCGCCCCATCCGACTTGTCCGACGAGGGGAGGAGAAATCGATGAAGACTCCGAAGATGACCCTGTTTGCGCTCTTGACCGCGAGTCTTGGCGCGTGGGCCGCGGAAGAGCAACCCGCCATCACGCAACTCAAAAATCTCCACATCGACACCGTGCTCGTAGCCGCCGGCAAGCCGCAGGCGGTCATCGTGGTTCCCGGCGACGGCCGGTACGCGGCGGCCGTCGAGGCCATCCAGGCGGCCGTGCGCCGGGCGTCGGGCGCCACATTGCCCGTCGAGCGCGGCGCGGCGGATGCCGAAGCCCTGCTCAAGGCCCGTAACGTGATCGCGCTGGGCAACATGGCCACCAATCCGTTCATCGCGCACATGTACCGGCAATGGTACACGCTGCTCGACCTGAAGTACCCGGGCAAGGGCGGCTGCGTCGTGCGCTCCTGCCACGACCCGTACGGGACGGGCCGCAACGTCATCTGGATCGGGGGCTCGGACGACGCGGGCGTGACCGCGGCCGCGCGCCGGTTCGCCGGGCTCTTGACGCCCGGCGCGCCCCTGAAGGTCGGCTGGCTCATGGAGATCCAGCTCGGCGCGGGGCTGAACCCGCCTGAGATCGGCGAGCACGTCAAGGACTGGAACCAGAATACGGTCCTGAGCTGGCGGGACAGTTGGCGCGTCGCCGACGGGCGCAAGACCGGCTATCCGCCCGGCGGCGCGTTCGGGTGGAACCCCATCAGCGTGGCCGGCGTGCTGTACTACATGACAGGCCGGCGCGAATACCTGGACTATTTCAAACAGCTCGCCATGCCCGATCCCAAGAACGTACCCCCGCCGCTCAAGACCGATGACGCCATCCAGGATCCGCTGAATCCGCTCGTGAAGAACTACCATTACCGCACCCATCTGGTGACCTGCGTCTTCGACCTGATCGAGGAGAGCCCGCTGTTCACGGACAAGGAGCGGCTGCACATCAGCAACAAGCTGATCGAACAGTACGCGCATTACACCAAGGGCTGGGGCTGGAACAAGCCGTTCAAACCGCACACCCCGAGCCGGCACGGCGCCTGGCACAGCGTGTGCATCTACACCACCGCGCGTTACCTCGCCAAGTACTACCCGGCCGCGCGGTGGAACGAGGCGCTCGAACGCGTGCGCGAGACATTCGCGGGGTTCATCGGCAATCCCACATGGGGCGAATCCGATACGCTGGTCTGGGTGTCCACCTGCCTGGAGCCGGTCTTCGAGTTCTTCATGCTCGACGGGTTCGACGAATTCGTCTCGAGCGGTACGGCCCGCACCCTGATGAGCGGAATCGAAATCCTCTGGTCGGGCAAGAAGATCGACGTGTCGAACCAGATGCTCTCGCTCGGCTTGCTGCACAAGGCCGGCCACATGCTGAAGGACGGGCGCTACGCGTGGCTGGCGCGCCAGATGGACTTCGATCTGGACGCCTTCAGAATCGGCCAGTCGTTCTGGCCGCCGGAGACCCAAACCGCATCGCCGCCCCGCGACCGGGTCAATCGGGTCAGCCACTACCCGCTCCCGAAAGAGGACTGGGACCAGAGCGGAAAGACCGTTCCGCGCGAAGAGGGCTTCCAGATGCTCTCGTACCGCCGCGGGCTGACTGACCGCGACGATTTTCTCCACATCGACGGGTTCATGGGCGGCGGCCGGAACCCCTACCACGTCAATGCCCTGTACCTGCTGCGTCTGGGCGCGCACGAGCTGGCGAGCGGCTACGACAATCAGGTGCAGATCTGGCGCAACGGCATGGTGGCGCAGCAGGCGGCCAAGGCGGCGGCTCTGAAGAAGGCCGCCGGGTTCGGCGCCGGCGCCTACGTGCACACGCAGGTGCCGAACATGCCGTTTTCGAGCTGGGACCGTCACGTATTCCTGATCGGCGGCCTCTGCGCCGCCGTCGTGGACCGCGTGCAGGCGCGGGAGCCGGGCACGTTCGAGGTGCGGTGCGGATGGAACCTGCCGGGGGCCGGCAAGACGATCGACGCGCTGCCCCGCTGTGTGCGCACGGACGCCGGCGTGGTCCTCAGTTGCGCGCAACCGGTGGCTATGGCGGCCGGCGGCGGGCAGACGTGGGAGGGCCACCTCGCGACCGGCGAGACCATCGCGCTGCATAACCTGCTCTACCGTGAACCCGCGTTGGATCCGCCCCCGTACACGCTCGCCGCGTTGGCTCCGCAGGCGAGCCTGGTTCGCGGCGATCGGCCGGGCCTTGTGGCCGTCGGCCCCTATGACGCGGACCCGATCCGCGTGCAGGCCGCGGCCGCCTATGTCACCGCCGACAGAATCCTCATGGTCGACGCGGTCGAACTCCGCGCGGGCCGAACCCCGATCGTCACGTGCGACGAGCCGCTCTCGCTGGCGTGGCGGCTCGATAGCGGAACGCTCGAGGCGGACGCCACGGAACCGTGCACGCTCACCGTGGCGACCCGGCCGCCGCAAAGCGTCCGCCTGCAGCCGGGCCGTCACGAGCGGAACGGCATGCCGCCCGATCCCGCGGTTGCCGCCGCGTTGCAGCGCGCCCTCGCCGCGCTCGCCGCCCGGGCCGCGCCGCCGGCAGACGAGCGCCCCGCCTCGAAATCCGCCCGCGCGAACTGGCTGCCGCGTTGGACGGCCAGGGTGAAGGGCCGCGTGACGCATGTGGAGCCGGCCCGCCACCCGGCCCCCATGCTCTGGGTCGCCGCCGACGATACCCGCAAAGAAGGCAGCCACGCCGAGACGGACCGCTTCAGCCGGCTGTACGTGATGACGCCGCAGGGCAAAGCCGTGAAGAGCGCGGAGTGCCCCGCGCGCATCCTGTCGCTCTGGCCGGCCGCGGATGCCGAGCAGACCCGCTCGTTCGCCGCGCTGGCCGGGTTGCGCGACGACAGGCTGCGCGCGCTCGACGCGCGCGGCGATCTGCTGTGGGAGGCACGGGCGGACGTGCATCCCAGCTTCAAGATCGCCGATCGCTACGAGGCGCCCTGGTTCACCGATCCGCGCCCGCCGCGCGACAATCGCGGCGTCTTCGCCCTGAACGTGGACGACTTCTGGCATACCGGTAAACAGACGATCGCGCTCGGCCGCCCGTGCACCGTCGAGTTCAGGGAACTCTCCGGCAAACTCATCGAACGGCTGCGCACGGACTGGGGCAACAACTCCGTCTTCGCCATGCTGGCCAACAGCGGACAGGCGAACGGAGACGGGCCGGCCCGCTGGCTGCTGGCGGGCCGCGAGTACGCGGGAAACCCGCGCGTGACGGCGTTTGGCGCCGGTTACAAAACAAGGGTGTGGGCCGGCTATTCCCCCATTGAGCCCGGCGCCACATGGATCAGCGGCTGGCGCAAGCGCCGGCTCTGGCACCTGCTGACCGCCGATCTCGACGGGGACGGCGTCGAGGAAGTCATCCGCGGGATCGGCGGCATCTGGAACGACGTGGCCGTGCACAAGGGCGCCGACCACGAAAACTGCCTCTGGAGCCGCAGCTTCGGGCCCGGACACATGACAAGCCTCGTGGTCGCCCGGTTCGCCGGAGACGGCAAGCGGCAGGTGGTCGTCGTCATGGCCAGCGGCTGGGTCTGCGCCTTCGATCACCAGGGCGCTCCGCTCTGGCAGAGAAAGCTGAGCAGCGGCGCAACCGCGGCTTGTGCCGCCAACGGACATGGAGTCGCCGTCGGATGCCGGGACGGCAGTATCGCGCTGCTGAACGGGCGCGGCGAGACGATACGCACGGCGCGGCTTGACGGCACCGTCCGCGTGCTTCATGCTGAAGGCAACACGCTGTTCGCCGGAACCGATGCCGGCCAAGTGGCAGGGCTTGGCATTGGCAATTGACTATTGACCATCGACCATTGACCGAGGAACGCTGCGGATATGACAACCGTATCCAGAATCGACAACCCCAAATTCCCCGAACTCCACATCGAAACCGGCTACGAGAACAGCAATCCGGCCGACCCCGCACGCATTCAGGTGGCGCCCGACGGCCGGTTCATGCTGCGCCAGCACCTGGAACCCAACGCGCCGCCCGGCTATTCGTTCCACCTCAACGTCGCGTTCGTCAACGCGGGCAAGACCGCGCTCGGCGTGCCGCTTCGGATCGAATGGGGCGAGAAGCAGTACGACTGGTGCCGGAACCACATGTACGTGGGCTACGACTCCGGCAACGACTGGCAGATGATCGCGGCCGACGGCCACGCGGGCATAACAGACATGGAGCTGATCGTGCCGCCTGGCCGGCACCTGCTCTGCGTCACGCCCATCTTCACCCTGGCCGACTATCGGGCATTCCTCGCCGAGTTCGGCGCGCACGAGCTGGTCGAAACAGTCGAGGTGGGCGAATCGCACGAAGGCCGGCGCCTCGCATGCTTGAGGCTCGGCAAAACGGGCGCGCCCAAAGCGGTCATCACGACCCGCGCGCACGGCTACGAAACGGCGTGCGCGTTCTGTATGCGCGGCTGGCTCCGAAAGCTGCTGGCCGGCCCCGACGCCTACCGCCGACTTCTCGAGCGGATGGAATTGTTCATCTTCCCCATGATCAACCCGGACGCCGTCGCGGCGGGCAACTGCTGTCTCGCGCCGACCGGCGTGAACTTCGGCCGGGAACTCGCCCTCTCCTCCGACCGCGACAGAGGCGCCAAGGCGCTGAACGACTTCATCCTGGGGCTCGCGCCCGCCTTCTACATGGACATGCACAATCATACCGGCGGGCGGCTGCTCGATTCGTTTCGGTCAAACAGCCAGGACCTCGTCGACGCGTTCAACGCCGTGGCGCCCGATGAGTCCCGGTTCCAGAAGGTCTGGGACAACTACGCGAAGACGTATGTGCCCGGCTACCTCACGTGGGAATGCACGGAGCGGTTCGGCACGCTGCGCGGCCTGACGGAATTCCCGTGGTACATCCGGCTGCCCGCGGATATGGAGGCGTTCGGGGTGCGGTTTTTCGACGCGTTGATGCCCCTGGTGGCGGAAAGAGGCTGAGGAGGGTTCCGCCCGCAATCGCGGCTCGCGAGGACGCTCGCCCTCCAGGTGGCCAATGCAGTGCCGCCCATGGAGGGCGAGCGTCCTCGCGAGCCGCGATTGCACGCAGTCCACAACGAAGGAGACAAGCATGACCACCCGACACGTGCTGCCCGGTATGCTGACAGCGGCAACGATGCTTGCCACACTCTCAACCCACGCCGCCGACTACGTCCTCTCGCCCAACGGCTCGGACACCGCCGCCGGCACGCGCGCCCAGCCGTGGCAAACGATCGAGAAGATCAACGCCAGCGTCCGCGCCGGCGACACCGTCTCCCTCCTGCCGGGCGACTATGCGGGGGCGCTCTCCCCTCAACACGGCGGCGAGCCCGGCAAGCCGATCCTGTTTCGCGCCGACCCGCCGCTCCAGGCCCGGCTCCGTGGCGGCGATGCGGCGATCGATCTCACGGGCAAAGCGCACCTCGTCTTCGACGGATTGCTCGTGGAGCCGAAATCCGGCCGGTTCTGGACGGCGCAGGACTGCAGCGAGATCACGGTGACCAACTGCCAGTTCCGGAACTCGCTCAAAGGCTATAGCGCCATGCTCTTCAAGACGTGCGGCATGATCCGCCTTCTGAACTGCCGCATCGCACGCCAGCCCGGCCGGCCGGACCGGCCGTCCATCGCCGGCAACATGATCCACACCGATTCGTGTGACGGGTTCGTGATCGACGGCTGCACGATCGGAGAAGTCGGGCACAGCCCCGCCTTCCTCATGAAGACGAGCCGCCTCATCGTGCGCCGCACGCTCTTCTACGCCGGCTGGGGCCGCGCGTTCGAAGTGTTCAGCGCGAACCGCGTCCTGTTCGAGAACAACGTGGTCGTCGGCGCGTTCGACAGCGCCGGCTCCGCCGATTCGCCCGCCAAGGCCATGCCGAACCCCGGCATCTTCCGCCGCAACCTCATGGCGCGCAGCTACGGCAGACCGATCACCTCCAGCGTCTACGGCAACTTCCAGATCAAGAGCGGCCGGTTCTACCACAACACCGTCTGCTGCAACCTCGACGAAGGGTGGAGCCTCGGCGGCGGGCAGCCGGACCTGCAGAACGTCGCCGATTGCCAGTGGCTGAACAACATCTTCCACAACAACGATTATACCGGCAACTTCAGGCAGATCTCGCTCGTCAACATGCCGCCGGACACACGCATCGCGCACAACATCATCGCCGGCGACGCGCCCGGCCGGAAGGTCATCCACATCTGGAACCAGAACCACTACGACCGCTACACCGTCGAGCAGGCCAACGCGTTGCCCGGCGGCCTGTTCAGCGCCAATCTCGACCTCGTGCCCCGCTTCGTCAACGCGGCGCAGGACGACTTCCGCCTCGCACCCGGCAGCCCGGGCGTCGACGCCGCCGCGTTCCTCGCCCGCACGACCCGGGAAGGATCGGGCCGGGACATCCCGGTGAGCGACGCCCTGTGCTTCTATGACGGATTCGAACTCCCCGGCGAGCAGGGCGATCTCGTCTGGATCGGAACCGACCGGCGGCAGGCCCGCGTGCTCAAAGCCGACCGGTCGAACAACGTGCTCGTGGTCGACCGCCCGCTGCACTGGCGGAAGGACGAGCCGGTCTCGCTCCCCTACTCCGGCCGCGCGCCGGATATCGGCGCCATGGAGGCCGGCGCCGAGCACGAGGCGTGGTACCACCCCTTGCATATCCCGAACGGCAGCTACTGGACGCCGCCCGCCGACCCGCGCGTGCCGCTGCTCGTGAGCGACTGGGAGCCCGACACCCGGGAAACGTGGGGCATCCTCTGGAACATGACACGCCGGCTCAACAGCGCACATGAGCGCGTCGCCGATACCGCCGCCGGCGGCAAGTACTCGCTGCGCACCTACGCCACCGGCAGCCGGTCCATCCTCGCCGTCGATACCACCGTCCGCTTCTGGGAGCTTGACCGGTACCCGTTCGTCCACTTCGCCTACAGAATCCCCAACGGCGTCGCCGTCGGGCTCTGGGTGCGCGCCTTCCGGCAGGAGGACGGCTCGCGCGAACCGCTCGTCTGCCTGGCCGGCTCCGCCGCGCTGCCCGAACGCGAAGGCGACGCCGCGCGGAAATACACATTGACCGACGACGGCCAATGGCACAGGATCACCGTCGATGCGCGTGCGGTGCGTGCGATCTGCCCAACGGCCCGCCACCTCCGCGCCGTCCTGTTCCGCAACAGCAGCGGCAAATCGGGCATCGGCGACAAGGGGGACCAGTTCTGGCTGGACGACTTTTCGATTGAGGCGAGGTGAGCACCGGACAGCGCCGCCCGTGGATCGCGGCTCGCGAGGACGTTCGCCCTCCAGTTGTGGCCGCGGACACCGCGCCCCACGCCTGGCGGACGAGCGTCCTCACGCGACGGTACAGGCAGAGACGCCGCGTGCATGCATGGAGGGCGAGCGTCTCGCGAGCCGTCGTCACGACGCCGGATCACTCGTACGGAAAGGACCATCAACCATCAACCATTGACCATCAACCATCGGTAAAGGGGGCAAAGCCATGTCACGCAAGGTGAAGATCACCGCCATCCAGATCCCGGACGAAATCCGGGGCGCGAACGCGCAGGAGAAGTACGCGTGCAACCTGAAGAACATCGAGGACTACCTTACGATGGCCGGTGAGGCCGGCTGCGACCTGACCGGGATCGGCGAGTGCTCCAACACGCGCGGGCTCACGCCGGCCGAGAAGAAGGAGGTGCTCGGTCCCATCGAGGGCGGGCGCGAGGTGGAGATCGGCGCGCGGCTTGCGAAGAGGTACCGCATGAACATCGTGCTCGGGATAGCCGGGTACGAAGGCGACAAGAAGCGGAACGTCGGCGTCGTCATCGACCGCAAGGGCGGGATCGCGGGGATCTACCGCAAGGTGCAGCTCACCCGCCGTGAGGTGCAGGCCGGCGTCGTGCCGGGCGACGACTACGCGGTCTTCGACCTGGACTTCGGCCGGATCGGCGTCGTGATCTGCCACGATATGAGCTTCGCGGAATCCACACGCATCCTCGGCGTGCGCCGCGCGGAGATTATCATGTGGCCGTCCAATTGGTCCGGCTGGGGCCGCGACCTGTCCAACTGCATGATCCGCTGCCGCGCGATCGACAGCGGCGCGTTCCTCGTCTTCCTCAGCCACGCCTCAAACCCGGTCACCTGCCATCAGGCGTGGAAGCGCGGCGTTGCCGGCTGCACCTGCGTCGTCAGCCCGATGGGCGAGATCGTCGCGCAGAGCCCGCAGCGCGCGCCCGGCATCGTCAGCATCGAGGTCGATCTCGACATCAAACGCATCGCGCCCGGCTTCACCTGCGACGGAACCGACGTGTTCATGGATGAGATGCTCTGCGAACGCCGGCCCGAAATCTACGCCCCGCTCTGCGACCCGGCACTCGTACCCCCGCCGCCGCGCGAGCATCCGCAGCGGACCGATGCGTGATCCACGCGCAGCCAGTCCGTGCGGGTCCGTGTCCGTCCGTGTTCGGCCGCCCGAAGCCGTCGAGGGGAAGCCACCCGGCTGCACCCGTCTGGAATCGGGTGTTTTTTTGTTCCACTCCGCGCCGCACACGGCATAATAGAGACGCGGGGCACGGTCCGGCGGCAACGGCGGAGAGCAGACGATGGACACGCACAGTGTGCTGATCGCGTTCGGGCTGACGTTGTTCGCCGGGCTGTCGACAGGGATCGGCAGCGCGCTCGCCTTCTTTGCCAGGCGCACGAACACGAAGTTCCTCTCCGTGGCGCTCGGCTTCTCCGCCGGCGTCATGCTCTATGTCTCGTTCGTCGAAATCCTGTACAAGGCCAAGGATGCGCTCGTCGCCGAACTGGGCGAGACGCCGGGCTGGTGGGCGACCGTCGGCGCGTTCTTCGGCGGGATCGTCCTGATCGGGGTCATCGACCAACTCGTCCCCTCGTTCGAGAATCCGCACGAAGCGCGGGATGTCGCCGAGATGCGCGCGGGGCCCCAAGCCGACCCGAACGCCAGACTCCTGCGCATGGGACTGTTCACCGCGCTGGCGATCGCGATCCACAACTTCCCCGAAGGCCTCGCCACGTTCACCGCCGCCCTGAAGGACACGCATCTCGGCCTCTCCATCGCCGTCGCCATCGCCATCCACAATATCCCGGAAGGGATCGCCGTCTCCGTGCCGGTCTTCTACGCCACCGGCAATCGCAAGAAGGCGTTCGCCTATTCCTTTCTCTCGGGCGTCGCCGAGCCCGTGGGCGCCGGAATCGGCTACCTCATCCTGCTGCGCTTCTTCAGCGACGCGGTGTTCGGCGTGCTGTTCGCGCTGGTGGCCGGGATCATGGTGTTCATCTCGCTCGACGAACTGCTGCCCGCGGCCGAGAAGTACGGCGAACACCACCTGTCGATCTACGGGCTGGTCTCCGGGATGGTCGTCATGGCCGTGAGCCTCCTGCTGTTCAAATGATGCGCGGGCCGAAAGTCGAAGCGAGCAGAAAAAGGAGTATGACATGCGCCACTCGCCGTACCGCCCCGAACCCAAGCCGCGTTGGCCCGTGACGGCCGGCGCCCTGCTGATCGCCGCCGCCGTGTGCGGCCCGCGCCATGCCGCGGGCCGAAGCGGCATCCCCGTACAGCCGGGCATCGAGAACCCGCTCGTCGTGACCCTGGTGCCCGTGCGCGAATGCCGGATCGTGCGCGCGCACGCGGGCACGCCGATCGACGGAACCGTGCGCAGCCTGGACTACCGCGGCCGCGTCGCGGAATATCCGCGCCGGGCCGGCGACGGCATCAACTACGCCTACAACGACAACGACGGATTGCACCTCACGCTTTCGGACCGCGTCGGGTTCGACGCCGTCGTCCTGCACGGCGCCGCCAGAACGGACATGGTGGCCGACGCCGCCCACATCGCCAAGCCGGACTCCGGCGAGTTGCTCTGGCGGTTCAAGGGCCAGGCCGGCGCCCAGACGGCCGTGTTCGCGAAACGGGTCCGCGCGCGCCGGATCAGTTTCTTCAATACCGGTGAAGGGCACATCTCGGATCTCGGCTTCCTTCGCGTCGAGAAGGGCGGGCTCGCCACAGGCACGCCCATGCCGTGGACGCCCGCCCAACGGGAAGTCGACCTGCAGCCGCCGCAATCGAAATTCGCGCCGGAAAACATCCGCGCCGCGCTCGATGCACGCTACAAGGAGGGCCATCGCCGGGTCCTGACCCTCATGGCCGGGCGCAATGCCGCGGCGTCGATCCCGTTCGAGAAGGACCGCGCCCTCCATTTCATGACGCCCGCCGTCAAGGAGGAACAGGGGCTGGCCGCCATCTCGCTGGAAGGGCAGGTCGACAGCCTGCTGCGCGACATCCCGCTCACCATCACGGTTCAAGACCCGCTCGACCCGCGGCTCTACCTGCTGTCGGCCGAGTTCGTCTTGAGACAGGCCGGGCCGTTCCGGATCGGGCTCGACATGCCCGACCAGATCCTGCTCAAGGACTCCCGGCTCTGGGTGACCCTCCGGTTCGGCGAGGATGTCGTTCTGACCGGGCGCTCGCGCGCCGCACCCACCTTCTGGCTGCATGCCATTCCCGTGGTCAAGGCTCTGCCCGAAGCGCTTGCCCGGCGCAAGATGCTGCTGCGCACCTTCTTCAGCCCGCTGTCCGAACCGCGGCCCTGGAGCCGCTACAAGCGGCAGTCGCGCGAGGCGTTCTTCGCCGGCAGCGAATACGCCGGGCGCTGCCCCGAACTGTTCATGACCATCGATCAGTGTCACCAGCTCGCGCCCGAGGACAGCACGGTGCGCCAGTACCGCGAATGGGTCTATGCCGGCCACCTGCCGGAGGTATCGAAAGTCGACCCGCCGCCCGAACCGCCCGCGGGCGTGCCCGCCTGGGCCTGGTACCCGCGCCTGGCCTGGCTGGAGACACGCCGTATCGCCGAGTGGTGGGTCGAGGAGCGAATGGTCCCCACCGGCGAATTCGGCGGCGTGGTCGGCGACGATACGGACCTGTACCAGCAGTTCGCCGATCTGCCCTTCTTCGAACGGGACGGCGTGGGCGGCGCCCTGCTCGACGGCGCCGCGCGCATGGCCGAACTGGCCGATAAGCAGAACCTCGAGGGCGGGCTGAACAAGAAGGCGACCGACGCGCTGCACGCCTATGAAGAAGGGATCAACCATCTGGCCCTGATGGCACGCTGGTTCTACGGCGACCCCGTCTACCTCGAACGCTGCATGGTCAACGCTCGGAACATGGCCAAGCTGACCATCGTCACCGACGACGGCCGCCGCCATTTCCCCGACGAACTCAAGATGGGCGCTGAAGACATCCTCAAACCGCGCGAACCCGCCCGCGACGGCGGCTCGGCCCCGCTGATGTGGCACGCCGCCTTGCAGTACGCGGACTATAACCGCAGCCCGGCCGCACTCAAGACCGTGCAGGAATGGGCCGATGCCTGGCTCAACTATCTGAAACCCGCCCAGTGGGCCAGCCGAGTCGATGTCCGCACCGGCGAGGTGAAGGCCTTCGACACAGACAGCCCCATGAAAGAAAGCCGCGGCATGGACACGGCGTTCACATGGCTCTACGCGCTCACCGGCGACCGGCGCTACATCGCCCCCTTCCGCCACTACTTCAAGCAGAACAAGACCAATTGGCCCGCACGCCAATTCCTGCCCGATATCTTCGCGACCGGCGGCATCGACGACTTCGAGCCCGACCCGCTGAAGAAGCTCGCCGCGCAAGAGCCCGTTACCGCGCTGTGGGTGAACAAGGACGTGGAACAACTGATCCAACGCATCGTCGGCAAGACGCGAAACCGAAGCGCGGCGGTCGATACCCTCTACGACGCCGCACGCTGGCCCGATATGTATACCCGCGCCGGCCAGTACACCGACCGCGTGCTGATGGGTACCCTCATCACCTACCCGTCCTACGCCTTCCTCGGCGGGTCCTGCAAGCGCAATAAGTTCAACCCCACCCATGCCGTGAGCTGGGACGGGCTCGGCACCGAGTACGGCGCGCTCGTCACCGAGAACAGACCCGACAGCCTGCGCCTCGCCGTCTACAGCTTCCATAAACGCGAGCGCACCGGCGCCCTGCGGATCTGGGCGCTCGAACACGGGCTCTACAAACTCACGGTCGGCCCCGATGCGGATCAGGACGGAAACCCCGACCGGGTGGCCAGAAGCGAACTGGTGGAGGTGACCCGCGCGGACACGCTCCCCATCACGATCCCGCCCGGTGTCGTGACCCTGATCCGGCTGGAGCAGACCGAGAAGCGCGACCCCATCCACACCCGCCCAGACCTCGCCATCGCCGCCCGTGAAACACGCATCGAACCCATCGTCGACTCCAAAGAGACGCTGCTGTGCGGCCTGCTGCACAATATCGGGTCGGCCGACGTCAACAACGCCGTCGTCGCCGTGCTCGACGGGAAAGGGCAGACGATCGCGGAGGAATCGCTCGGCCAGATCCCGGCCCCGCGGGACCTGTTCCCCAGGCACCTCCCCTTCAAGCTGCGCCTGCCGCGCGCGCCGCGCCGCGACTGGCGGCTCGTGGTCGACCCGGGCAAGGCCGTCGCCGAAATCTACGAAGGCAACAACGACGTGGACCTGGACCGGTTGCCCGCGCGCGATTATTCGAAGGGATGGGAGTAGACCATGCGGAATGAAAAATGAAGAATGAAAAATGAAGAATGAAAGAACGGCGCGGCTGGAGGCGGCCGAGTATTTTGACGGGGCCTACTCGGCTTCGAAGCTCCGGGAACCGGGCGCTCCCGAGTGGACGCCGCCCAGCGGTGCCAAGCCTGGACACAGAACCTCTACCCCGCCCCTTTCGCAACCCTTTCGCGCCTTTTCGCGGGCAGTCTCTCCTCGGCTCCACCGAGGACCTCGACAGTCCCACAGGCTCGCCTGTTCCGACCCGCCGCAAATCCCGCCCCACGCTTGACAACCGCCCCCAAAAACAACTACACTAAACCCAACTGTTCGGTTGCCTTCAGGACGTCCTGCGTCGTTAAGTGGATCCTCATCGTACGCCGCGCAAGCGCTTCGTTGTCCGTTCCTCAACAGGAGGGTACCCTATGGCTCAACATACGCGCCGGCTGTGCCCGGCACCCGTCCTGGGCGCGCTCGCCGGAGTGCTGGTCGCGGCGCCGGGACTCGCCGGGTCAGAAAACCTGCTGAAAAACCCCTCTTTCGAGGAGGGCCCGGCCGCCAAAGGCGTTCCGGCGGGCTGGCATCCGTATGCGGGGCGCGGCGAGAACCTGCGCCTGAGTCTGGTGTCCGACCCCGATACGGGGCGCCGCGTTGTCCTGATCGAAGACGCCAATCCCGAGCAGGAAATCGGCCTCACACAAACGGTAACAGGAGAACCCGGCATGACCTACGAGGCCAGCGTTGACGTGAAAGCCGCGCCAGGCGCTTCCACTGACGGCGCCTACCTCCAGATGCGGTTTCTGCCGTCGAACAAACTCGTTCAGACGGCCTTGGCGGCGGCCGGCCCCACTGCGTTCAACCGCGTCAGCGTCCGCGAAACGGCTCCGCCCGGCACGAAAGATGTACAGATCTATCTGTACACACACGCCGGCCCCACACCGAAGGTCATTGTGGACAGCGCCGCGCTCGTCTCGGGCGTGGAGCCGGCGGCCGCTCCCGCACCCCAGGACACCGCCCTGCCCGACCCGCCCGTCTACGCGAAGCTGAAGCCTCTGCACGTCGACACCCACCTCGTGCGAGGCGGAAAGCCCAACGCGGCCATCGTCGCACCCGCTGCCGGTCTGTATGCCGACGACGCAAAACGCATTCAGGCCGCCATACGGGGTCGGACAGGCATCACGATCCCGGTCGTGAGCGACGACTCCCCACAAGCCGCGGTGCCGGTCAAGGGCAATCTGATCGCGCTGGGCAATCGTTCAACGAACAAGACCATTGAAGAACTCTACAATCGGTTCTACACGCTGCTCGATCTGCGATACCCCGGGCCCGGCGGCCATGTGTTGCGTACGTTACACAATCCGTTCGGGGACGGGTTCAACGTCATCTTTGCCGGCGGCAGCGATGCGGCCGGCGTGACGGCCGCCGCGGACCTGTTCGTTCGCGAGCTGCAGCGCGCGCCGGCCGCCGGCGGCTCGCTTACCCTCGGCCGCCTGGCGGAAATCCAACTCGGCGGCGCCGTTCAAGTGCCGACCGACCCCAGAAAGCTAGAAATCTGGGAGGCCTCCAAGGGCTACGGCTCAACCGGCTATTTCGGGTGGAACAGCCTCAGCAAGCACATGGCCGCCTACTACATGACCGGCGACGCGTTCCATGCCCGCGAGTTTCTGCGCCTGGCTTTCCCGGATGCCGCCGCGCGCAAGCAGATCAGCGAGATCGATCAGGAACGCATCGAGAACAAAGACGAGCCGCTCAGCGGCCCCTACCACTACAACGCGCACATGATGATCCTGTTCTGGGACCTCATCGAGGAGAGCCCCGTCTTCTCCGACGAGGTCCGGTTGCGCGTGACCAACGCGTTTGCGAAACAACTGCACCATCGCGTGCAGGTCGACTTTACCGGCAAGAGCATATGGCGCGCCGCCAAGGCGCCGGGCGGCGTCGGCTCGCGCCACGGGCAATGGGGAGCCATCTCCCTGTACTGCCTCGCGCGCTACTTCCAGAAAGACTATCCCGGCCCGATCTGGGAACGGTGCGAACGGAACGCAAAGCTGTACTTCGACTCCCTGCACCACTACGCTTGGGTCGCGGGCGAAAGCGACAACCTGTTCTGGTACAATACCGGCATCGCGCCGATCTTCACCTACCTGGTTCTGACGGGCGACAGGAAGCCGGTAGAGAACGGCGCGCTGCGCACGCTGCTGCTCGGGCAGGAAATCCTGATCAACGGCCGCGCGCGCGATTCGGCGCTGAACTCCGCCTCGATCGGCTACCTGCACAAGGCGGCGTACCTGCTTCAGGACGGGCGCTACATCCACTATCGGGATCTGACCGGGCTCGATATGAACGGCTTCCGGCTCGGCCAGTCGTTCTGGCCGGAGCCGCACCTGGCGCCGAAGCTGCCCGAGGACCTCGTCGGGCGCTGGAGCGTCCACGCCATGCCGGAGCCCGCCTGGCGCGCGCGCCGGAACGGGTTCGACCTGCAGGAGTCTTTCTATTTCGCCAGCTACCGAAGCGCGGCGGACGCCTCGGGCGACTTTGTCCTGCTCGACGGGTTCAACGGTGCCTCGCGCAATCCGTACCACACCTTCGCCATCCTGCAGCTGCGGCTCGAGGGCGATTCGCTTCTGAACGGGTACGGCAACCAGTTGCTCACGCGGGTCGACGGCCTGGTCGAGCCGAAGGTCGCCATGAACGCGGCGCTCAAGCACCGCAACGTTGTCGGGCCCACTGCCGTCGCCGTCGGCGAAGTGCCGGATGCCGCCTACTGCAACTGGCGGCGCACGCTCGCCCAGCGTACCGGCCGGTACGCGCTGGTGGTCGACGACCTCGCGTTCCGGACCGACAGCCGGAACATCGAAGTCCAGATCAAATGGGAAGGCTCCCGCATCGGGCGGCAAGCCGTCCGCGCGCCCGGCGTCGTGCGGCTGAGACCCCTGGGCAAATCGCCCGGGGCGGACACGGTCCGTTCGCTGGATCAGGCGTGCACCACCAACCTGAAGGAACCCGACGCACTGAGCCGGCTCGAGAACTTCGGCATCACGCTCTTGAGAAGCCGGGCGCCGGGCGCCTGGCTCGAGATGCCGTTCGTCCTGAACGCGAAGCGCGAGGGCGAGGTGTTCGCCGAGCTGCTCAACTACACCGACCGCGGCGGTGTCCGCCTCTTCCTGGACGGCAAACTCGTGTGCCGCGAACACAACCACTACGCCGCCGGCGTCGCGCGAGAGCGGGTGCCGCTCGGCCGCCACGACCTGGCGCCCGGCGAACACCGGCTCCGCGTCGAGACGGTTGCGGCGCGCGCCGAGACGGGCGCCTGCAACATCGGGCTGATCGGACTCAGCTTCCAGCCCGCGAACGCGCCGGCCGCGCAGCCGGCTGACGCCTTCGATGTGTCGCTCTGCGATCCGGCCGAAACCGCGACGGAAGGCCAGATCGCCACCATGACGTGGTTGGGCGCGGCTCAGGAGGGCCAGCACCGGCTGTTCTTCTCGCTCGTCGCCCGCAACGCAGGCGACTCCGGCACCGCCACTACGCCGGTCCCGGCTTCGTCGGGCACGGCCTGCGCGCGTGTGGCGGAGAACGCCGCCGCCCTGGCGCTGCCCGCCCCCGCCCTGGCGGTCGCGGGCCAGTACCGCGCCGTTGCCGGCGAACTGGTCGTACTCGGCAAGGACCACCTGTTCGGCAAGGCGCTGACCAAGGCCGGCGCGCTGCTGCGCGCGAGCGCCAGTGTCTGTGTGGACTGGGACTTCGCCAACAGCCGTCTGGAACTGGTGGCGCAGGAGCCGGCAGTCGTGCACCTGGCTCTGGACTCGGGCGCCGGGGTGCGCGTGGACGGGCAGCCCTGCACCTTGCGGCAGGAGGAGCGCGGCGTCTTTGTGCTTCAGGCCGGGCCCGGCCGGCATATCGTCGAAAACGCGTCCCCCGCCCCCGCCGTGCTGCACGAGATCGGCGGCGTACTCGACGCGCTGCTCGCCGAGGGCCGCCGGGCGCGCGCCGGCGCACAGGCGGCCGCCGGCCCCGCACCCGCTCCGCAGGTGCCGGCCCTGCGCACCGCGTTCAGCGCCACGCTCGGCGGCCGCATCACCGATCTGGTCACAATCCCGGCGAGCGGCGGGCCCCTGCTCGCGGCGGCCGAGGGCCAGTCCGTCCACCTGCTCGGCTGCGACGGCAAGGAGCGCGCGACATTCGCAACGGATGGCCGGATCCGCATGTTGCGCTGGTGGCACGAATACGACCTGTTGCTCGCCGGTTGCGCCGACGAACAGGTCATCGCGTTCGACCGCGCGGGCAAACGGCGGTGGGTCTTCACCTCCGTGATGGACCCCGAGGTCTTCCGCGCCGCGAAGCAGTACTGGTTCAAGTCGGCGCCGGGCCACGAAGGCATTCACGGGCTCTACACCGGCGTCTTCCTCGACGGCAAGAGCCAAGCGTTCGTCGGCAGCGCCTGCACGCTGGAAATCCTCGACGAGCACGGCCAGCTCATCAAGCGGATGCCGCAGTTCTGGGGCGATCCGTCCACGTTCGCCATCATCGACGGGCCCGACGGCAGCCTCAATCTGCTGGCTGCGCGCAAGACGAACGGGAACCACGGCGTGCGCGTCATCAACAACAGAAAACTCAACCCCGGCTGGAAAGGGTTCGATTCCGTGCCCAAAGGCCACTCCTATGTCGGCGGCTGGTCCAGCCTGAACCGGCACCACCTGTTCTACGAGGATCTCGACGGCGACGGCGTCAAGGAGGTCGTCAGCGAAATCAACGGCACCTGGAACCGCGTCACCGTCTGGACCGCGGGCGGCAAGGCGCTCTACGACGCCTCGTTCGGGCCGGGCCGCAAGATCCAGGCCAGGAACATGCGCGACCTCGACATCGCCGATCTCGACGGGGACGGCAAGAAGGAGATCCTCGCCGCCACATCGAGCGGGCTCCTCGTCGCGCTCGACGGCCAGTGCCGGAAACGCTGGGCCATACGGCTGCCGGCCGCGCCGGAAGTGATAAAGTGCGTCACGCCGCCCGGCTCGCGCTACCCGTGGATCGTGGTGGGTTGCGAAGACGGCAGGGTGCTGACGCTCGACGCCAGCGGCGCCGTCATCCGCCGCAACACGGTCGAGGGAAGCCCCACCTGCATCGCCGCCGTCAACAGCCCCGCCGCCGGGCCGGGGGTGCTGCTGGCGACCCACAAGGGTAACGTGGTGCTCTTGGCGCTCGGCCCCTGAGACGGCACAACTCCCGCGCCGTGGCAGGGCCGCTCTGCGAGCGGGCCCGGCCGATGGGGCCGCTCCCAGAGCGGCCCCACAACTGTGCAACGTGTCTGTATGGACGGTCACACAAGGCGCCTCGGCGCGCTTCGGACACCCTCAACACGCAGCAACTCGGGCACGCTGTCCCCTACGCGCTCGGCCAGGACCTGATGGAGGTGCGCAAGACGTTCGGCGCCGGCGGCATCTGCCTGTTCGAGAACCCGGACAACCCCGAAGAACTCGCTCGCCCGCGCTTCAGTCCCCACAGCGGGAGCGGCCCGCTGACCGACACCCGGTACGCGTTCGACCTGATCGCGAACGGGCCGGTCCGAAGCACGATCCGCATGCGTATCCTGAACTGGCGAACGGGAAAAGGCGCCTACGAAACGGAGCAGGATTACACCGCCTACATGAACAAGCCCTACTACACCTGCCGCGTGCGCTACCGCACATTCGAGCCCGGCGGTCCCGGCGTGGCGTTCGGCTGCGGCATCCGCAGGATGATCAACGAGAATGCGTCGTTCCGGACCAACAACGCCGTGATCACGGCGTCCGACGACCTTATGGCCGTGATCACACCCATGGAAGGCTCTCCCGGCCTCAAGCAAGGCGTGAAGCCGCTTCTGGCCTTGGGGCTTGTGGTCCGCAGCCGTGTGCAGCCCGTACTTCACGCAACCGACGCGTTTGAGGGTAATTACGTCTTCCGAATACCGGCAAACAAGGAAATCGTGCCGGAGGAGAAGACCACCAGTCGTTAATCCGGCATACCCTGACAATTTCATACTTAATTAATTAAACAATTATTTAATTATTTAATTATGCAATTGTCTAATTGACCACACGCCGGGATCAGACCGGAATGGACACAGCAAAGGAGCACCCGGACTGGTTCCTGCCCGCGCCCACCCACATCTGCGGGCAGCCGGTTCCTGTTCGGGCACAACTACATCTTCGCGCCGTTTGTGCCCTGGCTGTTCAGCGGCGAGGAGTTCGCCGCCTCCCACCTCGCCGTGCCGGCCATGCTGCCCGGAATCAAGCCGCACGGGCACAGGATACCGCGGCCCAGGGCGATGGCGGGCAGACTGCTGCATGCCTATCTGGACTGGGACGACTTGCGCCGGAAACGCGCCTGGCCGCCTATCGCCTGAGCGTGCCCCGCGACAAGACGGCCGGCGGCGGGGTGCGCGCACTGAGAATGGACCGGTGCCCGTGACAGGCGCCCGGCTTACACATTTTTTCATCGGTCAATGCTTCCGGCGGGCTCTTATCAGGTAGAGAGGCGTCAAGATCGGCGCGTCTTGGGCCGGGACGCCCGGCTGTTACGTCAGCATCCGAAAAGGAGCCCCATCGCGCATCCCCGCAGTCCGGGTGCAGTCAGCCCACAAAAGGAGACGCTCATGCATGGCGTTTTGTCACTCGCCCTGTCGTCCGCGCTCATCGCGGCCCTCCATGGTGCGGCAACGGCCGCGGCCGAGAGCCTGCAGGACATCATGCGCACCACTTGGTCCCAACGGGTCGCCGCGCCGCCGGCCATCGACGGCAAGCTGGACGACGCCTGCTGGCGCGAAGCCGATGCACAGGGCTGGTTCTTCGGCTATGGCGGCGACGGCGCCGCCGGCCAGCAAACGGACGTGAGGAGCGTGCACGACGCCCGGCGCCTGTATTTCGGATTCCGCTGCCGCTCCGCGGATTTGGGCAGCCTCAAGATCACCGTTCGGGATCGCGACCGGGGTTCGATCTGGACCGACGATTGTGTCGAGCTGTTCCTGCAGCCGGGCGGTCCGGGCCGGCCGTACTGCCACTTCATCGTGAACCCGGCGGCGACGCTGTATGACACCCGCTCCGACAGTTCGGCGAGCGCATGGAATTCGCAAACGGAACTGGCGTGCGAGACGTTGCGCGAGACGGGGCCGGCGGGGCACTGGACGGTCGAGATGGCGATTCCCTTCGCCGATCTCGGCGGCGCGCCGGCCCAGGCAGACACCTGGCGCGTGAACTACTGCCGCACGGAAAACGCGTACGGCGAACTGAGCACCTGGATGCCGCTGCCGAGCGGCGGGTTCGCGCAGCCGGAGCGGTTCGGCAGGCTGGCATTCCGGGCGCCGACCGCCGCCGAACAGGGCGAGAAGCTGGCGCTGGCGCGGAAGTTGCAGGCCGACCGGGTCGGAACCGGCGGCGACGCGAGCAAGCCGCTCGAGCTCCGGCCGAACGGTCCGCTCCGGGCCCGGAAACTGGCGGTCGCGGACTGCCGGGTGGTGCGCGGCTTCACCGCCGCGCCGGTCGACGGCACGCTGCGCAGCCGCAACTATCACGGCGGCGCGCGCGAGTATCCCACCCGCGGGGTCGGCGCGGGCGTCAGCTACTGGTACAACCAAAACGACGGCCTGCACATCACGCTTGAGCAGCCGGCGGAGTTTGACACGGTCGTGCTGCGCGGCGGCGCGCGTACCCGGATGTACGCGGGCGTGCAGGGTCTCCGCGAGCCCGAAGCGACCCAGCCCTTGTGGACCTTTCCCGGCGGCGCGGGCGTTCAGACGGCCCGCTTCGACACACCCGTGCGTGCCGAGCGGCTCAGCTTCTTCGGGACGCGCGGCGGGATGATCGGAGACGTGAGCTTCTACCGCACCGCGACGGGCGCGGCGGCCGGACCCGAGGCAAAGGCCTACGCGCCGGCCGCGCGGCCGGCGGAGCTGCCGGCACGTGAATCCGAGTTCGACCTGCAGAACCTCGGCTGGGCCATGAAGGAGCGCTACGGCGACACGGAACCCCGCGCCCGGATGCTGGCGCCGACGGACGGGCCGGGCGCGACACTCGCGCTGCCCGCCAATACCGCCGTCCATCTCGTTACCGACCCGTTTGAAAGCGAAACGGGGCTGACAGCCGTCAGCATCGAGGGCGTCCTGACAGGTACCGGGAACGATTCCGTCCTGAGCGTGGTCGTGCAGGACCCGTTGAACCCGCGCCGCGACATCGCCTGGCTGGAGTGTGCCACCCCGAAATCCGGCACGTTCCGGATGCAGCTCGACATTCCGGACCAGATCCTGCTCAAGGGCAGCCGGCTCTGGCTCACACTGCGGGCGAGCGCTGATCTGGCGCTCGCTTCGCCTCTGGTCCTGCTCCACCTCGCATCCCGCGAACAGGCGCTGCCGGAGGCGCTCGCCTGGCGCAAGCTGCTACTGCGTGCGGTATTCGGCATCATGGCCGAGCCGCGGCCCTGGGGCGGCTACAAGAAACAAACGCGCGAGGAGTTCTTCAAGAGCAGTAAGTACGCCGGGAACTGCCCGGAACTGTTCATGACGATCGATCAGTGCCATGCGCTCGACCCCGCGGACGACCTGGTTCGCCAGTATCGCGAATGGGTCTACCTGCGACATCTCGGCACGCTCTCGGACGTTGCGCCGCCGCCGGAACCGCCCGCCGGAGTTCCGGCGTGGGCCTGGTACCCGCGCCTGGCCTGGCTGGAGTTCCGGCGCCAGACCGACTGGTGGATGCGCGAGCGGCTGGTGCCGACCGGCGAGCTGGGCACCAGCATGAACGACGATACCGACCTGTTCCAGCAGCTCGCCGACGTGCCGTTCTTCGAATCAGACGGCGTCGGCGCAAAGGTCAAGGACGCGGCAGCGCGCCTCGCCGAACTGGCCGAGCAGACCACAATCGAAGAAGGCCTGAACAAGCGCACGATGGACAGCCTGCACGCGTACGAGGAAGGGATCAATCATCTCGCGCTCATGGCACGCTGGTCCTACGGCGATCCCATCTATGTGGAGCGATGCATGGCGTCCGCACGCAGTATGGAGCGCGTGACGGTCGGCACCGGCGACGGACGGCGCCACATCCCCGACAACCGGCGCATCGGAGCCGCCGATCTCAACGCGCCCCGCCAGCCGGCCCTGGACACCCACGCGAACCCCCTGATGTGGCATGCGGCGCTGCAGGCGGCCGACTACAATCACCATCCCCGCATTCTGAAGGTCATCCGGGAGTGGGCGGACACGTGGGCCAGCTACCAGAAGCCGGGGCAGTGGGTGACCGGCATCGATGTACGCACGGGCGCGGTGAAGAGTTTCGAGAAGGACCGGCCGCTCTATGGCGGCTACCGCGCCCAGGCCGGCGTCTTCACCTGGCTCTACGCGCTCACCGCAGACGGCCGCTACATCGAGCCGTTCCTGCACTACTACAGGAACGGGAAAGCGCCCCTGCCCGCGAACAGCTACCTGCCGGACGTCTACGCGCTCGGCGGGCTCGACGGCGTGAAGCCGGAGGCCCTCGCGAAACTGGCCGGCTTCCATGCGGCTGCCGCGCTGCTGCTCGACGGGAACGCCGACCCGCTCATGCGGCAGATCATCGGCCGCCAGCGGAACTGGGACGCGGCCATTGACAACCTGATCGACGCGCGGCGCTGGCCGGACATGTACACCACGTCGCATTCCTATACCGACCGCGTCCTGATGGGCGACCTGCTCGCGAACACCGCGCGCGCCTATCTCGGCGGCGCATGCAAACGCAACCGGTTCGTCGCCACCCACGCGGTGAGTTGGGAAGGGTTCGGTACAGACTATGCCGCGCTGGTCCTGAAGAACCGGCGCGACGGCCTGAAGGTCCTGGCCTACAACCATGCCGAAAGGCCCCTCACGGGCGCGATGCGGATCTGGGCGCTCGAACACGGGACCTACACGCTCTCCGCAGGCCCGGATGCCGACGGCGATCACCGGATGGAGCGTGCCGCGCGGACCGAATCGCTGGAGGTGGTCCGCGCCGATCGGATCCCCTTGACGCTTCCGCCGAAGGTCGTGACGGTCATCGAACTGGTCCAGACACGGAAACGGCCGCCCGTCCACGGCTGCGCGGATCTCGCGATCGCGGCGCGCGAGGTGCGCGTAACCGGCGACACGCTGAGCGGTACGGTCCACAACATCGGCTGCGCCGATGTCGCGGACACGGTGGTGGCTGTCGTCGACGCCGGCGGCCGGGTCCTCGCACGCAAAGCGTTGGGCCCGCTGCCCGCCCCGCTCGACCTGCAGCCCAAACGCAAGGACTTCACGCTCACGCTGCCGGCTCGCCCGCGCGAGGGCTGGAAGCTGGTTCTGGACCCGGCCAAGAGCATCCCGGAAATCTACGAAGGGAACAACGAGGTCGTCCTCGACACGCTTCCGGCGCCGGACTACGCGAGGGCGTGGGAGTAAGGACTTGCGGGACCGTCAAGACAACCCAGTTGCCTGCACGCACGGGACCTGATCGGAGGCCGCAGCCGGTCGGGCACGGCCGGCGACGCGGCTCAATACTCGAAATTCACCCAGGGATTGCCGACGGTGAACCCGGCCGTCCCCATATCGTTGGACGTCACAACCGTGCCGTAGTGGTCGCCGCCCTGCGAAAACGCGTAGCCCACGTCGTTCAGGCTGGCCTTGTTGCCCGCGAGGAAATTGCCGCCGATAGTCGAGTACATCACGAAGCCCGTCGCGTTGCCCGTGACGCAGTTGTTCAGGATCTGGCCGCCCGACCCGTTCACATACACGCCGGCCGCCAGATTCTGGTAGCAGTAGTTCCCTTCGACCATGCTGGCGTACTGCGCATTGACGCCGTGCAGCGCGTTGCTCCACGTGACGCAATTGCGGACCACGCTGTTGTAACGAGCCCAGATCCCGTTCGCCCCGTTGCGCAGGCTGGTGCACTCGGTGATCTTCGAGGCGCGATAGGCCAGGATCCCCGTGCTCCCGTTGTCAGCCGCCTTGCATTCCCGCACCGTGCTCCCGTCGCCCGCGTTGATGCCGTTGCCGCCGTTCCCGTAGGCCCCGCAGTTCTCGACAAAGCAGAACGTGCCCACGTACAGCCCGTCGTCGTTGTTGTCGGCCAGGTTCAAGTCCCTGAACCGGCTGCGGTGCGCGTAGGCGCCCTGGATCCCGTAGCCGCCCCAATCGCTGACGGTCCCGTTGCGGACGGTGATGCCGTTGCGGCTCGGGCTCGGCACATAGATGCCGTGCTGCGTGCCCGGAATCCCCGCCAGGGCGAACCCGTTCAGATCGATCTCCACGTTGTTCGTATACACCGTGATCCCGCTGCTCGACCCCGAGCCGGTGAGATTACGCGTAAGGTAGTAGACCCCGGAGGTCGTGATCGAATAGGGTAAATCGGAGATCGCGCCGCGCGGTTCCACCTGGTTCAGCGTCTTCATCATGCTGATCGCGGAGCCCGGCGGGCCCGGCGGGTCCATGTCCTGGGCGGGTCCCCGCAGGCAAAGCGCGGCCGTCACAACAAATCCGGCAGCCAGAAGACAGCGTGGCGTGTTCATTCTTGTCCTCCTCCCGAACAGACAGACCTCATACGCGGTCAACCGCAACGCCGCACGGCCCCGGCTCGGCCGCGTTCCGTACAACACGACAGGAGAGAGTATAGCACAGTCGCGCCCGTTGTTCGATGCTTAAAGGCGGGAATCACCAGACCTTGAGATGGGCCGGCGCGCGGGGCGGCTCGTCGTCAGAGGCGCCCGATCTGACAACGCGGAAATGGGTGCCGCCTCTCAGAGTATAACACAATACACATTCGGCGGATGTTGCTCTGTCGGCCATGACCCGGACACCGTCCTGGAAGATATCGTAGGGGCCTGCTTCCATGTTGCAGAGCATGTGCCGGGTAGCCACGGTCTCGGACGGTGCAGCCGTGTAGCTGGCGGAACGAAGCACCACATTGCTCACAGCGAACATCAGAATCTTCGGCTCGCCGGCGTCCCTTATCAAAGCGCCGCACATGTCGGATGAACGAATCAGCTCCGTGTCCGGCATGGCATCGGCCGTATTCGTCGTCGGGTACAGAACATGCAGGAAGTTGTCGAAAGCCCTGGCCTCGGCTGGACGTACCTCTATACGCCAGGCACCGGGATCGTCATCGGTCGTCGACGGGTCACGATAGAGAGAGACATTCCCGTTGTTCACCCAGAACTCGTAGCCGGCGCCGCCCACCTTGCGCACAACGGGCTCCTCCGGCAACAGGGTCTTGCAGAACAGACGGCCGCCGGACATCGTAATCGTCGTCAGATCCGTGTTGGTGGATTCCGCAATGCCGGCGTCGGCGTTGCCCCGGACGATGACCTCATCGCCGTTCAACTCGGGCTTGCCGCTCTTGTCCCACCACGAACCCGAGTGCAGGAGCCACCTCTTCGGGAAAGAGGCCTGCACGGCTTCCGCCCTGTCGAAAACGACCACATACTCGGCGGCGCCTTCCGGCCGGAGGTAGACGAACTCCCTTTGCACCAGATTGGCCTTCTTGGGTTGGTTGTTGCCCAGGCCGGCGTAGATGCTGTTGTAGGCCTTGGTGATGTCCGTCATGATGTAGTCGTAGTCCGCCGCACATTCATAGTTGCTGTACACGCCCATGACCCACTCTTCATAACGTTCTTCCATCTGATAGCCGCTCATCGCCGCCTTGCAGCCGGCTTTTGGAGGATCGTAAGTCTCAAACACCAGCCGTTGGCCGCCGTCATTCTCATCGGAATACGGACCGGGCCAGACCTCGTTGGGGTCCTTTATCGTGAGCAGATTATGCGCAATCGTCCGCTTCCAGTAGTCCCAGATATGATTGTTGCCGCTGCCCCACGCATCGTAGTAGCCCGAGTCGATGGCCAGCGGCGCACCTTTGTAAATCGTGAACGAGCCGTGGTCCAGCTGCGCATGGGTCCCCCAATGGACACCGGAGGTGAATTTGACCATGGTCGCGTCCGTTCCGAAGCCCGTACGCATGACGATCGTGTCGCCGAATCGCCGGCTCTTCGCGCAGTTGTCGAGAGGTTGGGCGGCCAGTTCGGGATCGTACCACAGGAGATAGTAGACCAGGTCCTTCTCATTTCGCCCGAGCCAAACGCAGTTCGAACCATAGGAGCCGTCGGGATTCCAATAGCAGTACGTGTCCATGTAGGTCTTGAAGTGCCCGTTTCGAAAGTAGTTCGCCATCATGGCCAGGTTCCGGATCTCGAAATTCGAAACCTGGGCGTAGTTCACATCGTGGTTGAACGCCAACCGATGGTCCGGCCGGGTCATGTAGATGAAGAACCAGCCGCTGTTCTCCATGTCCGGGATCAACGTTTCCCACGGATTGATCGCACCCCCGCTTGCCGTACGCAGGGCTTCCGCGTATCGCAGAATATTGAATACGGTTCGGCGCGAGTAGGTCGGCCCTTCCCAGTTGCAGGCGCCGCCCGTCAATTCGATGGACGATTTCAGCCAGCGCATGCCCTTGGGCATCTCAACGCCGTACTCGACGAGCTTCCTGGAAAGGTCGATCAGCGCGGGGGCTTCGGTATTCTCCCCATAGGTGGCCAGGCCCGCCGTCAGAGACCCGATCCAGGTCCGGGTGCCGTAGTTGTGGAAATCCGGGAGGACCTCGATCTCTTGCTGATTCCGAATCTGGACCGTGTTGATCGCCGCAACGAAGTAGTCCTTCTCGGCCCGGCTCAGGCGATCGTAGATCCAGTCAAAGCCGACAGCCACCCCTTCCAGGATGATACCGGTGTCGCCCGTGTCCGCCGTTGTATTCACGGTGAGTATCTTGTGCATGGCGGCCAGCACGTTGGAGGCGTACCGTTCGTCGCCTGTCATATGGTACAGATACCCGTACTTGTAGATATAGGTCTTCAAATCTTCCAGCAGGCTTGGCCGATCGGTCTCATAGGCATTCGAGAGCATCGTGAACGCGTTGGACAGGCTGCCGAGGGCCCGGGCTCTCAAGATATCCCTATAGGCAGGGGTAAGGAAGAGCTTCGGGTGCGCCATCGTGATCGACTGGTACTGTGCTTCTTCGACAGTCAGGTAGACGGGAAAGCTCTGCTGTTCTCCCTGCGCGGACGGTGCATAGAAGACAACCGTTTCCGTGCCGGTCCATTCGGGCGGCTGGGAGAAGCTCACCCGGTTCTGGGCGTCGACGTTGATCTGGATATTGGGATGATCCGTGGCGGACGCAGAGTAGTTCGTGGCCCCGGTAAAATAGTCGTCCAGATCAAAGGCGTTCGCGTTCGAGGTGCCCTTTAACCATCTTTGCGGAGGCAGCTCAACCACCTTGTAAACCGTCAGGACCACGGGATTGGAATTGGTCGAGCCTCCGCCGGGATCCGCGGCCGCAAATGTCACGACCTCCGTGCCAAACCAGCCTGGGGCCGGGACAAACGATACGGTGTTGTCCGCATCGATGACGACCTCGACGTTGGAGCCGCCGTTGGTTGAAGCGGAAAAGGAGAGCGGGTCCCCGTCGGGATCGAGGAAGTAGTTGTCCAGGTCGAACGCATCTTCGCGGGTGGAATTGTACGGCCATCTCTGCGGCACCAGGAAGGACGGAGCCCAATCGACGGCCAGTCTGGGCCGCTTCTCCAGGACGCGGCCTTCGTACTCGTAGCGGGCCGCCTTGAATCGCTTCCAGTGCTCGACCTTCGTTTCGACGGACGCCTTCAACAGCAAGCCGAAATTGTTTTCCGGATCCGCGACCCAATCCTGCACGATGCTCGTGACGTCCCAGGTGTAGGTCGTGCTGATGTCCGAGACAACCCGCGTATCAACGACAGTCGCGTCAAAATCGCCGCCGGGCGCGGCCCATCGCTTCTGGCTGTAATGCGACCACGACCAGCAGGCCTGGCCGATCGATGCGCTTGTCCGGACGGGGCCGACAGTGTGGATATCCGGCTTGCCCCAGCCGGCGGTCAGCTTGTGCACGTCCACCGAGAGCGGCGGCGCAAAGGGCGGCGTCTCCCGCTTCGAGCTGTCGTAGTCACAGTAGAGCGTGAGTCTGGCGTCGAGCACCTGGGCATCGGGGGGGATCAGCGAGGCGACCTCGAAAGAGAGCACGGGTCTTCTGCCGTGATCCGTGCCGTTCCCCGCAGTGAGTTTGTGGTACGTCCAGGTGTCGTTGTTCAGAGACAGCGCGAAATTGCCTTCATAGCTGGGACAAGGAAAGACGCCGTTCTGAAACTCCAGATGCGCCTGTCGGATCGGCGGGGCGCCGCTCGACGAGGAGAAGGAAACCGATAACAGGACGCCCAGTGTGGCCGTGGTAACCGCCTTCGTCATGGTCGATCTTCCTTTACGTAACGCGGCCGCGCGCAACGGCCATGCGGCAATATGCCAGGAACTGCACGAGGAGTCAAGGCGAGCCGATCCGCAGATCGGAATCCGCGGATCGGTATGCTGGATGGTTCATGGTTGGTGCCGGCACAGCATGCAGTTCCTCGAAAACCTCGTGCGGTACGTCGCCGCAAAGAGATGAACCGGGAATCGAGCGGATGCCGCCGACAGAGACTCGGTAATCCGTTGCAGCCTTTGCCCGCCAGCGGCGTATCAAAGGGTGGCGAGACAAGGCCGGATTCCGGGCGATTCACCTTGACGCCCAGCCCTCTGTACGCTATGCTGCCAACGTTGGCATGCCGCGGGGGGGATGGTGCGGCAGGGCCGGCGCGCGCGGCCGTTCAGTCAAGATCCGCAAGACCGCTTTCCGCTGAAGACTCTCGCCTGTGAATCACCGTTGTCTTATCATCGCTCGGCCCGGGAGGCCGTCGGTGGCTTGGGTGTCGAGACTTGCTGGGAGGAGGCTGCCCGATGAACCGAAAACTGACGGCAATTGGCGAGGAGCCCGGCATGACCCTGAATGGAACGCGTAGCGCGAGCGGGCGCAAGACGCGGCTTGCCGTGGTGTGGACCGTCCTGATCAGCATGCATCTGTCGCCGGCCTGGGCCGCGCCGGAGGCGCGGCTCACGCCGTATCTGCTGCCGGAGCACGGCGATACGTGGTACGGCAAGAAGGACCGCATCTACCTGCATGGGGACTGGGCGTTCAAGAACGTGCCGGGCGAGCCCGGCTACACGCTGACCGACGAAGGCATACGGAAAAGCTATTGGCGTGCCGATTACGACGACAGCGCCTGGGCCACCTCCACCGTACCCGCCATCGTGACCTGCCACAAGAGCAAGCCATGCCAGGTGAAAGAGCCGTCCGTGGCGTACATGCGGCGGTCGGTGCCGGTCCCCGACACACACAGAGGCAAACGCGTCATCCTCACCTTCCAACGCGTGTCCTGGGAGCCCGTCGTCTGGGTGAACGGCAAGGAAGTGGCGCGGCCCGTCAACCTGGCGCCGGAGAAGGTGGCCGATGTGCACCGGATCGACATCACGCCGGCCGTCCGATGGGGAGAACCGAACCAGATAACGGTCCGGTTCTACGTCCGCCGGCGCTGGAACGGTTACAGCAGCGACAATGGCATCTGGGCGCCGTGCTGGCTCGAGTTGCGGCCCCCCATCTACTGCGAACAGATGAAGATCACCCCGCGTCAGCCCGATCGCATCGAGGTAGCCGCCACCCTCATGAACACGCTCGGCCGGGAAACCGCCGTCATGCTCCAGGCCCTTGCCGAGCCCTGGGCGGGCGACGCCGCCTACCGTGCGCGGCTCAAGGCCGCCGGCACGACCACCCGGACCGCGCCGGGCCGGGAAACGCTGCGGCCGGGCCCGAACGAAGTCCGTTTCGCCATGCAGCTCGCGCAGCCCGCCCTCTGGGACGTACACAGCCCGTTCCTCTACTCGCTCAGGCTGTTTGCCGACGACGCGCCGATCGGTTGGGAGCGATTCGGCCTGCGCGAGTTCACGGTCAGAGACGGGCACTTCTATCTGAACGGGCACAAAATATACCTGGCCGGCGTGACCGGCGAGGGTACGGCGCTGGGAAATCTCCAGGCGCACAACGTCGGTTTCTACCAGAACCGAAACGGCTTTCTTCGCCGGTACTGCGAGATCCTGCGCGCGAGCAACATCAACACCATCTTCCGCATCGAAGAGATCCCGCCCCCGATCTTCCTCGATATCTGCGACGAAGTCGGGCTGCTCCAGATCCCCACCCCCGACGTGCTGGCCGAGCTGAACATGACCGAGCACGCCAAGCACATGATCCTCAAGAAGGACATCCCGCGGCCACCCAAAATGGCATGGATCGACGGGTTCCCCACCCTGCCCGGCGGCAACGCCAACGAGCGGCGCGCAGCCAAGGAACTCGTGGATATGGCCGGGCTGGACGCTTACCTCGACGAAGCGTTCCGCCGCAATGTGGCCGTCGCCTACAACCACCCCTGCGTGGTCGGCTATGCACCTGAGGGCGAATGCAACCGCAAGCCGGGCATCAGCGTGTATCTGCACCGCTATCGCGAACTCCTCAACAAACACGATCCGACGCGCGTGTTCTCCAGCACGCAGTCCAACGTGCTGCAGGGCCGAACGCTCGACGGCGGCTGGATCGACCTGAAACCCCCGCCGCCGTTCGATTACCTCTGCCCCGCCGCGCTCTCGGGCAGCAGCACCGCCGGCATGCCGCACACCCTGCTGCCCGGCTTCGCCCGCAGCATCGTGCCCAAACACTGGACCGTCGCCTATCCCGGCGAGAGCAAGCCAACCGTGTTCACCGAGGCGCTCTACTACTACGGGTTCCGCTCGCACAGCCAGTACTGGGAGAAGACCGTGAAGACCTACGGCCGGGTCGTGAACAACGGACGGCTCGACAAGAAAGCGTACTGCGACCTGTACGGGACCCCGCCTTCCGAGCACTACCTGAACTTCCACCCGCAGGACATCAAGGTGGCGGGCGTCCGCAATGCCTTGGACAAGGAGCGGCTCTATCCGCGGCTGGCGCGGCACGTGGGCGAGATGGTCGAACTGACCCGCATGGCGGATGACGTTGTGCAGGGGTTCGGGTTGACCGGATCGGGCCCCATGATGGAGTTCGGCCCGTCAGCGCCCTACAGACTGGATCCAACCCAACTCGGCGAGAACGCGTTCTCCCGAATGTTCAGGCGCACGTGCGCGCCCGTGTTCGTGTGCGCGGACCTGCACTCCCGGCACAACTGGATCGCCGGCAAAACGGTCGCGGCCGAACTGCACGGCTTCAACTACGGCGCGCGGGACGTGAAGGGCGCCCGGCTGCAGATGGACGTCCTGAACAAACAGAACGCGCCGGTCTCGTCCGAGACGGTCGACCTCTCCGTGTTGAAGGACGACGAACACCGCATCCTCTCCCGTGAATGGCGTGTCCCGGCCCGGGTTCCAACCGGCGACTACCGTCTGCGCCTGCGGCTCGAGAGCGACGCGGGCACGCATGCGGAGAACGTCTACGAGCTGTTCGTGCTGGGAGCGGACGATCCCAACGCCCGAATCGCGACGTCCCGCCGTGTCGGGCTGCTCGAGCCCGCGAACACGCCGGCCCTGCGCGTGAGCAGCATCCTGAAAGAAGTGGGCGTAAACGCAGGCCCGATACAGGATTGTGCCCGGCTAGAGGGCTACGATCTCATCATCCTGGGCCAGGATTGCGTGGCTGACCTGAGCGACGCGGACAGGACAAGCCTGGTCGACTACGCGCGCGCCGGCGGCCGGATCGTCTGCATGGAGCAGCACAAGAACCCGCACCTGCTCGACGGGCTCCGCCTCGGCAGCGCCGGGGTCAGCTACCGAATCCAGCGCCATTTCAAGGAGAACGTCGCCGTGGGCACCCACGCCGACCCGCTCGAAGAAAATCATCCGGCCTTCGCCGGCATCGCGCAGCCCCATTGCCTCCGGCAATGGACCGCGCCTTACGGCCGCATGTTCTCGCACCTCGCCTTCCCACTCAGCGAAGGGGTCGTCCTCGCCGGCGGCACCAGCGATACGGGCAGGAAAGGACCCGACCAGGGCATCCGGTTCGGCATGCTGGTTGCGGAAATCAAGGTGGGCAAGGGCGTCGTGCTGGTCTCGCAACTCGATGCTCTCGAGCTTTACGGCACGGACTCCGTCGCCACCCGGTACCTGCGCAACCTGTTCGCCTACGCCCTGAGCGACGCGTTCGACGGAAGGTACGCCGCCCCGCTGCGTGCGGCGCATTAGTGTCTTGAACGTCGTCGCGAGGGCGCGGAGATGGCTCATGAATAGATCAGGCTAGAGCCGCGCCAGCACATCAAAGTGCGCGTCGGTGTGCTCGATCGCAACTCCGTGCTGCCGGGCGCACGCGGCAACCACGAGATCGCCCGATGGAATCTTTGTCAAACCAATGTAGAATATCATTCTACCGGCCGACCGCGTTCAAAAATGGAACCTGCCCGACTCTCTGGCTTCCCCCCCTTGACAAATCATTCAGCATGGTATACCCTATGGTACGCCATGAAAGTGACCAGCAAACATGTCGAGCTGCAGGAACGGCTGAAGGCCGATATTCTACGCGGAAAATACGCCGAAAAACTGCCCAATATCCGCACGCTCGGAGAAATCTATGCGGTCAATTTCAAGACGGCCAACAAGGCCGTCTCCGCCCTGGTTCACGACGGGCTCCTCTACCGCCAGCGTGGAAAGGGGACATTCGTCGTCCGCCGCAAAGGTGCCCGCAGCGGCACGCTGGGCCTGTTCTTCACGTGGGTCCCCCATGCCATTGCCGGAACGGTCGCGCTGTTTGAGAACATCACGGCGGTGCTGTCCCAGCTTCGCGACAAGCCGTACACGCTCACGATGCGCCCGATGTCAGAGGGGCTTCCCGCGGATGCGGTGCAGGCCATGGCCCTGAGGGAGACCGAGACGATGGACGGCGCCTTCCTGATCGGCGCCGGCAAACGCCTGGTGGACATCTTCCACAGAACCGGGTTTCCCTACGTGGCCCTGTACGCGGACCGGGACGAACCGAATTTCAACGGCGTGGACAGTGACGACCGGGCCGGCGCTTTCGAGATGACCGAACACCTGATCGGGCTTGGCCATCGCCGGATTGCAGCGGTCCTGGGCCAGACAAACTATGCCGGGTATCGACTTCGCCTGCAGGGCTTTCGGGAAGCGTTCGCGCGGCACGGCTTGCCGGTCGACGAGTCGCTCGTCAAAGCGGGCGGGTCAGGCTGGGAGAGCGGTTACCGGGCGATGAACGATCTGCTGCGCGGCTCGCAACGGCCGAGTGCCGTTTTCTGCTTCAGCGACTTCCGCGCGATCGGCGCGATGGAATGCGCGCGGGAGAAGGGATTGCGGGTTCCCGACGACATCGCGGTGGTCGGATTCGACGGGATCCAGGCGGCCCGCGGCGCGAAACCCGCGCTGACGACCGTGGTCGTGGCCCGGGACGAGATTGCGCGAACGGGGTTGGAGATGCTGGTGAGTTGGGTCTCGGACGCGGACTATGTGCCGCATCGCAAGCTGGTGCGGCCCAGGCTGATGATCGCCGATTCCGCGACGCCCGCGAACGGCGCAGACACAGGGTGAACGGCACGCCGCGCACCCGGCACAAACGGCAAGGGGGGTTGACACGCCCGTGAAGGCAGCCGTAACAGACGGTGACGGCCAGGTGCGAATCGAGGAGGTCCCCGCGCCCGAGCCGGGCCCCTATCAGTGCCTCTGCAGGATACTGGCCTGCGCCACGTGCACGGGCACGGATCAGAAACTCCTGTCCCGCGGCCTGCCGTGGGAGGAGAGTTACCCGGGCATTCTCGGCCATGAAAGCGTGGGCCGCGTGGTCGAACTCGGAAGCCGCGCGCGCCACATTCGGGAGGGGGACCTTTTTCTCAGGCCGACGGCGGTCTATCCGGGCGAGAGACTGGGCGACTACCACTCCTGCTGGGGCGGGTTCGCCGAGTACGGCCTCGTCACGGACTGCCGGGCGCTGGCGGAAGACCGCCCCGGCGAACGGCCGCCGCGCTATGCGGCCTTCCAACAGCACATTCCGGCCGACCTTTCGATCGCGACGCCCGACGCGACGCTCCTCATCACGCTGAAGGAAATCGCCACCTTCCTCGCCAACGTCGGTCTCTCGTTCAACGCTTCGGTCGTTGTGCTCGGCGCCGGGCCGGTCGCACTGGCCATGTGCTTTTTCGCGAAGGTCATGGGGGCGCACCCCGTCATCGCCGTCGCCCGGCGCGACGAACCGCTGGCACGCTGCCGCGCGGCCGGGGCCGACTTCACGGTCAACAACCGAAACGAGGACACGGCCGCCCGCGTGAGGGCGCTCACGGGAAACGCCGGGGCGGACCTGGTGCTCGACGCCGCCGGCGACGCGGAACTCGTCGCCGAAGCCGGCCACCTGCTTGCCCCCCGCGGCAAGCTCGCGCTGTATGCGATGGGCCATTCGCCGCAGGTGACGATCGACCGGTTCAAGGGGCCCGGCGCCTGGGACCTGTGCTTCCGCGGGCCGAGCGAAGACCGCGGCCACGACTACGTACTCGGCCTGGCGCGCCTGAACCTCATTCCGTTCAACACGTTCTACTCGCACATCATGCCGCTGGGGGAAATCGAGAAGGGATTCGGGATGATCCGGAACAAGGAAGCATTCAAGATCGTGTTTGAGATGGAGGGATGACCAGCGGGTTCCGGGACCGACACCGCGGACGGCTCGTGAGGAGAGGCTGTCTCAAAACCGGGGAACAGCCCTTACGGGCTTAACGACGAACGGCAGAAACCACCAGATATGCCGTTTGTAGTTAACGCCGTAAGGCGTGTGGGAACGTGCGAGTCGGGTTTTGAGACAGCGTCAGGACGCTCGCCCTCCAGCAGAGCGTTCTTCGGCCGCTTGGAGGGCGAGCGTCCTCGCGAGCCGCGGCTACGGTGCACACGCGGATGCAGAGAGACAGGACACCAAGCTCAATGAAAACCCAAGCCGTCATCTTCCCGGAAGCGAACAGATTCGAGATGACCGAACTCCATCTCGAAGCGCCCGGCCCGGCCGACATCGTCGTCCGAACGCTCGTGACGGCGATTTCACCGGGTACCGAGCGCTGGGTCCTGCGCGGCAAGCACATCCGCACGCGGTTCCCCTGCGTGCCCGGCTACCACCGCATCGGCATCGTCGAGCAGTGCGGCGCCGAAGCCGTGAATTTCCAGCCGGGCGACGTGGTCTACGGCAGCGCCAATCGCTGGTCCGATCCCGTCATCTCCATGTGGGGCGCGCACGTCGCCCTCTCCGTGAGCCACTGGCGGGATTACCACTTCGTGTCCGCCGCGCGGCCCGGCCGCCTCGAGCTGGAGACCGCGGCCTTCACCATGCTGGCAGCGGTAGCGACTCGCGGGATACGCGCCTGCGACGTGCAGGCCGGGCAGCGCATCCTGATCGTCGGCGCAGGCTTTCTCGGCCTCTGTGCCGCACAGCTCGCCGCACTCAAGGGCGCCGAGCCCGTCCTGCTCGAACGCGATGACGAACGCCTCGCGCTGGCCGGCTCGCTGGCGCTCCATGCCGCCCGGTCCGACGACCCGCAACTGGACGAGAAGCTGAAGGCCGTCGCGCCGGCCGGGTTCGACACGTTGTACGACACCGTCGGCCACGCCGCGACGACCGACCGGCTCGTGCCGCACATCCGGCACGCGGGCACCCTCCTGCTGCAGGCCCAGTATTTCGACAAGGAACGCTGCGCCATCGACCTCGATCAGATCAAGGTGCGCGAGCTCACGATGAAGACGACCTGCGGCACGGACGACAACGACTGGTTCGAAACGATCGCCGACATCCGCAACCGCCGTCTCAGGATCGCGCCGCTGATCACGCACCGGTTCGCCGCCGACGAAGCGCTCAAAGGATACGAACTACTGCACAACGGCAAGCCGTTCAATCTGGGGATCGTGTTCCATTGGGATCAAGACGCAGCAGGCTGAATCAAACGCGGGCATACGAGAAAAAGCGCACCGCAATCGCGCCGATGGAGGGCTGTCGGCACAGAGCCTGTCTGAAGACTCCGGCTCGGCACAGCCTCGCCCTCCAAAAGCAATACGTTACGCCTAATGGAGGGCGAACCTGTGGTGAGCCGCACCCGAGGATCGCGTTGCCCGGAGAGGAGGAGTTATATGAAATGCCATGCCAACCTACCGCGTCCGATCGTCTTGACTGTTGCCCTGGCGTCCCTGTTGCTCGGCCCCGCCCAAGCCGCCACCACGCCGCTCAAGATCATACCGGTCCCGCGCGAGATCACGCGCACACCCGACCAACCGCTCGGGCCGGCGGCGATCGTCCTGCCCGGCAACGCACCGGCGAAATACGCCATCGCCACGTCGGAGATCAACCTGCGGCTTGAGGACCTGGGCGCGAAGCCGCTACCCGTACTCCAAGCCGGCAGCCACGAGGAGAGGGCCTTTTCGGGCCGGCGGATCGTACTCGCCGTCACGCCGAACGCCCGGCCGGACGATCTCCCCGCGCAGGGCGAGGGTTACGCGATCGACAGTACACGCCCCGGCATCGTCACCCTGACGGGCCGCGACGAACAGGGCATGCTGTGGGCAGCCGTCACATTCCGGCGCATGTTGGTGAAAGGACAAGACGCGCCGGTTTCCCTGCTCGGCGCAAAGATCCGGGACTGGCCCGATTTCCCGTACCGGTCCGTGGGAAGGTATCACTGGCAGAAGGAAGACGAGCGGGCCAAAGGGATCATCGACAGGCTCTTCCGGCTGAAACTCAACGTCATCATCGTGCCCAGAACGCCAGCCGACAGCTATGAGGAGCTGGTGAAGAAGCTCGGCGGCCAGGACGCCGCCGAGCGCTACTGCCGCCAAGTCAAGGACGCCTCCGACTACGCCTGGGCACGCGGCATCGCGTGCATGCGGCTGCAGAGTTCGCATTGGGGCAAGGCGCCCGCCGACAAAGACGACCCCATGGCCGGCCGCTGCGTGCAGCACAGGCGCACACGCGAGTACTTCTGCTGGTCGCTCGACGCGCACAATCGCCGGCGCGCCGAAGGCCTGGCAAAACTGGCGGCGTTGACCGGCGTGCGCGCCCGGTTCGTGCACGCGCACGACGGCGGCGGCTACAACAATCCCGGCGGCTGGCACGACCGCTGCACGTCCTGCAAAGAACGGTTCGGAAACGACCACGCGGCCGCCGACACGCACGTCTTCGGCATATGGCGCAAGGCGTTCGAACAGTACGGGCCGAAACCGAACCTCTTCAGCGCCGTGCAGTACCCGTACCTGGCGAGCGTGCTCGCCAAACCCGACGACCCATACTACGACGAAACGGTCCGCTACTGGCGCGATCTGAACAAGCGGCTGGACCCCGGCATAGCCGTCTGCGTGCGGGAGAACCGGGTCGAGGACATCCGCAAGTTCTACGAGATCTTCGACGGACGCCCCGTACTCGTTTTCTGGATGTTCGGCGATGAGCGGTGGGGCCCCATGTTCTCCGCCAGAATCGCGACCGCCAAGACGTTCCTGCGGCCCGGCGGCGCGCCCGTGCGGATGATGGCGCCGGATAGAGACATGCACCTTCGGTTCCCCGCGGGCGCGCAATACATGTGGAACGCCAATACGCCCGGCGCGTTCGATTACCCCGGCGGCATCCGTCTGGACCGCGACGCGACAGAACCCAGCGTACTGTACGCGGAATGGGTCCCGAAGTTCGCCGCGGAATGGTACGGCGAAGCGGTAGGCCGCGATCTCGCGGACATGTTCCGCGGGTCCATCAGCCTCTCCTACGCGCTGGAGCCGGGCGCCGTCGCGACCTTGAGCGGCCAACCGAATACCGCCGCCAGAATGCAGCAGCAGTACGAGGCGGCGAAACAGGGATTCGCCGGCCTCGAACGCGTCTGGGCCCGCATCGAAGCGGGTGAACGCGACCTGATCCGGCCGGACGCGCTCGGCGACTTCCACCGCTTGTCTGAACAGGCGGGCCGCATTCTCGCCTATACCTCGTACCACCTGGCCAGGCTCCGGTTCGAGGAAGGCCAGCGCGACATGAAACCGAACCGCGAACTGGCCGCCGAACTCGCCGCGGCGCTGGATCGCGTCAAGGCCGACAACGCGACGGCCAAACGCATGGATGCCCGCATCGAGGGCAAGGAGAAGAGCCGCCTGACGCTCCTGTGCGAGCGACGGGTGGCCGCCCAGAAGACGCTCTACGAGAATCCGGACTACGACGGCCACATCCAAAGGCTCCGCGAGCTCTGGGAAATCGCGCAGGCCGGCAAGGTGACCGAGCGGCGGGAACCGCCGCAGAATGCGGGCAGCGTGCGCTGGCTCATGCAGGACGGTGACGGCGTGCAGCTCACGGCAAAGGCCGACACGAAAGCCTGCCTGGTCTCGTACCCGACCCAGGGCGGGTCGGGCAAGGCCATTCAGCTCGACAACCTGTCCACGATCTACAAGGACGGGGCCTCCTTCACCTTTCCGCCGGTGAACATCGGCGACTACCGCGAGAAGCGCGGACGGCTCCGCTTCTATGTCAACGGCGGCGGCAGTGGCGGCCACGAATTCACGTTCTGGCTGCACGGCCGCGACCCGAACGAGGCCGGCAACGAGCCGAAAACGGCGGACTACGGCCGGCTGAGCGACTATGTCACCGTCGACGGGCTGGAAGCCACCTGGCAGCTCGTCGACGTGCCGCTGGGTAAGGTGCTCGCCAGAGGCCAGACGGAAGTCTCCGGCTTCCGCCTGAACTACGCCCAGAACGGGCGGCAGGGCCCGTTCTGGATCGACTCCATGTATGTCTGCCTGCCCGCCGACCCCGTCGCGGCGCAGGTGCCCGTCCAGGAACGCAGCAGCCGCCCGGCCACCTGGGCGAAGATCGAGCCGCTGCGCGTCCGGCCCCGCGAATTCGTGGGAGAGGCCGGCACGGAAAGCCGAATTGAGTTGCTCCTGCGCCTGACGGGCGACGGAAAACTCAGCGACGCCAGAATCGCGCTGCGCTTCCTCGATGAGAACGGCATCCCGTTCTTCTCCCACGAGCTCATCCGGGCAAGGGAACTGCGGACCCCGCGCTGGTTCGAGCCGCTCTCCCTCGATCTCGGCCGCGAATGCACGAAGGCGACCGTGGAGATGATCATCCGTTCGCGGGAGTTGAGCAAGACTTTCACAACAGAAGCCGTTTGGAGGAGATAATCGCCATGAACAGGACTCATGTGGCAACGGGTGTACTGCTCCTGCTCATTCCGACACTGAGCGCGCGCACCGCGGAGCAACCCGGCCCCGGCAACAGCCCGTCCGAGGTCTCCCAAGCCGACTCGATACTGTGCCTGTTTCAGGACTGGGGACACGCAGGATACGACCTGACGCCCTCTGAAGACCTGTCGCTCGTCTTCCAGAACAGATCGCGCAGCAACGGAACCGTCCGGTTCACGGTCGAGTACAAGTTGACCGATTCGCAGCAGCGCACCGTCGGCAGGGGCTCACCGCAAATGAGCCTGGCGCCGCGCGAGAGGAAGACGTTGTTCATGGAGCAGCCCGCGAATTTGGCGCCGGGCAGACTCGAACTGCGATACCGCGTCAAGACCGAAGACGGCGGCGAGAAGGCCGGCGACACCGTTGCGCTGATTCGCCGGGTCCAAGCCGACTCCCCGCTCTCCCTCCGCGTGGTGCAATGGACGGACTGCATGGACCCGGAAGGCTATGCCGACATGATCGTCGGCACGGAGTTCGCGCGCCACATCGAGAACCTCCGCCAGTGGCCGAAGAAAGGCAACCCGGATGTGGTTGTCGTGAAACAGTTGCCGACCGAAGACACAACGCATCCGCCGCGTCCGGCGACCCAACAGCGCGCAGCAATGCTCAAGCGCTATCTGGCCGAAGGCGGCGCGGTGCTTCTTGTCGGGCCCCTGCCCTCCGCCTACGACGCGTTTTCGCCTCTGCAATTCCAGGGCGAGTCCCAAACGAGTGCACGCTCGCATCCGCTACGCATCCTGGCCAAAGACCATCCCCTCTTCGCGCGCTGGGGGCAGGTAGAGCGTGTATCGCGCTCATATTGGCCCGCCAAGGCGAAACCCGGGACCGCCATACTCGCCGCGTGGGATGACGGGCGCCCGGCCCTGGCGGAATGGCGAGTGGGCAAAGGCACGGTCATGCACGTCACGTGCGGGCTGGGCAAGGAAATCGTGCGCGGGCCCGAACCGAGCGGCGGCGATGAACTGTACTTGCGCTGCATCTATGCCCTGGCCGGCCGCACCGGGGTGGACGTGGCCGGCGTGCTCAGGCAGGCAGCGGGCCGCCGGCACACCCCGGCACCGTGGAGCAAGCTGCCGCATGCGCGCGAAGGCGTCAGCAAGAACAATTTCGGCGGGTTCGGCTGGAACAACGATGAGGGCCTGATGGCTGTCGTAGATGTTGGGCGGCAGACATTCAGAAGCATGGCGTCGACGGCGGCCACGTTCCGCATGGAACCCGAAATCGAACGATCGGACGTTCTGCCCTTGCCGACGGCGTGGCGATTCTCGATAGACCCGGACAACGCGGGAACGCGGTTGAGATACCATCTGCCCGAATTCGACGACGCCAAATGGCGGGAGATTGAAGCCGGCGTGCCGATGGAAAGCCAGGGGGTACATCACAAAGGCCGGGTCTGGTACCGGACACGGCTTACCATTCCGGCCGACTGGCGAAGGAAGGAACTGGTTCTGCGCATAGGCGCCATCCAGGATTTCGACACGACATATTTTAACGGACAAGCCGTCGGTTCGACGGGTAGGGACACGCCGGAATGGTGGGCAAAGCCGCGCACCTACGTGCTGCCGAGTCGGATTGTGCGGTATGGGGCGGACAACCATATTGCCGTCTGCATCGATGCCTTGCACGGGAAAGGCGGGCTCTATCAGTCGCCTCTGTGCATCATGCCGAAGAACGCACAACCGGCGGCCAAACGGGCAGCGGTCGACGCTGTCGATTGGACCAGGAAACGCCTCGATCTCGGGACACACACGATAACCTGCAACGACGCTGCGCCCGGGGTGGTCCACGATTTCGGAGCGAGCCGACTGATCTGGCTCGATTGCTCATCCACGCACATGGCATGGGAACAGCAGCACACGGTCAAGACCTCACGCGCAGACGGCTCGGCTCGAACCGAAGAGCGTACCGTCGTTCGGGGCAACGACCTTTCCGCCAATTGGCTGGCGTTGTGGCAGGTTGCGAAGGACGGCAAAGTGCGCGGGCCGCTTGAACTCGTGTTGACACGCCGGCCGGCAAGAGTATTTCTGCGCAAGAGAAGGGTCGGATTGTCTTTTCCCTCCGGCGCGGGGAAAATCGTCGCGCTCCAACCGCTGGGTATTGAGGCGCCCGCGCCGCAAAGGGGAGAAGCATGGGACGAAGAGCTTCCGAACCGGGCAGCCGAACGGTGCAGGTTCTGGGCGAAAGCCGCCTTGGCCCGGCCCGCGTCGGTCAAAGAAGCTTATGTGGTCAGCGCCTCACGCGTGCGGATCGAAAATCTCTTCCAATTCGAAATTCTCGATAACGACTGGAACCTCACGCCGATCAGGGTCGCCACGCTCCCGCCGGTGCTGCCACTCGCGCGCGCCGCGGGGCTACCGGTCGAAATCCCGCGCGACGCCGAAGACCTGTCATTCGCGAGCAAGTGCGGCCCGCTGATGGGATGTATCGGCGCGGACCGTATCCTGTATTCGCTGCCGATCCCGAACCACGATCATCAGGGGCTTGTGGCGGATGCTTCCGAGACGAAATGGCAAAGCAAGCTCGAACGGTTCCTGAAGATGGGGCTCCCGCTCACACTGGCGACGAGTTTCGGCCGCGAAGGGTACGTGGAAGATCTGCGTGAGATGATCTATCCCGGCCCAACAGCCACCAATCTCTTTTCCAGGAAGCTCACCACCCTCGGCCGCGCGGCCTTCCCGACGATGCTATCCCTGCCGGCCGCCAACGAGGTTACGGCCGACCTTATCAGGCGTGAACTGTTCACATACTCCCGGCAGGCTGTCGAGTTTTTCCAGGAGAAAACCGTCCTACGACGGCGAACGGAACCATTTACGGGCTTGTCCTACTCGCTTTTCGGGATATACCCCGCCCGCATACAGGACGGCGTTCGGATGTTTCAAGACCAGAACGAATTCTCCGGCATCGTTCTCTATTGCACGTGGACATACGCGTTGTACAGCGGCAACTGGGACTTGGTCCGGGACAATTGGAGTTTTGTTGCACACGGGATGCCAGGCGTCCTGCCGCACCACAACTACTGGTCAATGATGGCATCCTCGGCCAGCGAAGACGACTCCACCGTCGGATTCGACATGTTGCACGCGGAGTATCCCGGCTGGATCGCACTCGCGGGTATGGCGCGAGTCTTGCGCGACGAGGACACACGGCGGCATGCGCTCTACATGGCGACGAAAAGCGCCGTTGCGCTCGCCGCGCGTTTCGAGATGGACGGGTTTCTCAAGACCCGCGCGGGCCTGCTCGATCCGAAGTTCGCGAAACCAGGCCGTACGCTGGCCTTCCACGAGAAGAAAATCCACTGGACCTCCGAGAACGACAAAACGTTCCGATACCATATCGCACTGTACGACACGGCATCCGGCACGCCGCCCGAAATGATGCTCTTTTTCGGGCAATACCCGCCGCTGCGCGAGGCGGTGATCGCGCACGAAAGGCGCGTGGGCGAGATCGTCGGCACCAAGACGCCGCTCAACATCATGAACATGTACGCCTATCAGATGCTCGGCATGCCGTCGCCCGTGCGAAACAGCATCGCAGAGGACCTGGACGCCAATCTGCAGGCGCTCGCGCAGAAGTACCGGTCGCTCTACGGCTGGCGCGCACTGGTCCAGTGCAGCCCGATCGCCAAACAGATCGCCAGCAACGTGCCCGTCGTGCTCATCGACTGGGCGCCGTTCGCCTACGCATGCGGCCAATACGACCCCGCAACTCGGGAAGCCCGCTTCGTGTTCACGGGCGCGGCGCCCGAAGCGTTCACGCTTTGCTTCGCCTCGCGCCTGCGCATCCGCCGCATCCTCGCCAACGGGCACGCCGTACCTGAGCGTCCCGACGGCCATGCGCCGGGCTTTCATCCCGTGCCCGGCGGCCGGACGGTTGTCGCCCTCGGCCAACAGACGCGCGTCGAGCTGCGCGTCGCGTTCGATCCCGAACCGGCCACGGACCTGCACGCCTGCTTCAGCAACACCCAACCCGCGGAGGACAGACAATGAGAAGAGCGCTGCTGTTGATCACGGACATGGTCGCCGGACACTGGGTCGAGGGGCCGAAGGTGCCCGCCACCGGCCTGCCGCCCCCGAACGTGCACGACTACATGAACGCCGGGCTCCTGCCCACATTCTCGAACGTGCGCGACAACGGCGTCTTCGCCTTCACGCGGAACAACCGGATCTGCAACACGCCGCACGGCATGCGCTACCTCGCCTCCGGCTCCTACCGCGCCAAGGCCTCGCCCCTGGGCAACAAACTGAACTGGAAATTCGACGAAGTCGCGCCCATCCCCACCATCCTCGACGCCTGCAAGACAAGCCATCCCGAGGGCAAGGTGGCCGCGTTCGGGTCCGACGCCTGGATGCAGACCGGCTGGTGGAAAGCGCGCGACTGCACCATGGGCTGGGGCTCCTACTACAGCGATTTCCTCACCTCGCAGTACGCCCTGAATTGGATGCTCAACAGCCCCGACTGGAAGATGGTCCTGCTCTATCTGGCCCAATACGACGTGACCGGCAACTGCCCCGTCTGCAAGGAGGGCGCCGCCTATATGGAAGACAAGCATCATTCGATCCAGCAGTTGGACAAGTATTTATGGATCGTGAAGACCTTCCTCGAAGAAAAGGGCTGGTGGGACGAGACCGGCCTGTTCATCGCCTCCGACCACGGCTGCCACGTCGGCTGCGACGTCACCGTGCGGAATGCCCGCAAGAAGGGCGTGCCGGAATCGGACCTGCCCAACTACTGCGACAACCACCAGTCCCCGCATGACTGCTTCGTCTGGGACTTCGAGAAGAATGCCGCCACCGACATCCGCTGCGACGGCTGCCGCCGCACGCTGTTCATGATCGGCGGCGGCGCGCTGCCCGCGCCGCACCGCGGCAAAATCGTCGAGCAGGCGGAAATCATCGACTTTGCCCCCACCGTCGCGGCACTGATGGATATCGAACTCGAGACGGACGGCCGGTCGATTCTGAGTTGAACATTCTCGCCGCTGCCAATGTCAGGATCTGTTGGACGTCCGACACTAGCCTGATCTATTCATGAACTTCGTCGTAGCCTGTCCGCCGTAGCCTTGGCGAAGGCGGAAGGGCGCGGAGATGGCGGCAGATCAAGGGGCGCGTGCCGGCGGCCAGGCGAAGGCGTGTCGAGACACGTCTGGGTCGGCCGCCGGCACGGAACCCTTTAGATGCCGCCACATCCGCGCCCGCAGCAGATGGCTCATGAGTAGATCACGCTAGTACCGCGTGATATTCAACCACGGGTTGTTGGTCCAGACCTCCCCGACGGCCCGCCACTCCGGACCAAACCAGTTGGTCGTCTGCACCGCGATGCCGGACCCCGACACGACATTGGCGACGACCAGGCTGTTGGTTGCCTCGGCGGCCATATTGAGCCCGGCCGACCAACTGCCCAGTGCGCTGTTATCCTTCACCACGCACTCCTCGCCGGCCACGTAGACGGCGTATCGGCCGCCGTCCGTGAGGACGTTGCCGGTCGCCACGCTGTTCGCATCGATCGAAATGCCGTCACTCTCGATGCCGTACAGACGGCACGCGCGCACGACGCAGGTCCGCCCCGCCTTGATGCCGTTGTAGCATTCGGTCAGGGTCATCCGCTCAATCAGGTTCCCGTAGCCGAACGCCCCGATCGCGTAGTAGGATGTCGTCCCCCACCTGCGCAGCGTGCCGTTGCGGACGGTCAGGTTCGTATACGTGTCCGGCTGATAGATGCCGTAAGTGTACTGGTTCGCGCTCGTCCGCCGGTAGGTGAAGCCGTTCAGGTCGATCGTGACGTCGTTCGCATTCACGGTTAGCGCCGCGAATCCGCCCTCATTGGTATAATCCACATTCTCCGTGAAAACGTAGCTGCCCGGCTCGCTGATCGTGTAGCCCGGCGTGAAGTCCGCCTGCGATATCTCCCGCCGGCCGTCCCCGGCCAGACTGTTGCAGACCGCCGGCAACACGCCGATCAGCCCGACAGCGATTGACAACGTGCGCATCCTCCGCCCCCTCTCTGTTCGACGTCCGCGCTCCCCCCCCAGCCGGCCTGATGCGCAGCCTACACCACAGGCGACGGACAGTCAAGCCGCACGGTCAACGGCCGGCAAATAGCCCCGTACGGGGCACCTTCCGCTTCCCCCACCCGCCGCGGTCTGCTATCATCATGCAGCAGAATTCGCTCCAGCTCGGAACGGAGGCGTAAGGAGGAACCGCACAGTGAAGCTCCGGCACGACATGCTCACGCACGGCGTCTACGTGGTGGCCGCACAGCACCACGGCAAGCAAGGCTGTCTCGCGCTCGCCTGGGCGACGCAGACGGCGAAAGACCACATCCTCATCGGCATCGGGCAGCAAAGCGCGACCCGCGAACTGATCCTGGCGTCCAAAGCGTTCGGGCTCAGCCTGCTGCGCGAGGACCAGTTGGACCTCGCCCGCCGGCTCGGCGCCGGCTCCAGCCGCAAGCAGAACAAGCTGCGCACGCTCGCGTACCACACGAAAGACACCGGTTCCCCCCTGCTCGACGATTGCGCCGCCGCCTTCGACTGCCGCGTGGAGGCCGTCTATCCGCAGGGCACCACGCGCCTGATCCTCGGCCGCATCGTCGTCGCCGAATTGCCGGAGGAGGCGTACAGACCGCTGCTGTACCGAGAGGAAGACTACGCGTAGGGCAGGCGCGGTCGCCCCCGCAGACAGGCGAACGCGGATTGAGGAGCGCGCGGATGAGCGCCCAGCATGACAACCGCAAGCGCCAAGCCGACGAACTCAAGCGCGCCCGGCAGGAGATCGCCCGGCTCGAGCAACGCATTCGCGAACTGCAGGACGTCGAGGACCGGAAATACCGGCAACTGGTCGAAACCCTCGACGACGTCGTCTATGCCGTCGACACCGAAGGCCGAATCACCTTCGTCAGCGCCGGCGTGAAGCAGTTCGGGTTCGAACCGGACAAGATCGTCGGCCGCTCGCTCGAAGCGTTCGTGTTCCCCGACGATCTGGCGATGGTGCAGCGCGACCTCGCGATCACGCTGACGACCGGCGCCGCCACGCGCACGCTCTGGCGCGGCGTCGACAAAGGCGGGAAGATCCGCTTCGTGCACGACAGCTGCTCGCCGGTTCGCGACGACGCGGGCCGGATCGTCGGCGCACAGGGCATACTGCGCGATGTGACCCGGGAGCAGGAAGCCCGGACGGCCCTGCAGAAGAGCGAAGAAGCGCTTTCCCGCAGCGAGGAGGCCCTGCGCCGAAGCGAAGAACGGTACCGGCTGCTGTTCGAGAACGCGCCCTCCACGCTGTGGGAGTTCGACGCTTCGGGCCTCCGGCAATTCGTGGAAGAACTCCGCGCCCAGGGCCATGACCCCGCCGCGTATCTGAAGGAGCACCCAAATCTCGTCGCACGCGCCGTCGGAACGGTGAAGCTCATCGACGTCAATCAGGCCGGCCTGCACCTGTTCCGCGCCGGCGCCAGGGACGATATCCTCAACAACGTCGAAAAGATTCTGCTACACGACGCCGCCGCGCGATTCACCGACCATGTCGCCGCACTCGTGGCCGGGCGTACCCTATGCGAAATGGAGTCTCAGCTCCATGACCTGGAGGGCAATGCGCTCGATCTGTTCATCCGCTGGCAGTTCGCGCCCGGTCATGAACAGACATGGGACAAGATCCTGGTCTCGATGCTCGATATCACGAAACGCAAGAGGGCGGAACGTGCCCTCGAACGGGCGACGAAGGATCTCATCGAAGCCGAGAAATGGGCGGCCATCGGCCAGATGGCATCCGGCATCAGCCACGAAATCAACCAGCCGCTCACCGCCATGCAGGCCTACACCGACAACACGTTCGCCTTTCTGGAGCAGGGCAAGCTCGATGACGTCCGCTCGAACCTGACGCTCACCCGCGAGCTGCTCCAGCGCGCCAGCGAGATCACCAGGCAGCTCAAGATGCTCACGCTCGGCGGATCCTGTGAAGAGGAGCCGGTCTGCCTGCAGACAGCCGTGAACAACACGCTCGCCTTCCTCGCCGCACGCGCCAGAGCCCAGGGCGTCGCCATGACGCACCGGATGCCGCCCGACGCCCTCACGGTGCGCGCCAACCTCTTCCGCCTCGAACAAGTCCTCATGAACCTCACCGCCAACGCGTTCGACGCCATGCGGCGTTCCGCCACGCGCGAGCTGCACGTCTCGCTCGCCGCCGAAGGCGGAATCGCCGTCCTGACCGTGCGCGACAGCGGGCCCGGAATCCCCGACCAGCACCTCCAGGCCGTCTTCGACCCCTTCTTCACCACCAAGAAGGACGGCGGCGGTATGGGGCTCGGACTCTCCGTCTCCCTGCGCATCATCCGCGACTACGGCGGCAACATCGAGGCGGCCAACCATCCTGACGGCGGCGCCGTCTTCACCGTCAGGCTGCCCGTGGCTTAACGCGTCGTTGACAGGCCACCTGTTATGCCTTACCCTCTGGCCTTAGGCCTAAAGACAGTACCCGCCGTAACATAGGCGTAACAGGCCCGTCACGAACCGGTAACAGAGGGGCAGGACCGATATGGGAAGAAGAGCCGTGACCGAAACGGAGTTCGCCGACGCCGCCGTCAGACACGATTTCGCGCGGACCAAGGAACTGCTCGACGCCATCCCGCCGGATGCGCCGCTGTACGGGCCGGCACGAGCGATCTGGCTGTATTTCGAGGTGCGGGAGAACCGCCGGACCATGGACGAGTTGCAGGAGGCGGTCCGGGTGGCGCTGGAGACACCGCCCGAAGACCTGGAACTCTTCCTTCTCGCTCTGACGGTCGCGGCCAAGAGCGCGATACTCGCCAATCAGATCGACGAGGCGCAGCGCATTATCGGGCAGACAAAAGAACTCTCGCGGCACAATGTCCGCGTCGATTTCGTCTTCCGAATCCGCGCCGTGGAACTGGCCATCGCGGAGGTGCTCGACCGTTCGCGCGAACAGCTCCAAGCGATCGATAAGGCGCTCGCCCTCTGCGTCGGGCGCGCCTTGCCCGACTGGTTCGTGTGGAAGGCCAGGCGCATCCGGTGGGCCGTCAAGAACGAGGATTTCGAGATGGCCGAGCGCCATATCGCGGAGTACGAAACGCGCAAGCGCGGCGCCACGGCGGAGACGAACAGATGGCTGGCATGGCTCAAGGCGTTCCTGTGCTGCCTGACGGGCGAGATCGAGGAAGGGCTCCGCATCTGGGACGGCGCGCCGTGGACCGATCCGGGCGAAGTCCGCTTCCACTTCTGCTGGAAACCGCGCGTGCAGCTCCTGGCCAAGGCGGGCCGGACGCAGGAGGCGGAAGCGCTCATCGACCGGATCGAGAACCACTTCCACGGCGCGCTGCTGGAAGGCGAGATACTTCCGCCGGAATTCGACAACTACCGCGCCCGTATCGCGCTGGCCAAACGCGATCTGGACGGCATGCGCCGGTATATCCTCAAGATCCTGTCGGGTGACACGGCCCCGTTCCGCGTCGAGCACGACAAACTGCTGTTGCTGCTGGTTCAGCACGCGCTGGGCACGGGCAATCCACGCGCCGCCCGTGTGGTCTTGCGGCGGCTCGATCCGGACGAGACGGCCTATCGCTATGCGGCCGAGTGGGCGCGGCTCTACCTGCTGGAAGGCAACGAGCGGCGCGCGGCGAGCCATTTCGCGAAGATCCTCGAGAAGAACCGGCCGCGGCTGGCGGAAGACAAGGTGCGCTGGGCCTACGAATTGGCGCCGCACCAGGTGGGACGCCTGTTCATGCTCTCGGCCAAGGCCGCGCGGGAGGGCGCCGAAGCCGTCGCGCCCGTCGAGATCCACACGCCGCCGGCAGACCCGGACGCCGTGGTCTTCGTCGGCCGCTCAGCCGCAGCCGACGACGTGCTGGCCAGCGTCGAGAAATACGCGGCCGTGCGCACCTCCGTCCTGATCACCGGAGAAACCGGCACGGGCAAGGAAGTCGTCGCCAGGCTCCTGCACCGGCGCAGCCCCTGGGCGGCGGAACCGTTCATTCCGGTCAACTGCGCCGCGTTCTCCGAGACCCTGATCGAGTCGGAGCTTTTCGGGCACGTCAAGGGCGCGTTCACCGGCGCCGTCAAGGCGCACGACGGGCTCTTCGTCGCCGCCGGGCAGGGCACCCTCCTGCTCGACGAAATACACACCATGCCCACCCGGCTCCAGGCCATGCTGCTGCGCGTGCTCGAAAACGGCGAGGTGCGCCCGGCCGGCGGCACGAAGATCCGCCGTGTCCAGGCCCGCGTCATTGCCACCACCAACGAATCCCTGGAAGAGGCCGTGAAGAGCAAGGCGTTCCGCAAGGACCTCTACTACCGGCTCGCACGACTCCACATCCACATCCCGCCCCTGCGCGAACGGGAGGAAGACGTCCCGCTGCTCGCCCGCTACTTCCTGCGCGGCTTCTTCGAGGCCTTTGATGTCGTGCTCGGCGAAGACCTCGTCGCCGCCCTGCAGGCCTACGCCTGGCCGGGCAACGTCCGCCAGCTCCGCAACGAAATCGAACGTATCGCGCTGGTCGCCGGCGAGAGCCGTATCCTCGGCGCCGGCCTCTTCCGGCCTGTGGCAACGGACCCGGACGCCGCGCACACGGCCGGCGCTGCCGAAGACGGCGGCCCGGATCCCACGCCCCCGCAGCGCCCCCCTGAACCGGCGGGCCGGCTGCGCACGTTCGAACGCCGGCAGCGCCTGCGCGAACTGTTCGAGCAGCGCCCGCGCCTCACGCGCGCCGAGGTCGTCGAACGCCTGCACTGCGCGCCCGATACCGCCACCCGCGACCTCAAAGCCCTGGAGCGCGACGGGCTCATCCGCCGCGTCGAGACCTCCGCCCACCTGCGCACCTCGTACTTCGAGAAATGCTGAGCCCGACAGGTGCGAACGGGCCCCGGTTAGCCGTTTCCGGTTTCACACCAGCCGCCCCTCCACGCGCACGCTCTTGATGCGCGCCTGCGCGCGGAGCAGAAGGTTCACCACCTCGAACGCATGCTTGTCCAGCCGTTGCGCAATCTGCTCGGCCGTGAGCCCCTCATCGTGCCGCCACGTCACCACCAGCCGCTCGTCGTCCGGCAGCGCAACAAACACCTCCAGAAACGCATCGAAATCACCCGCGGCGTCCCGCCCCCACTCCACCCGGCCCGCCGCCACAGCGCCCCGCATCGAACAGCCGGGCCCCGTGCTCAGCCGCCGCGTCATCAACCCGCCCCGCCATTCCCACTCCCGGCAATGCCGCGCGGCTATCGCGTAGAGCCAGCGGTAGAAAGCCGCACCCTCACGGCCCGACAACGATTCACGCGCCTCGCGGAAGATCGCCTCCGTCACGCAACGCGCCGCGGGCGCCCGGCGCAGCCGCGCATAGACAAACGCGTAGACCGCATGCGCGTAACGCTTCTGGAGGCAGTCGAAGGCGTGCGACATGCCGGCAGCCGCACGTTCGACGTACACGGCGTCCGGGAGAACCGCTGCTTCCGCTCGGTCTGTCTCGAGTGTCTTCATGATGGCGCCCTTTCCATGGTCAGCCGTTCAGCGGACGGCAGGCTGGCCCGGCCCGCCGTGCTCGATGGTCCTGAACCCGTCGTGGGACTGCAGCAGGTACCACATGCCGCCGGCCTCGTGATAGACGGCGATGTCTGCCTTCCCGTCCCCGTCGTAGTCGCCCGGAACCGCGTCCGCCGCCGCCCAGCCGAACTGCTGCATGCGAAAGCCCTGCGAGGAACGATTCAGAAACCACGTGCCGTCGGCAGGATGGTAGACGGCGACGTCGGCCTTGCCGTCCCCGTCGTAGTCGGCGGCAACAGGCACCGTCTCCATCCAGCCCCAGTAGGCGAAGGCAAAGCCCCGCGAACTGAGGAGCTGGTACCAATGCCCCGTGGCCGGGTGGTATACGGTGATGTCCGCCTTGCCGTCGCCGTCGTAATCGGCGGGGACCGGGACGACGTCGGACCAGCCGAACTGAAGCCTGCGGAAGCCGGCGGCCGATTGCATGACGTACCACCCGCCGCTCGCCGGATGATACACGGCGATGTCCGTCTTGCCGTCGCCGTCATAGTCCGCCGGCGCGGGCAGCGCCTCCGCCCAGCCGAACTGGCGCCGCGCGAAGCCGGCCGAGCTCTGCTGCAGGTACCAGTCGCCGCTCGCGGCGTGGTACACCGCCAGATCGGTCTTGCCGTCGCCGTCGTAATCGCCGCTTACCGGTTGCACCGCTGCCCAGCCGAACGGCTCCGCGACCAGACCGTCGCGCGACTGGAGAATGCGCCACGTGCCGCTCGCCCCGGCGAAGACCGCCGGGTCGGCCTTGCCGTCGCCGTCATAGTCGCCACGCACGCGCGTCCCCGGCTCGTAATGCAGAATGCAGTCGCCGCACGCGAAGAAGACGTCGCCGGCGCCGCTGCCCCAGACGGCCTGCGCCTGCGCGTGTTCCACCGCCACGCGCCATGCCGTCCCGTCGAAATGCAGGACGTGCACGCCCGCAATGTAGATGTTGTTCTCGGCTGTGCCCCAGATGTCCTCGGGCCAGAGCCACTGCAGATCGAACCCGGCCAGCTCCGTCACGGTCCAGCCGTCGCGCGTCGTATACCTCAGCACGACCGGATAGGCCGGCCGATAATCCGTGTCCGGCATCCCGAGGAAGTAGACCGCCCCGGACGGCGCGCCGCCCCAGATGGCCGAGAGAAAGACTTTCTTCTCCGTCACAATCGGCGGCATCGCAAGGGGTTCCCAATTGGCCGGGTCGGTTGCCGGCGACCCCGCAAGGTGCCACAGGTAGCCGTCCGCCTGGGCGGGGCCCGCCACGAACACCCCTTCGCGCCGCGAGCCGCCGACAGCCGTCTCGACGCTCAGCGGCCCGTCGTCCGGGAACCCCAACGGCGTCCACGACTGCCCGTCGAAGTACATCGATTCCCGGCCCACCGCGTACACGTCGGACGGGCCGGTGCCCCAGATGTCGCGGAACACCTGCGAAATGCGCTCGACTGTCCACTGCTGGTACGTCCATTCCGAGCCGTCGTAGTGCATGATGAACTGCGTCCAGGGCATGCCCGAGGACGAGCGCCCGACCACATAGACATCTGTCGAAGAGGTGCCCCAGACGCCATCGAGCGTACAATCCGGGACAGAAAGCAGGGACGTCCATGACGTCCCGTCGTAGTGCAGAACGGTCCCCTCGTAGCACACGGCGAACACGTCGCTCGGCCCGCTGCCCCAGATGTCATACACGTAGCCGGCCCCGTCGGGAACCGCCGTCTCCGTCCAGCCTGGCGGCAGCACGAGGCGGTCGTTGTCGATGATCACATACGTGTATTCGTCCACCACTCCGATCACGGCGTTCTGCGCGGGGCCCAGCCGTAGCGTGAAGCTCTCATCCGTTTCGCGGCGGGTGTCGTCCGTGACGGCGAACGCGATCCGCTTGCGCGCCTGGCCCGGCTCGAACGTCACCGTGCCCGAACTGCCGCCGCCCGGCGCGACGTAGTCGGTGTCCGGCCAGGCCCTGCCGGCCGTCTGCCGGTATTGCACGGTCACAGGCACATCGGCCGGATCACTCAGGATCACGTCGACCTCCACAATCGCGGTCCCTTCGCTGCCTTGCCCGCCCGCGGCGGCGAACTCGACGACCGGCAGCGCCCTGGCCGCGTCGAGTTCCAGGCTCGCGTCCCAGACCAGGTCGCTGCTCTCGCCTGCCCGCTGATGCACCTCGACCGCCAGCACGTTGCGGCCGGCCGTCAGTTTGTCGACCTGGCCCGTCAAGTCGATTTGCTCGTAGACGCGCCCCTCGTGGTTCAACGCCAGGGTCCCGTAACCCACCGGACCGGCCGGCATCGAGCGTCGCGCGACTTCGCTGCCGTTCAGGTAGGCAACGAACCCGTCGTCGTACCGCGCGTTCAGCGTCAGCCGCGCGAGGGTCAACGGGGCGTCGTTGAGCATGAAGGCCTTACGGAAATACGTCGTGATGTACTTGTTCTGCGGGTCCGGCCCGTAGGTGACCGGCGTGTCGATGAACGAATCCCCGTAGCCCAAAACGCCCGGGCCGGCGGCCCAGGCCGCATCGTCGTAGCCGGGCGCCCGCCACGCCGTGCCCAGGTCCTGCCCGGTGTCACAGTACCGCCACGCCGCCCGCTCCCCGATGTCGTCCCCTCTCTCCACGGCGCGCAACATCACCGCATTGGCGTAGAATTTCGGCGGGTTGGCCGACCCGCCGTCGGCAACGCTCAGCGTGAACCGGCCGTCCGGCCCGGGATCCACCCCCGTGAAGCGTGCCACGTACCCGTTCGCCGTGTTCACCCCGTGGCAGATGACCGTCGTGTCGTCCGCCAGCACCGTCGTACGCCGCGCGGCGCCCGCGGTGCTCGCGTTGACGAAACTGCGCGCGCCGCCCAGTGTCACCGCGCTCATGCGGTCGGTGTAGCCCGCATTCGCACGGTTGCCGAACAGGACCACTTCATACCGCAGTTCCGGGTCCAAATCCCCGAACGCAAGCGTGACGGGCTCCGGGTCGTACTGCAGAGTCCCGACACAATCCACCCGCCCCTCGAACACCGCGCGCGCGTCCGTGCCGGGCGCACTGAGTGCGCCGAGAGGATGCGTCACGATCCGGCCCCCGCTCACACTCAACGTCGCCTGCGCCGGACGGCCGGAATAGAAGTCCGTCAGCGCGCCGCCTTGCCCGCGGGTGTAGGTCGTGATGTCCTTGCTCACCTGCCCGGGCAGCCACATCAAGTCGTTGTAGGCCGTGAACCGCGTCTCCCCCGCGGGAACAGCCCCCTTGTACTGAAGAATCGTCCCGGACTCCCCAACGGCGAACACGGTGTTGGGGTTCGGGCCCCACACGCCGTATATCCGCCGGGCGAACCCCAGGGTTCGCGTCCATTCGGAGCCGTCGAAGTGCGAAAGCCCCGCGAACAGGTTGTTCCCGTCCGTGCCCCACAGGGCGAACTGGTACCCGTCGTAGGGCGAGTACGGCGCAATCGAACGCACCTTCCAGGACGTCCCGTCATAGTGGTACAGCGTCTGCCCATACTGCTTTATGACGTACACGTCGTTCGGGCCGGTCCCCCAGACATCGGCGAGATCATCCCAGCTGTCCACGGCGGGCAGCGTCATCTGCGCCCAACCCGCCCCGTCATAGTGAAAGACCGTGCTGCCTCTGCCCACGACGAACACGTCGTCCGGCCCGCTGCCCCAAACGGCGCGCCACCAGTCCGGCCATCCCGTACGATTCCGATCGACAACAGTCCAGCCGGCGCCGTCGTAGTGGCAGATCAGCCCGCGGTTCGGACCATAGCCGGGCGCCATGCCGCCGACCGCATAGACGTCACCGGGCCCGCTGCCCCATACGTCGGCAAAACTGCCCGTGCCTATGCCCTCCAAAACGGGACTGTCCTGCACGCGCCAGGATTGCCCGTTCCCGCGCAAGACGACGGGCACGTAGGTGGACTCACGCCGTTCGGACCCGACGGCGTACAGATTGGCCGGCCCCGTCCCCCACACGGCGGACAGCGAGATGTTCGTGCGCAGGGCCATCGACGACCACGCCGTGCCGTCATAGTGCAGAATCGCTCCCTGGCCGCTGACGCCCCCCACGGCATAGACGTCCGATTCGCTCGTCCCCCAGACGCCGCAGAGAGGCTTGTCCGTGAGGGTGGCGGTGTGAGTCGCCCACCGCCCGCCGTCGCGGACCGCCAGAAGACCCGACTCACCGACAACAAACGCGCCGCCCCCTTCACCCGCCCAGCCGGCAGAGAGCCCCGAACCGTCGGACATCATCGTCTTGTTCCACAACGTCCCGTTGTACTCCCACACAGTCGGCTCACCGGACCCGCCGCTGCCCACGACGAGAAGACTCACGCCCGTTCCCGTCACGCCACGGATGCGCGCCGGTTGCTGGCCGGAATCCCCCACGGTCATCCGAGCCCAGTCCCGTCCGTCATAGTGCAGGAGCCTCGCGCCATCCGCCACGGCGTAGACATCGTTCGAGCCCCTTCCCCAAACGGCGCTGATTTCCCCGTACCCGCCGTACAAGACCCGTGTCCATGCGTTGCCGTCGAAATGGAAGATGACGGCGTCGGGATCACACTCGTCGAATTCCTCGTAACCGACGACGTACACGTCATTCGGGCCGCTGCCCCAGATGTCGCGCCACTCCCCGCATTCATACAGGTCCATCGTGGCGTGTATGCGCCATTCGCGGCCGTCGAAGTGGGCGATGGCCGCCGTCCAGCCGCCCCACTGATCGAGCACGAACACATCGTCTTTCCCGCTCCCCCACACGGCCACAAAATCCTGGATCGGCAGTCCGTGTTCGACGTGCTGCCATCGCGCGCCGTCATAGTGCAGAATCACGCCGTCCTCGTCGTAAGGCCGTCCGCCGCCCACCGCGTATAGGTCGTTCCAGGCGCTGCCCCACACGTCCCGCAGGTCCTTCCCCGTCCCCGATTCCATCGCGGTCCAGCCCGACCCGTCGTAATGCAGAATCGCCCCGCCGTCCCCAACGGCAATGACGTTGCTGATACTGCTGCCCCAGACGGCATTCAGGTTGTTGCCCTGCGGCAGCGGGTTGCGCCATGTCCAGGTGTTCGGCGGCAGAGCCGAGGCCGGCTCCGCCGTGACGGGTGTTGCGTACTCCAGCGAGTACGTCGTCTCCTCGTTCTTATTGTACAGACGGAGCGTGTACGTCCCCGTATGCGGCGCCTCGAACGCTTCAATCGCGAGGTCGCCCTGCTCATACCAGCCCGTCGAGGCGATGATCCCTGTGCCGAACGCGTCACCGTACAGGATCATGCTCAGCCTGCCGGTACTGCCCCGCGTGCGGAACGTGTATCGCTCGCCACGCTCGAGCTGCACCCGAAACCAGTCGTACCAGTCGCTCCCTCCCACTTTGTGCGGCCCGTGCGTCTGCGTCGCGTGCGCCGGAAACAGAAGAGGCGTCGCCCCTCCAACCCTATTGTCCGCCGGGTCCCACGCATCGCCCTCGCGACTCGCGTTGCGGTAGTGCAGCGTGTACATGCCGCCCGGGCTGTTGGGGTCCGCCGGCTTCAAACACAAGTAGTAAGCCCCGCTGTTGGTCGGCGTGTAACCGAGCACCGACTCCACACCGTAGTTCGCCCAAACCCACCGCGTGCCGCAGTACAGCTGATAACCCAACCCCACCTGCGTCTCGGACAGATCGAAGACATACGACTCGCCCGCCGTCAAATCCACCGTGAACCAGTCTTCTAGGTCAATGGAACTCGCCGCGTGCGGGCCGTGGCTCTGTACAGCCGCGGTCGGCGCGGGCAACGCCGTGGCGCCGTTGCTCGTGTTGTCCGCCGGGTCCCAGACATCCCGTAGAGGCAGCTCCACGTAGTCCAGCGTGTACTCCAGTTCGACCCGGCACTGCTCGTTGGATACGAGCAGCGAGTGAACCCCGTCCGCGGACGGCGTGAACGTGTGCCACAGATAGCGAGCGGGCCCGGCTAGAGGACTGCCGTCTGGGCCGAACACGTGCGGGGAGGGATACCCGTTCGAACTCCGCACGCGGACCGCGCACGAATGACCCGCCCGCAAATCCAGCTTGAACCAGTCGTACCAGTCGCTCCCCGACATGGTGTGCAGGCCGTGGCTCTGCTGCGTCTCCGTCGGCGCGGCCAGAGCGGTGGCGCCGGACACCTGATCATCCGCCGGGTCCCAAGCGTCGGAAATGCCGCTGCCCCGCCAGTACGCCAAGGTGTAGCTGCTGTTGTACTCGTATCGCGCCACGCGAAGATAGAACCGCCCGCTCTGGTCCGCCACGAACCCGTACGGGGTGCCGTAGCCGCCCAGCCAGAACCTCTTGAGATCGTTCCCCAGCTCATCGCACACGTACAACCAGATAGCCCGCGTGCTGTTCGTGTTCTGAAACCAGCACACCTGCCCCGCTGTCAGCGGCAACGAAAACCAATCCGTCAGGTCGCTGGAGTCGGTGAACGTGTGAGGCCCGTGCGTCTGCACGCCGGGCGTAGGCGCCGCAAGCGCCGTGGCGCCGGAGCGTACGTCGTCGGCCGGGTCCCAGGTGTCGGCCAGGGCGGCACAACACAAGAGCGTCATCAGCAGGATCAGCAGCACGCGGGCGTCGAACAACAGCGGCATCGAGCATGCACAGGACACGACACGCCCGCTTCTCACTCCATGGAATCCTTGCGTCCGTACCATCTTCGATCCTCCTCTGCAACTTCAGTTAACTGGGGGGGATTGCGGGTGCGCCGATTCGAAAACGGAATCGACGCCCGCAGCAATGCTACGTATATCAGCACAAACCGTGCCAACTGGGTGCCGGCATGGGGTTTTCTTCGGGAAGAGCCGATTTGAACGCGCCAAACGCGGAAAATCCCGGAAGAAGAGCCGCGCGGCCGCCACATGATCCCCGCAAAGGCGGACCCTGTGCGAGGAACAGGTGACTTTTAGGCCTAATTGGGTCTAAACATGACGGCAGAAGGCCTAATGCGGGCTTCGCCCGCAACCCGGAGGTCAGAAGTCCGAGGTCAGCGTAGAGAAATACCTGAAGGGCGTCCTGCAGAGCCGCAGCATTGAGTTTACCTCAAGTCGTTGGGCGACGGGCTGGGAACCCGTTCTACCCGAGCCTGAGAAGGGGGCTGCGCGCGGCCCTCCCTCGGCCGTACGCGACGATGCGCGGCCGAGGACGACCGCGCTACTCAGATACACGCGAAAGCGTGTTTCGTGACCTACGGTTCGGACCACATTCCCCTCCCTGTGGGACGGGTCTGCAATCCGTCCCTCCCGCGCCGGAGGCGCGGGGGAAGCGGCGGGACGCCGCTTCTACTATTTCCCCACCGGCGTGCAGTATGGACCCTCTGGCAGAAGAGCGATCGCAGCACGGTCCGTGTCGCACGCGTCGAGCAGTCCCTGCACCTCGGCTCTCACCCCCGCCCTGCTCACGGCATGCCCGTTCACAGATAACAGGCTCAGAACGTCCTCCGCTATCCCGTCGGTCACGAAATGGAGGTTGGCCTGGCCCACCCGCTCCAACGCGCGCGCGTGCATCTGGAATTGCCACTGGTCCCTGGTGAAGACGCCCGGCTCGCGGATGTCGGCCAGAAAGTCGCGCCAGCTCCCGGCGTAGCGATCCATGATCCGCTCGTACTCCGTGCTGCCGATCCCTTCGGAACAGGAGCCGAACGCCACAATCACGCCTCCCTCTCGCACCGCCGGCAGGCAGGAGACGAACCCTTTCACACACTGGTAGAAAGTCGCATCGAGCGGATACCCGCCGCACGAGGTCACCACCACGTCCGCAGGCGCCGCGACCGCCGGGCACGCGTGCCGCCGCACAAAGGCGCATGCCTGCCGGTGCGCCGCCTCCAGTCCGCCCGCGAATGCGGCCACCAGATCGCGATTCCTGTTCAAAACCACGTTCAGCGAGAAGTCCGGCGGCGCCATGCGGGCAACCGAGAGCGACTCGTTGTGACAGGGGTTGTCCGCCAGATGCGCATTGCGCGCCGCGGGATTGGCGAGAATCTCGGCCCCGTGAAACCGCTCGATCGTCGCCAGCGAGGCGAGCCCCGGGCAGATCGCCTTGCGCCCGCCGCTGAACCCGGCCATGAAATGCGGCTCGACCAGGCCCGTCACGATCCGGCAGCCGGCCTCCATATAGCGCCGGTTCACCTCCACCCGCGCGCCGCCCCAGGTCCGGCCCGGCAGTTCGATCAGACCGGCCGCGTCCGCCGCGTCGTGGTCCGCGATCCGATACCGGTCGGCCAGCCCGCCGAACATCTCCGCCCGTTCAGCCGCCGTGCTCGGCCGGTGCATCCCGGTCGCGACGAGAATCAGGATCTGCTCCGAACCCACACCCACGCCTTCGATCTCGTCGAGCAGTTCCGGCAGGAAGGCACGGTACGGGATCGGGCGCGTGATGTCCGATACCACCACCACCACATCACCCGGCCGCCGCGCTTTCACCACCTCCGCCAGCGGTAACGCCTCCAGCGGCGCGCGCACCGCCTCCAGAACCAACTCCGCCGGCGGCAAATCCGCCGCCGGATAGGCCGATGCGTAGACGGTCGCTTCCGCCGGGACCTCCAGCGCGATCTCGCCCCTGCCGTATGCAAAATCGACCTGCATCCCGCGCCCCGGAAAACGATCTCCCATGTTGAAGCTGAGCCCCACGGCCCCACAGTCCCACGGCCCCACAGTCCCACGGCCCCACAGTCCCACGGCCCCACAGTCCCACGGCCCCAC
>JAFGHX010000429.1 GCA_016929905.1 Kiritimatiellia bacterium
CAGGGTCTGTGACGAGCGCGCAACGCCGAGCACGGGCAAAAGAGCCCCAGCCCGAAGGGGCGGGCCACTGTTGTGCCGGCTCCGCCGTGCCGCGGGAATGGGGCGGCCTCGGGCTGCGTCATTCCCGCGGCCGTGACAACATTGGCCCGCCAAAATGTGAAGTTATTTTTGCGCGGGCACTAAGCTGTGTTATCTTCCCAAAGTAGGCAGAAGTGAAAACCCCGGAGCTCACGGAGGCAGAGCCGCCTTCGTTCAGCAGTTTCGGCGCGCTCAGGGAGAGAGGTCGCGGGAATTTGGGCTGGATTGCCGGCCCCTGGTTCTTCTCGCTCGCATCTTCCACGGCAACCCAGCCCAAATTCCCGCGACGTTTGTGCCGGAAGAGGACACCGGAGATCAGTCTCTCGCGCGGTCTCGCCGTCCGTCTTAGTTCTCGTCTCTCCTCATCGCCTCTCGTGCCCTCCTCTGCCATACAACGTTGCGCGAATTGCGCTCGGATTGCAGGCGGCGCTTGATGACGGGGTTTCTGTTGGCAATCCGAGCGCAATTCGCGCAACCTCTGCTCTGCTCTCCTCTGTGCCTCGGTGAGCTCCGTGGTTCCTTTCTTCCGCCGCAGCGGCGGGGTTCGACAAAGATTACGACCCGCCTCCGCCCCGGGCTTCGGCGGGCGCAGCTCGCCTTCGCTCAGAAGCTACGGCGCGGCAGGCCAAAGATTACGACAAAGATGGTTTCTCGCGGGGATCAGAGTTCCAGCGCCCGGGTGATGCACTGCCAGACGAGGCCGGAGTCTGTTGCGGGTTGGTCCCAATCGCCGAGGAACCGGGCGCAGAAGCTGGTTTTGAGCAGCTCCGGGATCGGATCGCCGTCGTACTCGGTGAAGTTGGGGTGACTCAACAGCATGCAGACTTCCTCGCTCGCTCGCATGCTCAGGTCCACACGCAGGTTTTCGTCCGTGCGGATCGCGTTGGCCGCCTTCACAATGCGCTTGATCTGGGTTTTGGGCACGGTCGAATATCGTTCCCCGAGAATCCGTATTTCCTCCTTTTCGGGTGGGTATCGCATCTTCACTGGAGCGAACCTGTCGAGCTGTGCCGGATCGACCGTGGTCGTGCCGGTAAACTGGGCGCCGTTGTTGATCGCGGCTATCCACAACACGTTGTCCGGAATCGTGATGGTCGAGCCGGTCCTGGGGTTATACATCCGGCGCGTGGCGTCGAGCGCGGGCATGACGCCGTTTCGCGCGATCTCGCGGCACCGGTTGAATTCGTCCAGGAACACCAGGTAGCGCCGGCCCGGGTTCGCATGGGCCGCCTCGATCGCGCGCAGCACGTCGGTGGAGACCCATTCGGTCACGACGTTGTGGTGCGCGCTTTCTTTCACCTGGAATGTCGCCAGGAAATCGGTCGGCTCGTAGACCGAGCTGCAGTTGAAGTAGACGTACTCCATGCCAAGAGCCTGGGCGAGTTTCTGGGACAGGACGGTCTTGCCCGAGCCCTGCGGCCCGTCGAGCAGGATGTTCATCCCGGCATCGAGCAGCGCCTGCAGTTTCTTCTCCAGCACGGGATCGACGTAGAAGCTGGCATCGATCTTGAACGTGACCTTGCCGAGGAACTCCACTTCGATGTAGCCGCGCGCTTTCTGGCGGGGCTTTGTGATGGCTTTGACGCGGACCTTGCACAGCTCGCCAGGCTGGATGCGCGGGTCGTCGCAGAGCATGACCTTGGGGGCACGCTTGGCCTGGTCGACCAGTCGTTTCGCCTTGAACCGGAACGGGCTCTTCTTGTCCGTGTTCGTGCAGAAGACGGTCTGGAAGATCTGGCCTTCCTTCAGTTTCTTGGGCGTTGACATAGGGGGGGGGCCCTTGTTCGCATAGGCCGGGCGAGATGCCGACGGCCAGTATATAGGACGGAGGGAAGCAGGCCCTTCTTTCAGGGGCGCCGCGGATTTTGAAAGATATGGCGAGCGGCGGCGACCGGCTCTATAATTTCCTTGGGAGAAGGGCGCGTAGAGAAGGGGGGGGACGCCACAGGAGCAATTCCGAGCAAGTTCCCGGGTAAGTTCTCGAGCAAGCCGCGCTCGCCGACGTGTCCGCCATAGCTCGCAGAGCGACGGCGGAAGCCAGGAGGCACGACGGCGAAGGCGGGTTCTCGAGCAAGTTTCATGGCAACGTACGGCGTAGGAAGGATGAGCGAATACGACACACCATTTCAGTCGGGCCCCTGGCAGGGGTTCTATGTGTATGGGGCGGGGCGGGATCAAGCCAGGCATCGGCAGGATCTGCGGTTGGAATTCGCCGAGGGGAAGATCAAGGGCACGGGGCTGGATGATATCGGGCCGTTCAGTGTGAGCGGGCGATATGACGTCGATGGAGGCCGGTGCTCGTGGACGAAGGTGTATATGCATCGGCCGATGGCGGCGGTGTTCTATTCGGGGGTCGGAGAGCCTGAGCCGGTGATCTATGGGGCGTGGGCGCTGCCCAATGGGGACCGGGGCGGTTTCAAGCTGTGGCCGGGCGGGACCGGGGGATTGGAGGGGGTTGGCGCCCGAGAGGAGGCGGATGTCCCTGCGGCTCGCGCGGCCGGGTTGATCGATGAGTACGCATGACGATGCTGAAAGGTGCCCGTGGTTGCGGCGGCTGGAGCCGAAGGTGTGGGCTTTGTTTGTCGGGTTGCCGGCCGGTGAGGCGGAGCGGTTTCGCGGGTATATGCTCACGCGGCCGCGGAGTCCCGGGGGACAGCCTCGTCTGCGGCACGAGGTCATCGGGCTGTACGACGAATTCTGCGACAGGCGGAAGTATCCGCTCGGGATTCTCTGGCAGTGTTCGCCCTATAGCTGTTGCGGGCACCTGTGTCAATTCTGCTATGGGAGGAGTTACCTGCATCGATTCCTTTCGCCGCTCAAGCTCGTGTTCACCAGAAACGTGGTGCAGGCGTTCAATGCGTCTGTTATGCCGGCGTTTCTCGAGAGGCATGGCGGGTATCGACGGATGACACGCGAACTGCAGGATAGTCTGATGGCGGATATGCGCAGGCTGTGTGGGGAGGCGGGGGTTGGGTTTGAGCATTGTTTTCACAACATACTCAAGAGAGAGTCGGAGCGGGGGAAGGTCTGAAGGTCAAAGGTCAGAGGTCAGAGGTCAAAGGTCGATTGCGCTGAAAAACCACTGCGGCCGGCACGTCGAAGATCCGCCCGCGGCGGAGAGGCCGGCCCTCCATTGGATCAACACGCAA
>JAFGHX010000430.1 GCA_016929905.1 Kiritimatiellia bacterium
GAAATTCCGGGCCTCCGGCCCGGAGGAAGCGGCGAGACGCCGCTTCTACTTTGCGTCCCAAAGCGAGCTTATCTAAGCGCCATTCCGGGCTAGTTCCTGAACGGTTCGAGCTCGGAATAGGTGGCGATGATGAGCAGGTTGAGCTGCTGATCGGGCAACGTGCTGCGCACCGTGTGCACGGCGTTGCCGGGGATCAGAACCATGCTGCCTTCTTCGACGTCGGTCTCCTCGCCTTCGACCCCGATCACACCGCGGCCCTGGTCGACGAAGTAGATTTCCCCTTTCGGATGCTGGTCCGGCTTGAGCGGGGTGCCCACGACGCTGACGCCGGTGAAATGCGCAAGGAACATGCGTTCGGCCGGCGTCTGGCCGAGCTGTCCGCCCCATTCGGTCCACCACAGCGTCTTGCCGTGGCCGAGCTTGAAGGACTCGTTTTCGTACCAGTTGTAGAGCCGGAGCCGGTCGAGCGTCGGCCCTTCCTCCGGGCCGGCGTCCTGTGTGGCGGGTTCCTGTCCTGCCCGCGCGCCCAGCCAGCCGAGGCTGAGCAGCGTGACCACCTGGTTGTCGTCCTCATTGCCGAGCGCGTGCGGGGTGTCGGCGGGGATCTGGATCGCGTCGCGCGGCTTGAACGTCTTGCGCACGCCGCCGGCCTCGACGGTGCCGCGCCCGTTGAGCACATAGATGAATTCGCCGAAATTGTGTCTGTGCCGCTGCATGGCGGTGTGCGGCGTGATCGTACAGGCCCTTGCCACACTGACGTACTGCTCGAAGCGCTTCCGTTCCTCAGGCGTCGGCAGGATTTCGCCCAGCAGGTCGCGCCGGAAGCATGTGTGGTTGTAGGCGGGCACGGGCTCGACGGTCTTCCAGTTCACGTGGTACATGGTCCTTCTCCTGTTGTGTCTGTCTGGTCGCCTTCGACTATCCAGGGTTTCAGGTGTCAGGTTTCAGGTGTCAGGTTCGAATCGTGACGGTGCGCGGCTGCAGGAACTGGCGCATGCCGGCCACGCCGCCCATGAAGCCGAATCCGCTCTCCTTGGCCGGGGCGCGCGGGACGCCGGGCGCGCCGCCCTGCCGGCCGTTGACGGCGACGAGTCCGGCTTCGAGCCGAAGCGCCTGCGCGTAGAGCGCATCGCGTTGCCCGCCCCAGATGGTGGCGGTCAGTCCGTAGCGGGTATCGTTGGCTTCGCGAATCGCGTCTTCGAGCGAGTCGACGGTACGAATCGCGACGACCGGTCCGAACGTCTCCTCACGCATGAGCTTCATGTCCGGCGTGAGCCCGCTCATGACGGTCGGTTCGACCCAGTAGCCGGCCCGGTCCAGGCGTTTGCCGCCGAGCTCGAGTTTGGCCCCCTTCTCGAGCGCGTCCCGGATGTGGTCGAGCACGATGCGCATCTGTTTCGCGTTGGACATCGGGCCGATGACCATCTGCCCGTTGCGGCCGGCGTCGAGCGCGACGTCGGCGGCCAGTTCCACGACGTGCGCGATGAAGGGCGCTTCGGCCGCGCGCTCGACATAGACGCGTTCGACGGCGACACACACCTGGCCGGCGTTCTGGAGCGAGCTGCGCACGGCGAACTGGGCGGCCTGCTCGAGGTCCGCATCGTGCGCGACGAGCATGGCGTCTTTGCCGCCCAGTTCGAGCAGGAGCCGGCAGAGCCGGTCGCTGGCCTGTTTCATGATCGCCTTGCCCGTCGCGCGGCTGCCGACGAACGCGATGAAATCGATTTCCGCCGCCGTCAGCCAGCCGCCCTCCTCCCCGGTGCCGAGCACCAGGTGGAAGACGTCCGCGGGCAGGTGCTTCGCGAGCGCGTCGGCCATGGCGATTCCGGTGTAGGGGCTGAACTCGGACGGCTTGAACAGGACGGTATTGCCGGCGAGCAGGCATGGCCATATGGCTTCGAGCGGCATATAGGCCGGGAAATTCCAGGGCCCGATCACGGCCGCCACGCCGTGCGGCAGGTAGTGCGTGCGGCAGAGGCCGTCCTTGAACGCGCGTTCTTCGGGTGCGAGCGCGGCCTGCATATCGGTGACGGCGGAGCCCAATGCGCGCGCCGCGCCGACCGTCTCCCCGCGCGCCTGCTGCACGGGCTTGCCGGTTTCGGCGTGCATGCGCCCGGCGATCTGGTCGGCGTCGGCCTCGATCTGCTCGGCGGCCCGGCGGCAGTGCTCGGCGCGTTGTTCGAACGGCGTGGCCTGCCAGGCGCCTTGCACGGCACGTGCCCGGGCGACCTTCTCGTGCACCTCCTCGCGTGTCGTGCAGTCGACCGGCTCCAGCAATTCCTCGGTACGCGGGTTAACGGGCGTGAGCTTCATGGTTCTCCCTCCTGAACGGCTGTTTGAACGGCCTGGTCAGCACGCCCCGTTCCTCGAGGTGCGCCATGCAGGCGATGATGCAGCCGCGCGCGCCGCCGATACTGTGCGTGTGCGTGCCGATGGGCAGCTTCTTGCGGCTGTCGAAGAACGGGTTGAATTCCGGCGGCGGGTGCGTGTAGGTCCGGTAACAGGCGGCGCCGTCCAGTTCGGCGAACTCGAGCGTGACGCCGTCGAGTTCGACGGTCCGCGTCTTGCGCGGGTGGACGGCCTGCGCGGGGCAGCGCGAGACGCAGAGCTTGCAGCGGTCGCAGAGCACGCCTTGCGGGCGGATCGGGTCCGGCGCCAGCGGCATGTCGGTCAGGATCGCGGCGAGTCTCTGGCGCGGGCCGAACTCCGGCGTCAGCAGCAAGTTCGAATAGCCGATCTCGCCGAGCCCGGCGGCCACCGCGGCGATCCGCATATGGATCAGCACGTCGGGTGCGGCCCGGCCGGGCCGGACAGGCCGGCTCCAATCCGGCCGGTCGCCGCCCTGGGTCATATCGATGTGAGCCCAGCGCCACACCGTATTCGGCAGGGGCACGGCCTCATAGCCGCGGTCTTCCAGATGGTTGCAGATCGTCCACAGCGCCGCGGGCTGGCGGACCCGGTTGATGCCTTCGTAGCCCATCGCGGTGTAGGCGGCGAAGAAGGTGCCCTCCTCGATCCCGCGCAGGCACCCGCGCGGGATTCGGAACGCGAGCACGATCAGGGCCCGCGCGTCCGGAAAGATCTGGCGCGGATCCATCTGTTTCGGCGCGTTCCGGAACCGGTCCATGGCCGCGATCCCGACCAGGTCCGCGCCCGCCTCGACGCAGAAGGCTTTGAGCTGTTCGGTGTCGGTCATTCTATTTCGTTCTTGTTTGGTCGGTTCGGCATCGACGTCGGGATTTCAGGTGTCAGGTTTCGGGTGTCGGGAGGGCCGAAACCTGAAACCTGAACACTGACACCTCTGTCCCCCCTCACCGTTCCGGGACCGTCATAAACACCTCGCACAGAGCCCCGACGGTTCCGCCGACGAGATGGCCGCCGCTCGGCGTCATGTTCCTGTCGCTCACCACCGCATGGACGTGCACCTGCGGTCCGCGCTCCCCGCGTTCGATCTTGCCCTGCATGGCCGCGATTTCGAGCGGGCCTTGGAACGTGCGTTTGTGGAACTGTTTCTCGGCGCAGTCGTAGAGGCCGAGTTCCGCGTTGTCCAGCATGCCGATCCCCCAGAAGAACCCGCATGGGATCGCCTCCGTCTGCACGAACCGGGACAGCGCGTCGATGAGCGGTTCGCCGCGGGCGAGTCTCAGCATCCAGTGTTGGCCGATTCGAGTCGCTTTCATCTTCACAGGCTCCGTGCACCCCAATCTCATTCACCCACGACCCCGCCTTTGGCGGGGCGGGCCCGCGGTTCACCCCGCCGAAGGCGAGGTCGCGAGGGTCTCGTCCAAGGCCGGGACGGGGGCCGCCTCCCATCCGAACAGGCGCGCGGCATTGGCGCCGAGCACTTTCGCCTCATCCTCGGGCGCCAGTTCTGCCTGGCGCACGACCAGGAGCTGGGTCTCGGGAAAGACGGACGGGGCGTTGGATCCGAACACCACGCGCTCGGCGCCGATCGCTTTGACCGCCTGGCGGATGGTGCCCGGCTCGATCACGGCGGTCGGCATGAGATAGACGTTGGGCGAGCGGCGCGCGACGGCGATGGCGGCGGGCACGTCGTAGCGGTAGCCCATGTGGTCCATGATGAGGGGCACGTCGGGGAACCGCAAGGCGAGCTCGCCGATCTCGAGCGGGTGCGACTGATGCCCGCCCGTGTGGATGTTCACGACGAGCCCCAGTTCCCGCGCCTTCGCCAGCAGGGGGTCTGCGACGCGGGAGACGCAACTGAAGTTCTGGTTCATCGGCATGAGTTTCAGGGCCTTGAACCCCCAGTCGCGGGCCGCGGTCTCCAGCGCGGCGAGCGCGGCGTCGCCCTGGTTGGGATCGAGCCAGACGCAGCCGCGGAACAGCTCGTCGCGGCGCAGTTCGCCGGCGAGCGGCTCAAGTTCTTGCGGGTGTTTGGCGTTGCAGAAGCAGACGAGCACGGCGCGGTCGATGCCGGCCTCGGCGCAGCGCCGCCGGATCCAGTCGAGCCCTTTCTGTTTTGCGTAGTAGAACTCGCAGTCGATAATCATCGGTCACGAACCTCCGTCGTCACGCGTCGGGCAGAGCGTGGCTGAGCGTTTCGATGTTGTGCGGGCCGGGCGCGGTTTCGCCGCGTTCGATGCGGGCGACGACGGCGCAGATGGCCGCGTTCATCGGGGTCGGGATTCCGGTCTCCCGGCCTTTGCGCACGGCGTAGCCGTTCAGCGCCTCGATTTCGACTTTGCGCCCCTTCACCACATCCTGCAGGAACGAGGCGCGGCCGCGGACGGATAGCTTTCGGGGCGGTTCGTCGGCGTTTTGGCTAAGATGTGCGCTTTGGGCTGGGCGCGAGTAGGGCGGCCGTCTCGGCCGCCCATGGCCGGGTGGGCCGCCCGGCCCACTTGGCTTCGCTCTGCCGTTCCTGCGTTTCCCGGCGGCGTGCACCTTGTCGCGCAGCCGTTCGAGGTCGGCACGGGAGCGGGCCTGGAGCAGGTCCTCCCGCGTGATCGCGGGCATGCCTTTGAACGGCCGGGTCGTAATGCCGAGCGCCTGCGCCGTCCGGACGACCTCCGCGCCGATCAGGATCTTGATCAGGGTCGTCCACGACTTCTGCTCTTCGCTCATGGGACCGGGCTGATCGCCGAGAATGCCGGCGAGCGCATTGACCATGCAGTTGAAGGTGAACTTGGTCCAGCGCACGGCGGGGATATCGCCGGCGATATCCCCGGCCGGCGTGATGGCGTTCAGCAGCGCGGCGGCCTCTCGAAGGCGCGGGGTATCGGCCCCGTCGATCTCGCCGATCAGGAAGGGCGGATAGTCCATGTTGTCCGTGCGCACGACATGGCCGGGCTCATAAACGGCGGCACTGAACAGGGGCACGAAGCCCATGGTCCGTTCGGGCCCGACAATACCGGCGACGGTTTCGTCGTTCATGCCGTTCTGCGCGGGCAGCACGACGCCGCTCGCCGCCAGGTGCGGCGCGATCAGGTGTGTGGCCCAGACGGTATCGTAGGACTTGAAGGAGAGCACCACGATATCGAACGGGTCCGCGACGCCGCTGACCTCGCCGATATGCAGGGCCGTGACCGGGACGGTGAAACCGCCCCGCACGTCTTCGATGCGGAGCCCGTCCTCCTTCATGGCCATCACGTGTTCCGGCCACGGGTCGATGACCGTCACGCCGGTGCCCGCGTGCGCGAGGTAGCCGGCGATCGCCCCGCCGATCCCGCCGGCGCCCAGCACGGCGACTCGTTTCTTCGTTGTGTCCGGCATTGTGTGGCTCCGGTATGCTTCGCCCTCATTCCATCAGTCCGGCGTGGGCGTCATGCGTGGCGCTTGAGCAGCGCGGCCCACTGCGAATCGCCGCTTGGCGCTTCGAGCGCGCAGTCGCCCGTCAGATCCAGTACGGACTCCGTTCCCCATGCCGCGTTCAGGATATCCAGCCAGTTCACCGCGTAGCGGCCCGGTTCCACGGCGAGCGTGGCCTTGTTCGACCCGGTCGCACCCGTGAAATAGACGGCATACTGCCGGCCGGGCTCCGCGAGCACGAACGCCTGGTTCGGCGCGCGCGTGCTGGTGATCAGATCGTTGCGCGGCTCCATCGTGAAGATGTGCATGGCGTCGAGCAGCATGCGCATGCTGCGGATATGCCGCTGCGCGCCAGGACTCAGACCCATGCCGCCTCCGTTCGTGTTCGTGTCCACGTAGCCGGTCTCGGCCTTCTCGCAATTGTCGCGGTGGAACCGGATCGAGGCGGCCCCGCCGAAGATGGAGCGCCAGAAACGCCAACCCGACCGGTTCACCTTTTCGTTGGGCGCGTACCGGTAGTTCTTCTCCCAGCCCCACTCCTCGCCGGTCGGCCAGATGAACCCGTACATCTTGACGTGGTTGATCGGGCGCGGCTTGTGTTCGCGGACCTTTGCCCGGTACCAAAGCAGGTTCTCGTAGTGGGTGTCGTCGATGTTCCCGCCGTTCTGCGAGATGTCGCAGAAGTTGTAGATCTGGCTGTTCGTGATCGGATGCGCGTTCTCCGGATGAGCCCAGGTGCGGAACTCCTTCTCGGTGAAGCTCTTCGAATGATAGCGCCTGCTGTCGCAGACAAAGACCTCTTTGCCGCGCGCGCGCGCGCATTCGTGGATGAAGGTCGCCCAGTAGTCGGAGTAGTCGTGTGGCCATGGGCTTTCGTTGTCGAGCTGATAGAGCACGTTCCCGAACTCGAAGCTGGTCTCGAGCGTCTTGCGGACATAACGCCGCTGCAACTCGCCCAGGACGGGATCCTGCGCGGCGGCCGGCGTGAAGAATGCGGCGCGCACGTTGGGCAGCGCGATGTTGCGCCCGTTGCCGTTGACGTGGTTGGCCGGGTTCCAGGCGTGCTTGTCCCACGCGCCCTGCCCGCCGGTGACGGAGTAGGTGTCCCAGATCTCGAGCTGCGCGACGATATCGCGTTCGTCGCAGGCGGCGAGGAATACGCGCAGGCGTTCGAAGTAGTCCTCATTCCATTGCGTCGGGTCATAGCGGCCGTCGGCCAGGTGTCTGAACGGGTAGGCCATGCTCGTATCGCAGTAGGGAAACGCGTGCCGCCGCGAGCTGATCGTGCATCGGATGTAGTTGCCGCCGGCATCCTTAAGAATGTCCAGATGCTTCAGCAGCGCCGGCAGGTTCTCGCCGGCCCATTGCCACGGGTTGTCCTGAAACGAACCGCCGAGCAGCACGCGCGGCTTGCCGTCGTGTTCCCAATACATCGGGTTCTTCGTGTAGGGGCGCAGGTTCTTCATCGGCTTCCTTTCCATCTATCCGGGCAGATGCCCGCTCGTTCGTCCACTCACTCGGCCTCGATCCGACTTCGGGCGTCGCAGCCTACGGCTTCGGCGACCCGACGCCTTCTCCTGGCGGCTCGGCTCGGTCAGAGGTGTTCACCACTCCCGCAGGCCCATCAGCTTCGCCGCCGACCACAGGAATTGATCCCGCGTCTTCTCCATTTCCGCATACAGTCGGGTGCGCAGTTCTTTGAGCACGTCCCGATGCCGCGGACTCTCCACGAGGTTGTTCATCTCCGCGGGATCGTTTTCCAGGTCGTACAGTTCATCGATATCCGAGGGGTTGAACACGTACTTGTGGGGGCCCATGCGAATCATCTGATGATAGTACGAGCCGTGAATGCTGCCGAAGAACTGGGCGGTGATGCATTCCCGCACCCCCGGCTTCCCCTGCAGAACAGGCAACAGACTCACGCCATCGGTGCGGGCCGGGATCGGGACGCGCGCGATTTCGAGGAGTGTGGGGTACAGGTCCATCAGGCTGCAGAAGTCGTTCGAGCGCCGCTGCTGCGCCTTGTCCGGTGTCCGAATCAGGAGCGGTATGCGATAAGTCTCCTCGTACATGTAGGGGCCCTTGTCGAACAGGCCGCCGTGACAACCGAGCGTGTCGCCGTGATCCGTGGTGAGAATGACCAGGGTACGATCGTCCAGCCCAAGATCGTGCAGCGCCTGCATCATCTTCCCGATCGCATCGTCGATCATCGCCGTCAAATCGAAGTGGCGGGCAATGATGCGTTGCCACAGTTCCCAGGGCGCCCCGGCGAGACAAGGGTTGAGCCTTTCGGCATAGCGCTTCTGGATGCGGGGTTTGACGCCGAGATCATCGGCAAAATTCGCCCACGGCGGAATGTCTGCCGGCGCATGTCGCCCGGCGAATTCCGGCGAAGGCAGGGCCGGATGGTGCGGCCCCGCGAAGGCCGCGGTGATGAAGAACGGCTTATCCTTCATGGACCGCAGCAGTTCCACGGTTCTCGAGGCGACAAACCCCGCTTCGGTGAGCGACGCGGGAAGATCGACAATCCCGTCGTAGACGAACGCCGTTGCGGGCGATGGGCGCAGCGGCAGCGTTCCGTCCGTCGTCCCGTCCGAAGACAACATATCGTATACGCGGACTCCTTCCATGCCCGGATGCCCGTTCGCTTTGAGGTATTCATCATACTCCGGGACATGGAGCGGGTATCCGTAGCCCGGGAAGGAGGTACCTTGAAACCCGTACTCCCGAGGTCCTTTGTCGCAGCCGATGTGCCACTTGCCCACGTACCCGCAATCGTACCCCCCGGTCGCAAGGGGGCCGGTAATCACCGCATCGGGCGTTCCGATTTCGGCGCGGCTGTAAGGCTGCCGGCTGGTATTGTGCAGCACGCCGTGATGCGTGGGCATCTTGCCCGTGAAGAGCGATGCGCGGGCCGGCGAGCAGAGCGAAATGGGGGTGTAGGCATTGTCGAAGATTATTCCGTCCCGAAAGGTCCGGTCGATATTCGGCGTTTGACAGACCGTGCCGCCGTAGAGCGCGAGCGAATCGCGGAGAATCTGGTCGAGAACGATCAGGAGCACGTTCTGTTTCTGTTCGGGCATCACGGACCTGTTTATCATGGCCTTTCTGCTCCAAATCTATGGCGCCGGATCCCCGCCACGCATGCGGTTTGACTGCCCGTTATGCCCCGAAATTGCTCAAACCGATCGTTTCCGGCTCAATCGGCGAGCCAGACGCGGGTGCGGTAGCAGAGCGCGGGGCCGGATGCTGTTGCCTCGCAGGTGATCGGGTTGCCCGTGGCCGCGATGTCCTCATAACCAGGTACCGGTGTCCAATCCGCGGCGGCCGGGCTCGTGCAGCACTGGAGCTGGTAGTGGCGAGTCAGGCCCGCATAGCCCGGCCCGGCCGCCACGAGGGTCTCGAACGAAACAAGGATCTGACCGCCCTGGATCCCAGTTTCCAGTTTCAAGTTTCGAGTTTCATCTGCC
>JAFGHX010000431.1 GCA_016929905.1 Kiritimatiellia bacterium
GCCGCTCTGGCGGCGGTCGATGCGGAACCCGTCCTCGTCGCGCGCGTTGTCGGTCCACTCGAGCCGGATCGCGCTGGCCGAGCGCGCGGTGGCGGACAGGCTGCTCGGCGCGGCGGGAGCGGGCGGCCGGTCCAGATATGCGCGCCAGTTGATCTCGTCGCGGCTGACGATCCAGGGATCGTTCAGCAGCCGCTCGGCGTGTTTGTAGGGGTGATGCAGGCTGAAGTCACGGTACTCACCGTCTGTTTCGTAGGAATTATAAGCCATGAAATAGGTGGTGCGCGGCCAGAACTTCTTGATTCCCTCGAGTACCCGGTCGTACGTGAAGTCGGGGCAGGAGTTTGTCTCGAAATTGAAGCCCTCTGCCCAGGCAAAGGGTCTGCCCGTGGACATCATCTCCGCATATTCGTCATCATAGTAATCCGTCCTTTCGGGATGCGGCTTCCACCTCGAATAGTTGACTCCCGCGATATCCACGTAGGCGTTGCCCGGCCAGTAATCGATGTTGCGATACTCCCTGTCTGTTGAGCCGTCATAGACCCACAACAGGTTGTCCAGTTTCTTGACCTCGGTGTAGTACCGGAAGATCCAACGATACAGGGCATGGAAATCCTCTGGCGGTCGACCGGCCCACCATTTGGTGGTGGGTCTGATGGTGACTTCGGTGAACGGGATGAACAGGACGACAACGCCCGCGTCCTTGAGAATCTGCAGCCGATCGGCGAAATGATCGGCCTGCTTGACGAACTCCTGGTATTCCGGGGTGCCCGGCGTGATCACGCGCTCCAGATCGGTGTACGGCGTCTGGGTGCCGCGCGTCTTGTAGATCGGATCGTAGAACTCGGCGCTGAACGAGACCAACCCGCCCGCGTTCCAGTGATCGATGAAGTCCTGCAGCTTCGCTTTCCAGTTGTACGTCGAGCTGACGGCCTGATCGCTGACGAACCCGTGAATGATGCCGACGCGGTGGCCCCACTGCCTGTAAGTCTCCTCGATCTGCCAGTAGCTGTTGCGCCAGGGCATGCCGTGGACCTGCCCGGAGATCACGCGCTTGTCCGGCCTGTTCGGTAGATCTTCGAGATAGGCGAGGATCGCTTTTGCCTCCGGCCACGCGTTCGGGTTGGCCGTCTCTGCCGGCGCGGGCGAAGGCGTGGTGACGTCGGCAACATTGGAGTACGGCGAATTCCCTCCGGCCGTGTTCCAGGCCTTGACTTTGTAGTAGAACTTCGTGCCCGGCGGCAGGCCCACGTCGGTGTGGCTCGTCGCGTTCGGCGCCGGCGTGGCGATGCGCTGCCAGTCCGTGGCGCCGCTCTGGCGGCGGTCGAGCTTGAACCCGGCCTCGTCGGCGCTGTTGTCCGCCCACGTCAGCGCGACGCTGCCGGCGGGCAGCGGCACGGCGCTCAGGTCGCCGGGCGCGTTCGGAGCGGGCTGCGAGGGATAGGGATCGAACTCGCCCAGGTTCAGCATCCAGGGGTCGTTGTAGAAGGTGTTCAGGGTGGCGGGGATCGCGCGTTCGTACGGGCCGGCATCGCGGTCCCAGCACATGAAGCCTACGGAGTAGGGCGCGTTCTGCTTCCACCACGCGACAATCCGCGTGTAGTCACAGTCTCGTTCCCCGGTCTCCCCCAGTATGTTGCATTCGGCGAATATGAAGACCTTCTCCGGATACGGGTGCTGCGTTTGCGTCCACGGCCTGGTCAGATAGCCCGTGTTCCAGGTCATCCCGACCAGGTCCACGTAGGCGTCGCCCGGATAGTGCGTCATCTTCAGCGTGTAGCCGTTGGTCGGGTTGCTGGTGTCGATGCCGTCGTAGAACCAGAGCAGATTGTTCAGGCCCTTCGTGGTGGTGAGGTAATCGAACGTGTAGCGGTAGAGCGCAATGAACTTGTTGGCGGGCTGGCGGCACCACCATTTGCCGGAATTGGTCGCCTCGTTGTACGGGCGCCACAAGACGACCACGTCGTTGGTCTCGAGTTCGCGCAGTCCGGCGGCCCAGATATCCATGATGACCCGGAAGTTGTTGTACTCGACGGTCCCGGGCGTGTAGAGCCTGGCGATGTCCAGCACGGGCATGTCCGGCGGCAGATCCTTGCTGTAGCACTGGCCGCCGTTACCGTACAACTCCCGCGGGTCGAACTGGTGCGTCGTGATGACCGTCAACCCGCCGGCCCGCGAGTGGGCGATGAGGCCGGCGTTGATATTCGTGTACCACATGGTGGATTGCACGGGGTTGGAGTGCTCGAAGTAGCCGGCGCAGTAGTCCGCACCCATGAGGGCCGGGTATTGACCGGAGACGTTGTGGATGTAGTCGTACTCGCGCCGCGAAAAGGGCACGTTCCCGGCCTGGATGCCCGGCCCGATGGCGGCGCCGCAGAGCTGCCCGGAGACCAGGCGATTGGTGGCGCCTTTTGGCAACTCATAGAGGTATTGCAGCACGGCTCGGGCCCGCGGCGAGGCGTTGGGGTTGGCCGGCTCGATGCCCTGCGCCGCCGCCGGCGCAAACGCGCCGGCACACGCAGCCAGAACCAGGGCCAGGCCTGCCGGCAACGGTGTGGCGCGGCCGCGCTCCGGCCGACGGTGGCCTGTGACTGGGAGTTGACGCTTCATGTTGGCCCCTTTCCGGATTTTGAGTCAACACACACTGCGGTCCGCACGGATACGTGTCGGAATAGGGTTCAAGGTGTCATGAATTCCGGTCGGCCGGGCCAGGAAACGTGCGAAACCTCCGTCTTCCGGCATCTCGGTGTGCCGGAGCGGGCTATCCGACCGACGCGATCCATACCCGACCGCCTCCCGACGGTATATAGCGCAGGGGAAGCGGGGGGTTGGCCCGAATGGGCCCGAACTGGGTCAATCGGCCAACCAGACCCGTGCGCGGTAGCAGACGCCGGCGCCGGGTGAACCCTCCAGGTAGGTGACGGCACTGCCCGTGGCGGCGATATCTTCGTAGCCGGCAACCGGCGCCCAATCGCCGGCGGCCGGGCTCGAGCAGCGCTGGAGCTGGTAGTGGCGGGTCAGCCCCGCATAGCCCGGGCCGGCCGCCACGAGGGTCTCGAACGAAACAAGGATCTGACCGCCCTGGATCCCAGTTTCCAGTTTCAAGTTTCGAGTTTCATCTGCC
>JAFGHX010000432.1 GCA_016929905.1 Kiritimatiellia bacterium
GAGAATCGTATACGGTCTCCGTGTCCACCGGGACGGACAGCGGCTGTCTGTACGGGTACCGGCCCTCCGATCTCACGAGTGCCGGCGACAACGGCATGCACCTGGCCTATCCCGTCAGCGCGGGCGTCTATTCGGCGAGCCTGGGCGCGCGCCCGACGAGCAGTTGGGAATCGGCCAACTACCTGCGCGACGTCGTATTCGTGGCGGGCGGCCCGGATACCGACGGCGACGGCATACCGGACGACGCGGACCCGGACGACGACAACGACGGCATGAGCGACGAAGACGAGGCTGTTGCCGGAACGGATCCCAAGGCCGTGGAGTCGGTTCTGCGTATCGCTCAACCGGAGATATCCGATCTGGAATCCGCGGTCGTGATCCATTGGCCAAGCGTCGCGGATCGGGTCTACGGCGTCCAGGCCGGCTCAAACATGACCGACGGGTTCACCATGAACCTTGCCGCCAACATCCCCGCCACGCCGCCGATGAACGTGTATACGGACGAGGTGGCGGGCGCGGAGATGCGGTTCTACCGCGTTACGGCCGCGAGCATGGCGGTCACGAATGGGGGCGGTCTGCCTCCATTGTGGAACGCCGGCCCGCCCACGGGCGTGTCCCCGGCTCCGTCAGGTCCGTTGGCTGGGGTCCCGGGCGAATTCGACACGGCCATCCTGGCCACGAACGAAGTGTGGGACAACTTCAGCGGCGCGGCAGGCTCCGACCCCGACGCCAGGCTGTGGCTCGAAGATACCATCAACCAGGGCGGCACGCAGGTGTACGACCCGGCACAGTCCTTCCTCGACGGGAACGGGAATGCGGTGCTCGAAGCGATTCAGAGCGGGAGTACAATTCTGTCGGGCCGGTTTACGAGCCGGACGAAATTCAATATGCAGTACGGCTGGTGCGCCGCGCGGATCAAGTTCCCAAAGGCGGGTCGGTCCTGGTTCCCCGCCTTCTGGCTCCTGTTCGTCGGATACAACACAGGCAACCCGTACGGCGAAATCGACATGATGGAGTTTTTCGGAAATACGAGCACGTACAACACCCACATTCACTTTGGGAGCGACCCGTCTTTGTCAGCTATCAAGGCCGTGCCCGACAGCCACAGCGGGGGCGACGCAGGCGACGGGTTCCACACGTATTGGATGCAGTGGGAGCCGGATCGGATATGGATCGGAGTGGACGACTTCGTCATGGGCGATTGGAGTCCGGATTCCGTTCCGGCCGGGTACTGGGATCACATGCGGCAACCGTTCTATTTCATTGCGAACTTCGCCGCTGCGCCTTCGTGGCTGCCGGCGCCCGAGCCTGGTGACTTCCCGGCCAGGATGCTGATCGACTGGATCTGGTACAAGCCGCTGCCGGCCTCGGCCGAGAGCAACTGACAAGCGACCGCATTGTGGAACTGCGCTCACCATCACCTCGCCGGGCAACGTGTCATACAGGAACGAATATCCCCGGCGGAATGGTTCATGGTTGATGGTGGATGTGCGCCAAAGGGACTGAAAATGATGTCATAAGCCGGCGGATTGGTCGTATCCTATCTTGAGAGAGCAGTGTTTTTATGCGCGAGCCGACACAGGATCCGGCCATGATTCGCATGTTCGAGGCTCATATCGAGCAGCATGCGGCCATGCTCGTGAGCTACCTGGCATCCATGACGGGCGATGTCCAACTGGCCCAGGATCTTGCCCAGCAGTCATTCTTGCGGGCTTTCCGGCGGTTTGCCACGTATGACCGTGCGAAGGGCAGTTTCCCGACCTGGCTTCGAACCATTGCGCGGAACCAGGCCATTGACCATTTTCGGAAGTCGGGCCGGGTCGTGGCCATGGATCCGCAAACGCTGGAGGGGCTGGAGGAAGTCTATGGCGGAACGGATCGCTACGGAGCGGGCGACACGTGGACGGAGCGCGTGGCGGCCCTGCGGGAATGCCTGAAAGAACTGACGGAACCGCTTCGCGCGGCCTGTGACCTGTTCTACTGGCATGGCCTGCCGACCAGGGCCGTGGCCGAACGGCTGGGCGCGCACCAGACCACGGTCCTGAAGCGGCTCCAACGCGCCCGCGAATGCCTGGCGGTCTGCATCGGACGGAAGTTGGAACTGGCGAATATCTCCGGGGACGTGAACGCATGACGGACCCATACGCAGAGAATCGATGGCTTGGTCGCAAGAAAGCGGTGGAAGGCATGTTGCTGACGCAGTTCGGCCAGCGCGTGGATCCGGTCGCCATGATTGGGAGGTTCAGAGCCGATCTGCGGCAGGGACGCGGGCAGGACGCGCCGTCGGCATGGCGCCGGCTTGTGTTGCCGCTCGCCGCGGCGGCCATGGTGTTGATCGGGCTCGGCCTGCTGGTCTTGTGGCCGAACCGGGGCGCGCGGCCCGGTGCCGGCCCCGCGCTCACGGCCGTGCAGGGCCGGGTCGAGATCCGGCGCGGCAACAGGAGCGTGCCCGGCGATACGGGCGGGGCGCTTCGGCCGGGCGATCGTATTGAGACGGGCGCGGACGGCCGGGCTACGCTTCAGTTTGCGGGTGAAGCTACCGTGCTTGACCTGGACGGCACGTCGCGGATTACATTCGATGGCGATCGCGAGGGCAAAGCGTTTACCGTTGCCCAGGGCCGCGTGCGGGCCCAGGTGGCGCGCCAGCCGGCCGGCCGGCCGCTCGTGCTGAGTTCGTCCCTGGCCCTGGCCATTGTTCGGGGCACCACGCTCGAATTCCGCGTTTCTCCGGATATGACCCGCCTCGATGTCAGTGACGGGCGGGTGGAATTCCGGCGGCCGCATCGATCGGAAACGCTGGAAGTTGCGTCCAGCGGTTACGCCATGGTATGTCCCGGACTTCTGCTGTCGGCAAACGCGCGGCGCACGGACGGCGCGGCAGAGGCCGGCCGCGTGATTGACGATTTCGAAACGCCATTGGCCTGGCGGCAGTCAGAGTACAGCGCACCACTCGAGTTCGGGCGTTCGGTGCAGGCGCACGGGGGCGCGAACGGGCTGCGTGTTGCCTTCGTTCCGAAGCCCGGGGACGAGCATGGGTACGGCGCCATCGTCCGTCCATTGAACCTGGCGCCGGGCGACCGCGTTCTGCGGTTCGATATCAACGTGGAGCATTATGAGGGGAATGCGGACTGGAATCTGCAGGCGCGGCTGCGTGACCGGACCTGCTGGCATCTTGGCGGAGGCCTGTTCCGGGAACTGAGACCGGGCTGGAACCGGGTGGAGCTGGAAATGCCGAAAAGGCCGGTCAATGCCTATGGCGGTGGCCTCTACCGGCCGGCTGAAGTGCGGGATCTCATTCTCAGTGTCTGCCAGCGTCAGGCGACATTCATAATAGACGATATCGTGGTTACGAAATGATGGGACGCCCCGTCGATTCCCGGGCAATCCGCACCCACGCAAGCTCCGTTCAGCCCTGTATTCCCACCGGTTTTCGTGAAACGCGCATGTTCATGTCATAAACGTGCGGCTTACCCGTATCCATAAGCAAGAATCGGAGTGCGGATTTGTGCCGGACGAGACGCGATCGGGCCGCGACATGCGCCCTACCTCTTGCCCGGGCAGGAACCGATCGGGGCTTCGTGGTGTCAGGAAGCCCTGACCATGGGGGGCTGACGAGACGTCAGACATGAATACGAGAAACGCCACTGCCCTTATTGTATCCTTTCAACTGCTGCATGCCGCGACGCTTGCCGGCGCGGCGGCAGATACATCCATTGTGCCGGCGGATCGCCGGACGGTATGGAACCCGGGCATCCCGGGCGGGGTCCCGCCCGACGACGCTAACCCTGTGACGTTTCCGAGAGGCGTGGGCCCGGCTTCCGTGCATGCGACGCTGTCCCCTTCAGGCACGGACGACCGGGCGTCCATTCAGAGTGCGCTGGACGCGGCGGGCGCGGTTGCCACGAAGGCGGCGCGCCGGATCGTCAGGTTGAACGCGGGCACGTTCAACCTGTCGGGCGATCTCGGCATTCCGTCGTACGTGATCCTGCGCGGCACGACCGGGGCGGACAACGAGCCCGTGACGATTCTCAGACAGACGAGCGACAGCGGCTCGCTGGTCTCGATCTGGGGCGCCGGCGGGTCGGGCAGTTGGGGCGCGATCCGCAATGTGCCCGGAACAGCGAACAAGGGTGCCGCGACCATCACGGTGGACGACGCCTCCACCATCAGCGTCGGCGACATCATTACGATCGACCACCTGCGGGACGGGTCGCGGAACGGACCGGCCGACGGCGTTGCCGTGTACGACCCGCCAAACCCCGGCGACTGGGTCTGGAACAACTCGTCGCTGTGGTATCAGCGCCAGCCGTATTCGACCGGGAACGGGACCGGCTTCCTGTTCCCGGATTCGGACGGCTGGCGGGTGATCTCGCAGCATTGCGAAGTGCTGGCAAAGACCAACAACACGCTGACCATTTACGACGCGGTTACCGGCCGCGGATCGCCGCTGCATACCCTGTACTACCTGTCCCCGCAGGTATATCGCTGCGCCGGAAGCTACCCCGATGTGCGTCGGTACGCGGGCCTGGAAAACGTGCGACTGGAACCGCGCGGCACCAACGGTCAGCGCGTCATTGCCGTCAACGGCGCCGCGTTCTGCTGGATCAAGGGCATTGAGGTCGACGGCGCCGCCCAGACGTGGGCCGGCCGCCACTGCCAGTTCTACTCGCAGACCTACCGCTGCGAAATCCGCGACAGCTACTTCCATGAATCGGGCAACTACTGGCAGGGCGGAAACGCGTACGGGCTCAACATTTCCGGCAGCGAGCACCTGATCGAGAACAACATTGTCATGAAACTGAACAAGCCGATCGTGCTGGAATGCTCGAATGGCGGCAATGTCGTCGCGTACAACTATGTCGACGAAGCGGTTATCCAGAGTCTCACCCACGATTGGCAGGAAGCAGCGATCTCGACGCACGCCTCGTTCTGTCATCACGAGTTGTTCGAGGGCAACCACACGCCGAATATGGGGCCGGACTCGACGCACGGCAACAACGGCTGGATCACGATGTTCCGCAACTGGGCGACGGGCAGAAACTCGTCCGGGTACGCCACAGCCTATAACCGTGCCGTCTTCTCGGACGGGTGGCAGCGTGAAATGAGCTGCATCGGCAACGTGTTATGGAGACCCGGCGCCACAGTCGACTACCTGCTCCTGACGCCGAGCTTGCCAAGCCCGGGCATCAACCCGGTCTTTGGCGGCCCGACCATCGTCTACCTGCTCGGCTCCAACGCCTGGGATCCGCCTGACGATGGCGGCTACGCGGACAACTGGGACAACGGCCAGGCTGCCTCCCTGTTCCACCGCCATCTGGACTTCGACTACAAGTCCAACGCGCAGTACGACAACCCGGACAACCCGGTCAAGACGCTGCCCGACTCGCTGTACCGGGAATCCAAGCCCGGCTTTTTCGGCGCCTACGACTGGCCGTGGGTGGACCCGGCCGGCGCGACGCACGAGGATCGCGTCAAGGTCCTGCCGGCCAAGGCCCGGTACGACGCGGGCACGCCCTTCGCCGCCGCCCCGGACCCGGACCCGATCCTGCCGCCGGAGCGGACAACCGTGTGGGACCCCGGCCTGAACGCGGTGGGCGGGATCCCGCATCGCACGACGGTGTACACCACGCTCGATGCCGCGGACTACGGCAACGGCGAGCAGAACGCGACCGCCGGCATCCAGGCGGCCATCGATGCCTGCCCCGAGGGCCAGGTGGTACAGTTGTCCGCCGGCACGTACAAGGTTGCCGGCACGATCGTCGTACACAAATCCATCACCCTGCGCGGCGCCGGCCCCGGGCAGACCCTGCTGCGGGCGCCCGATGGGGTCTCGGTGTGCCCGATCCTGTTCATGGGCGCAAGCCGTTACCCGGCTCTTGCCGGATCGACCGATCTGACGGCGGACGCGCGGAAGGGCACGAATTCGGTGACGGTAGCGAGCACGGCGGGTTTGTCCGTGGGCCAGATCGTGCTGCTCGACAAACTGACCGACGACGCCATCACGCAATGGTCCGACGACAGCACGATGGATGTGCGGGGCTGGTTCTGCCGCACGGATCGACCCGTCGCCCAGATGATGGAGATCGCGGGAATCTCCGGCCATACGGTGCGCTTCACCACGCCGTTTCACATTGCGTTCGACATGGCGCATGACGCTCAGCTTGCCCGGTTCGCGACGCCCGCATTGAAGTACGCGGGCGTGGAAGACCTGAAGGCCTACGGCGGCTCCGGCGGGGACGACGGCGGGAACTTCATGGTCAACATGGCCGCCTATTGCTGGCTGAAGAACGTGGATGCCGAGGCCTCGAGCGGGGCGGGCGTCCACATGTACCACTGCTTCCGCTGCGTGCTGCGCGATTCCTACATCCACGAGTCGAGGGACCCCAATCCCGGCGGCGCGGGTTACGGGATTGACCTTTCCGTGGCCTCGGCCGACTGTCTGGTCGAAAACAACATCTCCTGGCTGTTCAACAAGGTCATGCTCATGCGCGCCTCGGGCGGCGGCAACGTGATCGCCTACAATTACATGGAGGACGGCATCATCGGCTACCAGCTCAACTGGATGGAGTCCGGGCTCAACGCGTCGCACTTCACGACCCCGCATTACGAACTGTTCGAGGGCAATCAGGGCTTCAATTTCGACGGCGAGAGCCGCTGGGGCAACTCGATCTACATCACCGTCTTTCGCAACCATCTCACCAGCATCCGTCGGGACGTGGCCGAACTCGGCATCACGGAAGAGGGGTTCCGTCGGGCCGTGTTCATGGCCCAGGGCCATTGGTGGTACTCCTTTCTCGGCAACGTACTGGGATACGAGGGCATGAGCCCGGAGCCCTTTGCGTCACAGTTCGTGTACGAAAACACGGATGGACCCGGGGTGCCCATGTGGGCCTTCTACGGCAAAGACTGGGGCCCGCCAGACCCGAAGGTGCTCGATACCATTATCCGCCACGGCAACTACGACTATGCGACCGGAAGCCAGAAGTGGGAGCCGGACATCGCCGCACGCGACCTGCCGGATTCGCTCTACCTGACGTCGAAGCCGGCGTTTTTCGGCGACCGCGTCTGGCCCTGGGTGCGGCCGGAGGGGAGTAGCAAACTCTATTCCCTGCCCGCCCGGGAACGCTTCGACGCCATGTTCGCCGGCCCGCCGGACACGACCCCGCCAAGCGTGTCGTTGACCGCCCCGGCGGACGGGGCGACGGTCTCGAACACCGTCACCGTCTCGGCAACGGCCTCGGATAACGTGGGCGTCGTGGGCGTGCAGTTCAGGCTCGACGGCGCGAACCTGGGCGCGGAAGACACGAGCGCGCCCTACTCGATTGCCTGGAACACGTTTGGCGCGGCCAACGGCAGCCACACGCTCTCGGCGCTGGCGCGGGACGCGGCCGGCAACACGGCGACCGCGGCGGTGGTGAACGTGACGGTCGCCAACGGACCGGCCGTGGAGGAGACGATCTGGTCGGATGTGACGGCCACCGCGTCCGCTGCCGACGCGAATGCGTGGGAACTGGGCACGGTCTTCTCGCCGACCGTTGACGGCAACGTGATTGCGCTGCGCGCATACGGCGTGACGGGCGAAGCGGGCGATCATAGCGCCCGGCTCTGGCGCAACGGCGACGGGGCACTGCTCGCGGGGCCGCACACGTTCGCCTACTCGGGCGCAGGCTGGCACCGGTTCGAGCTGCCCGCCCCGCTCGCGGTAACGGCCGGAGAATCGTATACGGTGTCCGTGTCCACCGGGACGGACAGCGGCCGTCTGTACGGGTACCGGCCCTCCGATCTCACGAGTGCCGGCGATAACGGCATGCACCTGGCCTATCCGGTCAGCGCGGGCGTCTATTCGGCGAGCGCGGGCGCCCGTCCGACGAGCAGTTGGGAATCGGCCAACTACCTGCGCGACGTCGTGTTCGTGGCGGGCGGACCGGATACCGACGCCGACGGCATTCCGGACGACGCGGACCCCGACGACGATGACGACGGGATGAGCGACGAGGACGAACAGATCGCGGGGACGGACCCCAAAGACAAGGGGTCATGCTTCAGGGTGGACGGCCTGGCGATAGCATCCGCGACCGGAGAGTTGACCCTCTCTTTCCTCTCGGTGACGGGCCGGGTCTATGACGTGCTCTGGAAAGAGGATCTGACCACGACCAATGCGTGGCAGGTATGGGATGTCGAGATGACGGGGACGGGCAGTCGGCTCGAAGTCCAGGATTCCGGCGCAGGCGCCGCACCGCAGCGGTTCTACCGGCTGGAGGTGCGCCTCGAGTAGGTGTGGCCGTGCCTGTCCGCGGACATGCTCCCTTCCACGTACCTTGCTCGTTCAAAGCCGCGGACAGCAGCTTCCCGTCGCGATTCACGCGGCGCGCCAACTGTCGCGGAACCGGCTCTATCGCCGGTGGGGAATGATGCGGCAAGGCGCTCCAGACCCACATCCACCGCCGCGGCGCGCGCTGGCTCCTGCCCACGCCGATGGGCGAAGTGGTGCCCACCTCGACAACTGGTTCCCGGGTTGGCAGAAATACGCGAGGGCGGCCCCGACCGGCGGCAGCCTGAACGGGCCGTTGAGCAACAAGAAGCCGTTCAACGGGAAATTCTGAGCCCGCGGCTGTGCGCCCGTATCCATGCCCAACCCGTACGATTCGTCAGCGTGTCAGCGTCGTCGCGTTGTCAATCCACGAGCAAGTCGCGGAGCTGTTCGTCGGACTCGACGGGTTTGCGTTCGGCCGGCATTCGCAGGAGATCGACGATGCTGGAGTCGTGCTTCTGAAGGGTGAAGGTGCGTTGCGGGTTCTCGTCGGTGCCGCGGAAGACGCAGATGCGGGTGTAGGGCGGCTCGATTCGAACGATGCCGAAGTCCTCGGTTCCGGCACGTTCGACGGCCTTCTTCGCGCCGGCGCGTATGAGCGCGCGCGCCTTCTGGGGGTGCAGATGGAGCGCGCCAAGCGGGTGTTTGCGGTACTGTTCGAACGTGCACTCGTCGCCGCGGCCGGGCACGGTGCCGCGCTTGACGGCTGCCGTCTCGATTCCGGGCACGAGCGCTTGCGCTTCTTCAGCCAGCGCCTGCTCGCCGGCGGCGAAGATGGCGCGCGCCCCGTACTCGTTGGCGCAGAGCGCGTACTGCCCGAATTCGCCGACGGCGACGCCGTTGATGGAGACTTCGAGGACGTGGGAAGAAGTCGTGTGCGTGAGGTGGGAGAACGGAGTTCTTGATTTCGCGTGCATGCCGACAAACGCGATGGCGTCAAAGTTGGCGTCAATCCCGGCCGGCCGGCTGGTACCCGGTCCGCGCTGCAGCACGGCGCGCGGATCGAGTCTGAGAATATCGATGAGGCCGGGCCCGTGCCCTTCCGACACCAGGACGTACTCGGCCCCGGCCTCGAAGAAGCCCGCGACGGCGGCATTCACCTCGCCGGTCGCCAGTTCTCGCGCCATATCGTGGTAGTAGCAGCCGGGCTTCTCCCACTCCTCGAAATCGCGTACGCCGCATACCCCTTCCAGATCCGCGAAAATGTAGATGCGCATGGCCCGTACCCCCCTTTTCACCGCGGTTCCATCCGTTTCGGATCCGCGAGTTTTCTTCACAGCCATCTTGACGCTAAACGAATATCATGCTAGTATCATGCTAATGGTTTCGTCAAGTCGATAGTTGCGATCGGATGAGAGGCGAGAAGGGGACTGCTCGATGACCAAGCAGGAACAGGCGAGACAGGCGATCGCGAAATGGCTCGACGCAGGCGAGTATGCGGCTGGGGCGAAGCTGCCGACGATTTTGCGGATGGCGGAGCTGCTCGGGGTCAAGGAGCAACCGGTGCGGCAGGCGGTCCGGCTTCTGGTCGAGGCGGGCAAGTTGCGGACGGTGAACGGGGTCGGCGTATTTGTGCGGGACCCGAACGCTGTGCGGCAGCGGATCATGGTGTTGGCGAACAAGCCGAGTCCCGGCGCCCCGGGCTGGTTTCTGGGCTGGGAGGTGATGCAGGGCATCGAGGAGGGATTGGACAATCGGAGCTGGGAACCCGTGCACCATTTCCATGACACGGGCAAGGACTGGGGCGAGCAGATCATGGACCGGTTCCACCAGGCGGATTGTTCCGGGCTCATCGCCTTGAGCCAGGTTCGCGAGGACCGGCTGCGCCGTCTCGCGAAGGCGCTGCCCCCGGAGAAGCTGGTGAGCGCGGACTTCGCGGGTCAGCCGCGTTGGGTGAACGAAGTCAAGGTCCGGTTCGAGCCGGGGATGCACGCGATACTTGAACATGCGCTCGAACTGGGGCATCGCGACTTCGGGTTCATCTACGGGCGCAGCCTGGCGGAGAACTGGAGCCATGCGGAACGGTACCGGGTCTTCTGTGAGTTCTGTCGCGACCATGATGTGCCGATGGATCCGGCCTGCATGATCGATTCGGGCGGGTCGGCGATGGACGGGTATCGTGCCACGATCCGGCTGCTGGACACGGGCAGGAAGGTGGCCTGCATCTTCGCGGTGTCCGATGACCGGTGCGAGGGCGTGATGCAGGCGTTGCGGGACCGCGGACTCGAGCCGGGCAAGGACATTTCCGTCATCGGGTTCGACGACATGCCGCAGGCCGAGGAGTGGGGGCTGGCCACGGTCCGGATCCCGCGCGTCGAAGTCGGGCGCCAGGCGGTTGCGCTGCTGGAGCGCGCGATGACGGAGAAGCTGGCGGACGAGACGGTGTGGCTCGATTCGGAGCCGGTGGTGCGGGCGTCGCTCGGGAGACCTTTGAAAGGATGAATGACGAATGGGGATCCCGGGTGAATCGGCGGCAGTCGACAGCACTTGATTGCGGTCAATTGCGGTCGGCGGGAGTGGATGGGAGTCGAACACGGAGGAAAACCACAATGACAAGACGACTGGCGATTGCCCTGTTGCTGACACTGGCTCTTTCCGCCCACGCCGACGAGCCCCGCCCGACCCAGCGCAAGGACTGGAAAGTGCGTTGGGCGTTGTTCCAGTACCAGGGCGGCGCGCTGGAGAAGATTCCGAACGCGTGGGAGGAAATGCAGGACCGGGTCCGTCGCGCGGCGAAGGCGGGCTACAACGGGATCGTTTTCGGCGACCGTGACGAGTCGTGGTACGAGGGCGACAAGGCGGCGTTGTGGCAGCAACGGCTCGGCGAGTTGCGGCGGCTGACCCGCTCCCTCGATATGGATCTGCTCAAGCCGATGCCCTCGCTCACGAGCGACCGGGTCTTTGAGCGGTATACCGACCAGGTGCGGGTCCTGCGGCAGGTCGCGGACCCGGACGGGTACATGATGTACTTCGACGAGATGCGGGTGGGCGGCTGGGAACCCAAGTCGCTGCAATACGAAACGTGCGGGGACTTGATCAACGCGGCGCTGAAGCGTGCGTACGGGATCGTCATGCGGGAGGGCGGCGGCAAGCCGGTCCATACCTGGCACGACATGCTGACCCCGTCCCACAACGCGCACGGCAACTACTACCTGCTCCGCAACACGGCCGCGGGCGCCGGCGAGAACCTGCCGAACGGGCTCCGCATCTGGGTCTGGGGCGGCGGCCGCAACGGCGCTAAACACTTCGGGTATTTCGGCAAGCAGAACCTCCACCAGATCATCTGCACCTATTACGACAATTTGGACATCGAGAAACAGTACCAGCGCTGGATGACGGAGATCGACCAGGCCGGGGTCGAGGTGGATGGGGTGGTCTACTCGAGCTGGGGTACGCCGGATGGACGGTTTGAGAAGCTGGAGGAGTTTGCGCGGGTGTGGTGGGGAGGTGGCAGAAGCGCGGAGCGCTGAGTGCGGAGCGGGGAGCGGGGAGGCTTCTTAGGGAATCGACGGCGGTCGACGGCGAACGATTGCGATCGACTGCAATCGACCGGATGCGAGATGCAATATGATTGCCGGGCAGGGAGACGTAGCCATGTTCGGCAAAACGTGGCTTGTGGGTCGAGGAAAGGAGGCGAGTGAGCGCATGACAAACGAGGACAGGATTCAGCCGTATGTGAAGAACCCGCGTTACTGGCAGTACAAGGGTGAGCCGGTGCTGTTGTTGGGCGGGAGCAAGACGGACCATATCTTTCTGGCCGACGAACTGGAAGCGCACCTGGACGAGATGGTCGAGGTGGGCGCGAATTTCGTGCGGTGCACGATGAGCCAGCGTGAGCCGATCGAGATGAAGCCGCACAAGCTGTTGCCGGACAAGACGTTCGACCTGGAACAGTGGAACGAGGAGTACTGGGCCCGGTTCGAGAAGATGCTGGGCTGGACGGCCGAGCGCGACATCTTCGTTCAGATCGAGGTGTGGGACCGGTTCGATGTGTCGGGCTCGCACTGGCAGGACAGCCCGTGGAATCCGGGCCGCAACGTGAACTACAGCTACGAGGAGACGGGGTTTGCCGAGGAATATCCCGACCCGCCGGGCAAGGACAAGCAGCCGTTCTTCCATTCGATTCCCGGCATGCCGAACTACGACGCGAAACTCGACCTCATCCGCGGCTACCAAGAGCGATTCGTCGCGAAGATTCTCTCGTACAGTCTCGACTGCGGTCACGTTCTGTACTGCATGGACAACGAGACGTCGACCCCGGCGCCCTGGGGCCAGTACTGGATGAAGTTCATCAAGGATCGCGCGGCGGAGAAAGGGGTCAACGTCTACACGACCGATATGTTCGATGACGGGTGGAAAGGGGAAGAGGCGGAGCATATCCCGGTGTTGTTCGACCATCCGGACGAGTACACCTTCGCCGACATCTCGCAGGTGAACAGCCGCAACTTCCACGAGCTGCACTGGCAGCGGATGCAATGGCTGATCGAGAACGTGTGCCGGCACCCGCGTCCCGTGAACAACGTGAAGATCTACGGGGGCGGCTACGCACGGTTCGGCACGGGCGGCAACGAGGACGGGATTCACCGGTTCCTGCGTAACGTGATCGGCGGGTGTGCCGGGGTCCGGTTCCATCGGCCGCGCAGCGGGAACGGACTGAACGAGCGGGCCAAGGCGATCATTGCCGCCACGCGCAAGTTGGAGAGCGCGATCAAGATGTGGGACGTCGAGCCGCACATGGAGCTGCTGATCGATTGCGAACCGAACCAGGCCTATGTCGCCGCTAAGCCGGGCGAGCAGTATGCGGTCTACCTGCCGAACGGGGGCGGGGCCAAGCTCGACCTGCGCGGGGTCGAGGGCAGCTTCGACCTGAAATGGATCAGTGTGACGGAAGGCGAATGGGTGCCCCAGCGGCGCGCGACGGTCGAGGGCGGCGACGTGGTCGCGATCGGGCCATGCTACTACGACCTGCAGACGTACCGGCGCACGGAAACCGGCCCGGCGTATGGGGGCGGGTGGATTGCCGTGGTGACGAGGGGAGAAGGATGAAGGATGAAGGCGGACCTGGTCCGGCGGCTGGGACCCCCTCACCCCAGCCCTCTCCCCCGTGGGGAGAGGGAGGGGAGGGTGTCTCGTTCGGCGTCGGGTGGTCACTCGGGAGGTCGATTGGGGTCGATTGCAGTCGAATGGAGTCGACGGGAGTCGAAGAAGGAGGAGAACCACAATGACGAGATGGCTCACAATCACGCTGTTGCTGACACTCGCCGGCCACGCACTCGCGGCCGACGACCCGCTCCCGACCCAGCGCAAGGACTGGAAAGTGCGCTGGCTGCTGCTGAAATACTGGGGCAACGAACTCGGGGAGAAGCCGGAGACGTGGCCCGCGGTGCAGCGTCATGTCCGTCGCGCGGCCGAAGCCGGCTACAACGGGATCGTGTTCATGACCCGCGAGAAATGGTTTCGTGGCGAGGACACGGCACTGTGGCAGCAGCGGCTGGGCGAGCTGGGCAAGCTCGTGAAATCGCTCGGCATGCAATGGCTCGTCACGTGCGTGCCCGCCAAGGGCGGCGGCACCGCCGAGATGGCGGAATCGTTTCCTGTCAAGGACGCGCCGCTCGTGGTGAAGGACGGCGTGCTGGTGCCCGTGCCCACCGCCGAGATCCGGAACGGTTCGTTCGAAGAGTTCGAGGGCAACGTCCCGACGGGTTGGAGCCTGCCGGAAGCCGGCAAGCACGCGTTTATTGACCAGACCGGCCAGGCCTACGACGGCAAGACCTGTATCCGGGTCGAGAACTTCGAGGAGGTGCGCGGCCGGCTCGCGATGCCGGTCCAGCGTGTGGCCGTGAAGCCGTTCCACCAGTACCGCGTCTCGTTCCGGCTCAAGATCAGCGCCGATTTTGAGTCGACCATCATTGTCATGGCACGCGTACCGGGCGAGGGCGACGAGGACCGCGACATCTGCACGCAGCACACGCCTATCGGCCGCAAGACCCCGCGCAACGAATGGTTCAGCAGGGCGGCCACGTTCAACAGCTGGGACAACGAGAAGGTAAGCCTGCTGGTCGGGCCGATCAACTGGGGCAAGGGCACGAAAGGGACGTTCTGGCTGGACGATGTCCGGATCGCGGATGTCCCGTTCCTGAACGTTAACCGGCGCCCGGAACTGCCGAACAAGGTCACGGACCTGGCCGGGCGTCCTTACGCGGAAGGGCGCGACTATGCCCGGATCACGGATCCGCAATGCGGCTGGGCCTGGGGCCCGAAGTCCCCGAACCGCTACGGTGTGCGGCAGGGTCATCCCGAGATCGCGGTTCTGCCCGGCGGCGCGTTGCGTGAAGGGCAGAAGGTGCTGTACACCGGCTACCATATGGGGCTGTACGGCAAGTACTACGGCAAGACCCCGTCGCTGACCTACGACGGGGTCTTCAAGATGTATGCGGATGAGGTACGGACCTTGCGGCGCGCCGCGGATCCGGACGGGTACCTGATCTGGTTCGACGAGATGCGGGTCGGCGGCTGGGAACCGAAGAGCCTGGAATTCGAGACCTGCGGCCAGATGATAAACGCGGCGCTGCAGCGCACGTACCAGATCGTCATGCGCGAAGGCGGCGGCAAGCCGATCCACAGCTGGCACGACATGTTCACACCCACCCACAACGCGCACGCGAACTACTACTTGATGCGCAACACGTGTGAAGGTGCGGGTAAGAACCTGCCGAAAGGGCTGAACATCTGGATCTGGGGCGGCGGCTCCAAAGGCGCGGAGCACATGAAGTTCTTCGCGAAACAGGGCCTGCGCCAGATCTTCTGCACGTACTACGACACGTCCCGGATCGACAAACAGTACCAAGGCTGGATGAAAGCGATGGACGAGGTCGGCACGGATGCCGATCGGTTGGTCGACGGCGTCGTCTACAGCTCCTGGAGCAAGAAGGGCGGGGACGGGTTCGAGGATATCGAGAAGTTCGCCGAGGTCTGGTGGGGCGGAGGGAAGGGGAAACGCTGAGTGATGAATGATGAATGATGAATGGGGGAGGGGGAATCGGTAGCAGTCGACAGCAGTCGATTGCGGTCGATTGCAGTCGAAATCGCGCGGTCTCTCCGCGCTTGACGGCGTCACAAGAGGGAGATACGAGCCATGACAGACGCACGAGTTGGCTTACTGGCCTGGTTGTTGACGGCAACAGTTGCCACAGCCGCCGGCCGCGGGCCGAGCGGCCCTGACCTGATCATCCCGCAACCGCGCGAGATGAAGGTGCTCGGCGCGGCGGTGCCGCTCCGGGACGCGCGGATCCTGCTGACGTCAGCCGAGCCGAAACTGGCGGTGGGCGCCGAGGAGATCAACCAGCGCTTGACCCAGGAACTGGCTGCACAGCCGCTGCCGGTCGTGCGCGGCGGGTTGAACGAGCTCAGCGCTGCCAGCGGCATCACGATCGTGCTCGGTGTCGCCGGCCAGGGCACGATGCCGGCGATCCAGGCCGCGCACTCCGTGCAGGTGCCGGCCCAGCATGAAGGCTACGGCATCGCGACCCACAAGCGGGGTGGCGCGATCGTGATGGTGCTCTGCGGGCACGACGCGCAGGGCGCGCTCTACGCCGCGGTCACCTGCCGGCACCTGCTCGAGACGCCCGGTGGCGCCGTGCCGACAAACGGGCAGGTCGAGTTGTCTCCGGTGACTGTGTCGGACTGGCCCGACTTCCCGTGGCGCCGGATCGGGCGGCCGCCCTCCAAAGCAGGCGGCTCGGCCTGGGAACTGTTGCGTGCGCGGAACAAGAAGGACGCCAAGACGCTGGCGAAGGTCGGCACCCGTTTCGTGGCGGAGGGCAAGCCGTACGTCGATTTCATGCTGCGCCACAAGATCAACCTGAGCTGGTCACCGTTGGTCCATTTTCTGAACGGGAGCGGGGAAGAATGCGAGTACATGCGGGCGCTCAGCGACTATGCGCGCGCGCGCGGCGTCTACTACATGGAATCGATCCACACGAACATCGGCAAGTACCCGCAGGACAAGGACGACCCGCGCAAGAGCCGGTGTGTCGATCATCGCGTGCACAAATCCTATTTCTGCTGGACGTTGCTGGATGTGCACGAAGAGCGCGCGCGCAGGTTCGCCGACCTCATGAAGCGCGCGGGTATCCACTGGATCTACATCCATGCCTGTGACGGGGGCGGATGGGAGAACCCCGGCAAGTGGAACGACCGCTGCGAGCATTGCCGCGCCAAATACGGCGACGACCATGCGGCGGCCGACAACGACGTGTTCCGGACCTATTACCGGATCATGAAGGAACAGATGCCCGATTTCAGGATGACGGCCGTGGTCTATCCGTATTCGGGTAACAAGATCGATCCGGAACTGCTCGAGAAGGACATCATCCGCTCGTCCGGCAACATCCCGAACGCGCGCGAGCTGGCCGAGCAGCGCAGCGCGGAACTGATGGCGTTCATGACCCGGCTCGGCAAGCTGTTGCCGCGCGACGTGTTCATCTGTCAGCGTGAAACCTATGACTATCGCTATGCACTGATGACGAAGTGTTACGGCGATCTGCCGTTCGAGATCTACATGGAGCACAAGCCCGGGCATGGTTGGAACCCGGAATTCTCGATCGGGAGCGGCGTGCTCAAGACGTTCTTCCGGCCCGGCTACCAGGACCTGTACTACTCGCCCGACTGTTCCTGGGGCATCAACTACGAATCCGAGATGATGGCCGCGCAATACGGCTGGAACGTGAACTCGCCCGGCGCGCGCATGATGGGCGACCGGCACGGTGGCAGCGAGATCACGCGCCACATCGAGCCGCGCGAGGCCGCGCTGAAGCATATCGAGCGGGTCAGCAACAATTTCTACGGGCGCGAGATCGGCCCGTACATGGGGCCCGTCTACGACTCGAACATTTCCTACAAGTTCATCGTGCGCCCTGAAACGTTTGTCCAGAGCCATAACCTGACGAACGCGCCGGCGATGATGCAGGAGATGGAGGCGGCCACGAAGCGGGCACTCGACTCTATCGAGCAGGCGCGCGTTGTCTATGATTCAGCGATCAAGGCGGGCCGCAAACCGATCCCCAGCGAGGCGGCCACCATGCGGTTCGGCGAGCTGTACCGCGCGCTGGTGGTCTCCCGCTACGTGTCCCAGTACCAGTCCCGCATGCTGGCCGCGAAACCGGCCGTGATCGCGGGCGATATGGAGACGGCCAAGCGCCTGATGGCCGAGGCGCGCCAGATCATTGCGGCGGGCAAACAAGCCTGGAACGAGCGCTGGGGCTGGATGCGCAGCAATCCCTGCACCCCGCGCCGCAACCCGAACTTCGTCTGGACCTTCGGCCAGTTCTACGAATGGGATTACGCGCCGCTCGAAGAGACCGTTGCCACGTTCGAGAAGGAGATGGATGCAATGTTCGAGCGGTTCAACGCCCCCAAATGGTTCAAGACCGCGATCCGGGAACGCGCACTCTATGCCGTGCCGTGCTCGGACCCGCCCACGATCGACGGGCGCCTGTCGGAACCGGCGTGGGAGCAGGCCTACAGGAACGAGCATTTCGTCAACCACAAGACCTCGACCCCGGCCGAGCGCGAGACGGAAGGGCGCCTGCTCTACGACGACACGGGCCTCTATGTCGGGTTCACGGCCTACGATCCGGGTGCGGACCGGATCCAGCCGACCGCGAGGAAGCGCGAGGATCACGGCTGGAACCAGTCGCATTCGGTCGAGCTGTTCATCGATTCGAACAGTGATGGGCGCACGTATCAGCATTACATCTGGGGTGCAGACGGATCGTTTCTGGATTCGCGCAAGAAGGAAGAGGCCGGCGGGCGCCTGGTCCTGGACGGGAAAGGGTTCTCCTCCAGGGCCCGTTATGTCGTCGCGCGCCATCCAGACCGCTGGACCGTCGAAGCCTGGATCCCGGCCGAAGAGCTGGGGACCAAGCCGAAGCGGGGCGGGACCTGGCGCGCGAACCTGTGCCGGAACCTGGTCCGCTCCGACGGCAAACGCGAGAGCGCGTCGACGGTAGTCCTGGATGGGGCCGGCTTCCACACCCCGTCCAAGTTCGCGGAGCTGCATTTCCTCAAGACGGCTCCGGCTCAGCCCGCGCCGATCATCACGTTCAACGTCACGAAAGGGCAGGCCGGCGGTGTGACGATCGCCGACGGGACCGGGTACGAGGTGGTGCTCGACCTGGATTTCGACACGACCCGCCCGCTCCACGAGGCGAGCCTGCGCGTGGACGCGTTCTCCGGCAACGCGCGCAAGGCGACGGTAACGGTGTTCGAGAAGCAGGATGTGCAACTGCTCTACAGGACCCGCACGCCGGTTCACGTGCTGGCCGGCACGCCGGAGCCGGGTTTGCACCTGGACTTCGTCCTGACGGCGAAGGAAGGGAGTTGGACCTTCCGCCGTCAGTACGGCGAGCCGAAATCGCGCACGTTCGCGGCGCAATTCGCGCCCGGAGTGAGCGGCCAGGCCCTGGCAGGCCTGGCGCACTTTTCAGCTCTGCACGAGGGCGTCCCGCTGTTCGATTCGCGGCAGGGCACGCTCGAGATGTGGGTTCATGTCGACCCGCAGCCACGCAACACGCCCCGGTTCGGGCCGCCGCCCTCTCAGTTCCTCTTCTTCCAGGGGCCGGTTCGCTGGGACTATCCGAACAACGACAATCAGAGCGCGCTGTCGCTCAAGATCGTCAAAGGCCGCCTGAACGGGGTGCTCTCGACGGGCGAGTTCCAGAGCCTCACGGCCCGCGGGTCGGTGGGGCCGCCTGCAGACGGCGGCTGGCATCACGTCGCGGCGCAATGGTCCGCCGCGGCCGCGGCGGATCTCTCATTCGAGATCTACGTTGACGGCAAGCAGGTTTCCGGGAAAGCGAAGCCGAACCTGCGCGATCGGGATTGGCGGAAGGACGCCGAACCGTTCTTTGTCCAACTCGGCGCGGCGATCACGGGTGCGGGCCCGCTCGGCTGGCCGATTGACGAAGTGCGCGTGTCCGCCGCGCCCCGCTACACCGGTGACTTCACCCCGCCGAAACGGGCGGAACTTGATTCGAAGGCGACGGTTGTGTTCCACTTTGACGGGGATCTGAATGGGCAGGTGCACGGAGGGCGGGACATGGTCGCAGGCGCCGGTGCGGGCGCAATGTAGGGAAAGGCCGGGCTGCTGCGCTCGTCAAGCGCGGATGCGCGCTTGCGATCATCCTCGATTCTATCGCGCAGGCGGACGCCGTTGGCGCGGAGGCGGCGGCCGACGTGCGCCGGAGCGTCGCGACCCGCTCATTTCTCGTACTCATCCATCGCCTGTCGAGCGATGAGTACGATTAGGAGTACGACCGCCCGGCGCGTGGCAGAGTGGCGAGGCGCCGCTTCCGCGCTGAGGCCACGCGTCCGAGACGAGCCTCAAGTCAGCGCCTCTCCCGTCAGCCCCATGCGCGCGAGAATGCGGCGCAGGTTGGCGCGTTGTTCGTCGCCCAGTCGCCCGACGGGCGCGAGGCACGGGCCGGCCCGGATGCCGACTAGATCGAGCGCCTCCTTGATGACGGCCGGGAAGGTGCCGAGTTCAAAGGCCATGCGCAGCGGCGCGAGACGTTCCTGGGCGGCCAGGGCGGCCGCCGTGTCGCCGGCAACGTGCCGGTCGTAGATGTCGGCGCAGAGCCGGGGCGCGACGTTGGCGCTGGCGGCCACCGCGCCCGCACCCCCGTGGCACAGGCAGGCGTGAATCAGCGTGTCCTTGCCCGAGAGCACGGCGAAGTCGGCGCCGCGCGTGGCGCGGATGTACTCGCTCAGCCGCGTGAAATCGCCGCTGCTGTCCTTGATGCCGACGATGTTATCGAGCGCCGCCAGGCGTTCGATCGTGCGGACGTCCAGGTTCACCCCCGTCTTGGCCGGGTTGTTGTAGAGCAGCACGGGCAGCGTCGTGCTCTCGGCGATGGCCTGGTAGTGCGCGAAGAGTTCGTCCTGGGTCGGCTTGACGAACATGGGCGTGAGGACGGAGACGGCGTTGACGCCGACGGCTTCAGCCATGCGGGTCAGGGCCAGCACCTCGCGCGTGGCGATGGCGCCCGTCCCGGCATAGACCGGCACGCGCCCCCGGACTTCGGCCACCGCGGTCTCGAACAGGACGCGCTTCTCGTCGGGGTCGAACCCGTAGAACTCGCCCGTGGTGCCGCAGAGGAAGATGCCATGCACCCCGCCGGCCAGCACGTGCCGGATCAGCTCGCGCAAGACGCCCGTGTCGATGCGCAGGTCGCGATCCAGCGGGGTGACCAGGGGTGGAATGATGCCGTGCGGCCGCGTCTTCATGGCCGGCTCCTCCCGCCCGTGCGCGCCGCGCGCGCGGTTCGCGCGAGCAGCGTTCTGAGATACGAGACGGACTCGGCCAGGCCGGCCTCGCCGGCATGCTCGGGGATCAGGAGCCCGTCGTAGCCGGCTTCGCGCAGCGCGCGGACATAGCGCGGCATGTCCAGGTCGCCGTCCGGCAGCGGCGTTTCCACGTGGCCCGCCCGGCCCGGTCCGCGCCGCGCCAGGTTCCGCGCGTGCGCCAGGAAGATGCGGTCGGCCCCGTAGAGCCGGATTCCGGCATAGGGGTCATGCCCGAAGATGTAGGCGCCGGTGCAGTACACCACCCCGAGCGCCGGGTTGGCAACCGCGTCGAGAATGCCCTTCATGACCGGCGTGGCAAAGACATGGTTGGCGAGCCGCACGCCCGCTTCCCGCGCCGCCGCCGCCATGCGCTCGAAGAATTCGAGCACGGCGGGCCAGCGCGGCTGACCGGGCATCACTTCGAGCGGCGGCTGGTCGGGCGCATACCGAACCTTGTAGTTCAGGAACCGGTCGAACGGGTAGCAGAGCGCCATCGGGACGTTGAGCCTGCCCAGTTCGCGAAGGAACCCGGCGCAGGCGTGCGTTTCCGACTCGTTCTCGCCCAACACGGCCTCGCGCGAAGGGGCGGGCGGTATCAGCGCCGCCAGCCGGATGCCGGCGTTGCGGAATGCGTCGCGGCCGCGGGCCAGCTCCGCCTCGTCCGGCATGGGTTCGCCGCGCACTTCGACCCGGCCGCGCAGGGACCAGAGGGCATGCTTCACGCCCGTCTCCCGGCACAGCCGCACGATCGTTTCGACGTCTTGGTCGCTCTGAATGGCGATGTCCACGGGTTCAGACCTCCCGCAAGCGCGTGTAGAAGTTGACGAGTCCGCGCGTGTCCACCCGCGAATAGGTCAGGCGGAGCTTGGCGCGGATTTCGGCGTAGGAAGGCTGCTGGGGCGCGGCGGCGAGGTCCACCGCGGCGCGCTCCGTGACGATGACGGGGTAGTCCGCCAGCGGCATTTCGAGCGCGCCGTTGACGACGGCGGCCTCGTACACGGCGCCCGAGAGCAGGTCAACACGAACGGGGTCTTGCCAGGCCAGGTCCGGGCAGGACACGCGGACGACGCCGGGCTGAATGAGCTCCTGCGGGCGCCAGGCGACCCAGCCGGCGAGCAAGGGGTGGCGCCCGTTGTGCATCCGTGCGAGCCACGGTCTGTTGTACGGCCGCGGATCGGCCGTGCCGACGCCGTAGAAGATGCCGGGGTCCACAACCTCCGTCTCGATCGCGCCCTCGACGACGCGGAACGTGCCGTCGATCAGCGCGTTCAGGTTCCGCAGCGCGTAGTACGCCGGCTTGGGCTGCCAGGTGGTGTGCTGGATCAGCCCCTTCGTGTTGAACCCCGTCGCCGTCTTCGGGTCGTAGCCCCGGGCTCCGCCCCGTTCCACGTGGTTGATGTGCTTGCCGAAATGCTCGACGTTGATGAAGTAGATGCTCAGCTCCGCGGAGTCCAGCCGGTCGTTCACCATGCGGCGCAACGCGCCTTTCGCCTGAATCGCGAGGCCGTACGGCATGGAATGCGGGTTGTGAATGGTGTTCGACGAGGACGGCCAGCCGGCTTCGCCCATCCAGTAGACCAGGCCGGGCTTCTTCTCGCGCGCGGCGGCCAGCGCGGCGCGGTTCATTTCCGAACCGACTTCCGGGCACGGCTCGTACGTGTGCCCGCAGAAGACGTCGATCTCGCGGGCGGCCTCGGGATCGGCGAGCAGGTTGACCAGGAAGTCGCGGCCGTTCGTGCGCAGGTTGGTCAGGCTCAGGAGTATCTTGTGCTCGGGATGAATGGCGCGGAAGGGAACGGCGAACCGCTTCACGAGCGCGGCGTAGTCGGCCGGGTCGGCGAACTGCACCTCGTTGCCGAGCTGATAGTGGTGAACCTGGTCGCGGTACTGCTCGGCCAGCTTCAGGACGAAGCGGCAGTACCCGTCCATGATCGCGGGCGACTTCAGGACGGCGTCCTGCGAGGCGTCGGCGCTGCCGCCGTGGAAGGACGGGACGGCGTCGCCGTACAGGGTCGGCTCGAAGAAGACGCGGACGCCGTGGCGCGTGAGCGCGGCGATTTCCCTGTCCAGCACGCGCCAGTCGAACTCGCCCTTGGCGCGCTCGTGCCGCGCCCAGTTGACGGGCAGCCGCACCCACTTGAACCCGGCGGCCAGCGTCTTCTCGCGGATGTCGTCCACGGGAAACTCGTCCGGCAGGTAGTGCACGGCCAGCATCTGAACGCCCCAGGGCGAGCGTTCGATCTCCGAGGCGTGTTTCGGTCGCAGGTAGCCGATCGGATTCATGGTGTCTCCCTTGTCTTCTGTCATCGTGCCCACTCCGTTTGGGCCACGTCGTCCCGCGGCTCGTACCCGAGCAGACGCCGCGCCTCGTCCAGGCGCCAGGGCATTCCCGTGTTGTTCGACATGCCGTTGACGATCGCAAACCGCAGCGCCGGATCCGCGCCGATACAGCAATCCATCAGATGGCAGTAGTCGCGTTCCGAGAGCCACATCGCCTTGAGCCAGGGGATCCTGTGCGGGTCCGCCGTCTCGGGCGTCCAGCGGCAGCTCCCGATCCGCACGGCGATCACGGAAAGCCCGTGCATGTCGGCGTAGCATTTGCCGATACGCTCGCCTGCCGCCTTGGTCGCGCCGTAGCCGACCGTGCTGCGCACGCCACCGTCCTCGGTGGCCATGACCATGCCCGGGCGCGGCGGGGTGTCCGCCGCGATCGCGGTCTGCGCGCCGTCCTTGTAGCCGCCCATGACGTGGTTCGTACTCGCGAAAATCACGCGCTTCACCCCCGCCCGCACCGCCGCCTCGAAGACGAACACGGTGCCGTCGATGTTCGCCGGCAGCAGCGCGCCCCAGTCCCGGACGCCCTGCAGGGCCGCGTTGTGGACCACCGCGTCAACCCCTTCGAAGAGCGTCGTCCAGCGCGGGTCCCAGACGCGCAAGTCCGCTTCCTGCACCGCCGGATCGCCGTCCCGCGTCAGGCTCAGCAGGCGCAGCGTATGCCTGCCCGCCCAATGCCGGCGCAGGCTGGCGGCAAGCCGACCCGTCGCGCCCGTTATCAGGATCGTCTTCATCCGCGATCCTCCGCGCTCCGCTCGACAACCGCGGCCCAGCCGTAGTCGCTGCCGCGCAAGGGCATCTGGACGGCCGGCTCGTTGACGGCGAATGGGATGGGTTCCGCGCCTTGCCCCGAACCGACGTTGATCCACGTCAGGGTCCAGCGAGTCCGCTCCTTGCCGCTCAGGCGCAGCCGCACCCAGCCGGGTCCGCCCCGGCCGGTGAAGTAGAGCCCGTAGCGTTCGCCGGGCCGGGCCAGGCAGTACGCCGCGTCCTCCGTGCGTTCGCCCAGGAGCTCGGGGTGCGGTTCGCATTCCCAGGGCTTCATGCGGCCGGCAAAGGCGCGCACCGCGCGGATGTTCGCCTGGGCCAGCGCCGACAGACCCAGACCGGTCGGCGGCCGGTGGAAGCGGACGGAGGCCGCCCCGCCCAGCACGTTGCGCCAGAACTGGTTCACCCCCTCCCACGTGGGCCATTTCATGCCGAGATCGGCGCCGTAAACCTTGTCGTGGTTGATCGGGCGGGGCGCGCCCGCCACGTAGGTCCGCACCGTCTGCAGGTTGTCCCAGTGTTCCTGGCCCCGGTTGTTCGAATTGCCGGCCAGGTCCACGTAATCGTAGAGGTCCGGGCGATCGAGCGTCTCGAGCAGGTTCCGGTTCAGCAGGTAGCTCGAGGGTTTGCCCACCCGTTCCTTCACGTAGTCGGGCAGCGCGTCGCCCCGGCTGAGCAGGCGCTTCAGGCCCGCGTCGTGCTGGTTCATGACGCCGACCTGGACCCGTTTGCCCGCTTCCGCCGCGCGCGCCTTGATGTGGCGCGCCCAGTACCGGAACCACTCCGGCGGCTGGTTGGGATGGTACTCGTTGTCGCCGCAGTACAGGATGTTGTCGTAGCGCAACGCGAACGACAGCACGCGGTCCGCGAACGCCTGCTGAAAGCGCAGAACGGCCGGGTCGTTCAGCAACTCGGGGACCGTGAAATAGAAGTGGAACGGCTCGACGAACGGCTTGTAGGCCGGGCGCAGAATCGTCTCGGGGCTGAACCCGAAATTCACGTTGTTGGCCGGGCAGAACGGGCAGCGCTCGGACCAGCCGGCGAGGTAGTCGTAGGTGGCCCACAGTTCGAGCTGCACCACGATGTCCCGCGCGTGGCAGGCGCGCAGGTAGCGCTCGAAACGCGTCCAGTACTCTTCGTTCCACCGGCCCAGATCGTAGCGCCCGTCCGGCAGGCGCGCCCATGGATAGACCTCGAACCCGCGGTCCGGCCGCCCCGTCATGGTACAACGGTCATAGTTGCCGCCCACCGAGACCAGCAGGTCCAGGTGCCGCTCCATTTCCGGTTCCAGCCACTGGAACACATTCTCGTCGTCCGAGCCGCCCACCAGCAGTGCCGGTTCGCCGCGGTATTGCCAATAGCGCGGGTTGCCCGCATAGGGCTCGATTCCCGCCGTCATGCGTCGCCTCCATTCAACAGGCCGCGCAATTCCGCGACCGACGCCTCCACCAGGCGGCGGCACGCGCCGCGCAGGTGCGTGCGCGCCGCCGCCTCCGCCCCGTCCGCGTCCCCGGCCAGCAACGCCTCGATCAGCGCCAGATGCTCCCGCCGCGACGCCTCCTCCGCCGTACCCACCCGCCCCAACAGGTTCCGAAGCAGAGCCGATTGGTTCCTCAGATCCTCGTACGCGCGAAGCAGATGCGCGTTGCCCGCCATCGCCGCCACCCGGTCGTGCAGCGCCGTGCCCAGCGCCACGCCCCGGGCCGGATGCCGCGCCGCGTCCAGTCGCGTCAGCTTGCCCCGCAGCCCGCGCAGCGCCGCCGCAAACGCGGCGTCCGCGCGCAGGCAGGCCAGCCGCGCCTGCATGCCTTCCACCGCCTCGCGCGCTTCATAGACCCGCGCCACATCCGGCGCCGACAGACGCCGCACCCGATGCCCCCTCGCGGGGTGCACCTCCAGCAGGCCCGCCGCCACCAGACGCTGCAGAATCTCGCGCAACGGCGTGCGGCTCAGCCCATACTCCCGCTCGAGCGCGCGTTCCGAGAGCCAGTCGCCCGGCTGGAGCCGCGCGGTCGCGATCCGGGCCCGAATCGCCTCGAACACCTCGTTCTTGTTCACATCCGGCCTCCTCCGGCATTCCACTGGTATACCAGAATGGCAAACGCGCGTGGCCTTGTCAAGCCCCCGGAAGACGCCCCTAATCCGAAAATACGCGTGAGCGGAGGCAGATTCACCACGGAGGCACTGAGCCACGGAGCCGCCTTCGCTCGGAAGCTACGGCGGGCCAAGGGAGATGCAGAACGAGGTTGCGGGAATTTAGCGCATTTGCCA